>NZ_JAAMWY010000005.1:0-324548 GCF_011068165.1 Campylobacter sp. CFSAN093233
AAATCAGAGCAGATATAGGTGCTGTGCAAAATCAGCTCCAAGTAACGATAAATAATATTACCGTAACCCAGGTAAATGTTAAAGCAGCAGAATCAACCATAAGAGATGTGGATTTCGCTGCAGAAAGTGCAAATTTTTCTAAGTACAATATCCTTGCGCAGTCGGGTTCATATGCTATGAGCCAAGCTAACGCTGTGCAACAAAATGTCTTAAAACTTTTACAATAATTTTTCTAAAGAGCAAATTTTTGCTCTTTAGATTAAATTTCTTTTTTCTAATTCATCTTGTAAAGGGATAATGGCTTTTTTAATTCTTATGTTTTGACTTTCTATGAGATCAATTATAGTTTCAATTAAAGATTCGTTAGCATAAATCCAAGATAGAATTTTATTTTGTCTTTGGCTTTCATTGTTAACACTTTGGATATAAATAGGGGCAATTAAACTTTCTTCATGATATAGACTAGGTCCTAAAATTTCATGTAAAAAAAAGTATCTTTTGTTGCTCAGTTTGTTTCTTATGTTATCTATATCTTTTACAATATCATCCATATTAATATATTCGTTTTTAAGAGTGATTTTTTGAATTTTTCTAAGAGTTTTTTTGCATTCTTTTTGAAAACTGAGTGCAAGTTGTATATTTTTTTTGATTTTTTGATAGCTTTTGAGCATATGTTCAAATTGTTCTTTTTTTGTCTTCTTTTTTAGTTTTATTAAAGGTTTTTTAATTTCGCTTTCAAGTATTTCTTCGCATATTTCCTCAAAAGGTTTTTCTATGGTTCCCTCTATTCTTGCCCCACCTTCAGTACAGTTGTAGATTTTAATGCATTTTTTATTATTGATTGCATAGTTTTCAAATATTTTTCTAAATAAAGTCCAAATTTCAGAACTTTCAACTGTTCCCTTGCCACCATAAGCTGTAGTGGTAAAGCGACCCTTATCTCGTTCAAAATCCTTTTCGTGCAAAGTTAGGTTTATATAGTCATCTGTATGGGATTTCCCTTCTTTATTATAAGCTAAATCTTGCCCTATTAAAATAATATTTTTACACTCTAATGAAATTGCTAATTCGTAAGCTACATGAGCCACACTCATACCGCCTCCTATATAACCATTATCTTTAAGGTTTAAAGAAATCATAAAAGGTAGATATCTAGCTATTAGCATGTAATCTTTTTTAAATTTATTTAAGTATTTGATTGAATTGGGGTGAGTTAAACTTGGTAAAATAAACAAAACGTCTTTGTCAAATTCTCCAAAATCATTATTAAAAAATTCTGAAGTTAAAGGAATTCTTTCTAGAGATAATACATAATCGGGCTTGATGTTATGCTTAGCAAGTATAGAATAAGAAGAGTCCACACAAAATATAATAGCCTTGTTGGCATATTGTTTTAGTAAAAGAAGTTGCTTAGTGAGCGAAGGTCCTGTAGAAACAATGATGGCGTTTTTATTTAAACCCTTTCTTTTTTGTAATAATTCTTTATAGCTATAATGCTTGAACATTTCTGGTAAATTCCAAATAGCCTGTTCGATTCCTAACATAGCATCTGAAGGGTCTGTCCCTTTTTTTAGAGTAAGATATTTTATAGTTTGAAGATTGATATTATTAATTTTTTTAATATCTTCTTGATATGTTTCATAAAAAGCAGAGTGAATGTTGATTTGATATGTTTTAAAAAAAAGATTAATATTTGTCAATGAAAAAATAAGCTCTGCGGTGTTGTTATTATAATCAGAAGAATATATTATAGCTATGCGCCCATTGAACAAATACTCACTAAAATCAATGAAATTTAGAACGATAAATATAATTTCTAGTTCCTTTTCTATAATGACAATCCTTTTATGGTTTAGATTTTTTAATAGTGCTTTATATAAAATTCCGTTACCTAATCCATAAAAAAATAAAAAAGGATGATTATAGTAATTTTGTTGATAAAAAACTAAATTTTCATTAAGTTCTTGTACTGGATCTTGGTAAATTTTTTTTAGGTTTTTTTTACAAATCAGATTTATATTTAAAGAATCTTTTCCTATGGTAAAAGAAAAGTCTCTAAGCTCCTGAAAATTTTTTAGCTCTTCTTTTAACTTCTTATATACATTTCCTTTCATAGAATCTAAATTTTTTTTAAAAATATCACTTGTTTGCATTTTTTATCCTTTGTAAATATTTTTTAAACCCTCTTTTTTTCAGCTCTTCTTCTAATGGTATGATATTTTTAAATAAAGCATTTTCTTGGGCTTCTATGTGTCCATAAACCATATGTATAAATTCTAAATGTTCTTTGATCCATAATACAGATTTATTAAAACTATCTTCTAGAGTTTTTGGATTTAAAACATAAATCCTAGCAAGATTCAATTCAAATTGCATTAAAAGCGGTCCTAAAATTTCATAAAAATCGACCATATTAACATTTTCTAGTTTGGTTTTAAAATTATCAATAATTTGAATCAAGATATCTAAAATTTCCTTACTTTCTTCTAAGCTTAAATAATTTAAAGTTGTATAGCTAGATTCTATATCCTCAATAGTAGCTAAAGTCTGCTTTTTAAATTCTATACAGTGTTTTATGCTTTTGTAGATTTTTGCATAAGATTTGAGCATAAGTTCATTTTGTTTTTGAATATTTGGTTTTTTAAGCTTAATAAAGGGTTTGTTTAAATCATCGAGCAGAAGTTTATCACAAGTTGTTTTAAAAGATTGTTCTATAGTTCCTTCTATCCATGCTCCGCCTTCTGTGCAATTATAAGTATTAATATATGGATAATCTAAAATAAGTTGTTCTATAATTTGTTTAAAGAGTAGCCAAATAGAATGCGTTTTTACAGAATTTTTACCACCATATCCTAGACATTCTATTTTTTGATATATATTACTTTCAAATGTTGATGAGTTTTGATATTCTTGAGGGTGCGAATCCCCATTTTCTGCATAGGCTAAATCTTGTCCTATAAAAATGATATTTTTATGACAAAGCTTAGCCGCTATTATATAGCTCATATGTGCGACACTAGGACTTTGATCAAAATATCCATAATCATGACAAGCAATAAAGAGAGCAAAAGATAAAAATCTTGATATGAGTATATATTCTCTATTATTTTTTTCTAGATAAGCGATAGCATTAGGGTGTATCAAAGATGCGCATATAAAGACTATATCTTTATCAAAATCCTTAAAATCATGATTAAAAAATTCGGCTGTTAAACTTGTTCTTTCAAGCATGCAGACATAATCAGGCTTTATGTTATGTTTAGCCAAAATAGGATAAGAAGAATCTGCACAAAAAATCGTGGCTTTATTTTGATATTTTTCAAGCAAAGGTAGTTGTTTGATTAAACTTGGTCCTGTTGAAACAATGATAGCAGTTTTGCTTAAATTTTTTCTTTTGTTGATTAATTCCTTATAGCTAGAATGAGTAAGCATTTTGGGAAGATTATGAACAAATTGTTCTATACCTTGAAGAGCATCTAGCGGATCATTACCATAGCCTATCATAGCTTTTTTAAAGTATTCCATTAAATTTTTATTAACTTTTTGGATATCTTTATTCATTTTTTCATAATAGCTACTTGAAAGTTCTAAAAAATAAATTCTTAAAAAGGATATAAATGGTTTTGTAAGGGTTAACATTTCATAATCTTTGATATTAATTTCATTGGTATCAAATATAATAATTTTATTTTTTTTAATTTCACAAGAAAAATCCAAAAGATGAAACATTATCCAAAGAATTTCTATATCATTTTCAAAAATTACTATATGTTGGCGGTGTTTGTTTTGAAGCAAGGCTTTAAATAAAATTCCATTTCCAAATCCATAGAAATAAAGCACAGGATAAAGTAAATATTTGTCATTGTAAATTTCTAACATAGAGTTTAATTCATCAATGGTATTTATATAAAGAAGGGTGTTATCCTTTGTATTTCTTAAATTGATATCTAGGTTATCGTTACCCAAGAGAAGTTCAAATTTAGTATTTTTAATTTTTTGTAATTTTTTTCTAAGTATTTCGTTAACTAGAGCATTGATATTTTGCTTAAATATTTCTTGTTGATTTGAGGTAAAATTCATTTCTTTTCCTGTGTATTCTTTCATTCTTTTATATCGTCAAAATGCCAATTTTGTAAAGCTTCTTGTATGATTTTGTTTTGAGTATCTAGATATCCAAGTCCTTGTGCAAACCAATTATACTGAAGTTTTAAAAAGTGAGATAGATATTTTTTTTGGTTTTCATCATCCATAGCTTCATATTTTACAATTTCACATTCATTGTGAAAATATAAAGCTCTACTGAGCTCATTAAACAATTTAAGTTTTTTATATTCTTTAAAAGAGATAAGTAATTTTTTTCGAATTTTTTCTAAGGTTTGAAGATTAATTTCATCTCTATTTAACTCAAATTTAAGTTTATTAAGTTCTTTTTGAGTGCTTTTGATCAATTTATTTGCTTGCAAAATAGCACTTTGTAGTATTTTTTTTATTTTATCGATCTTATCATTCGCCTCTTTTTTTGATAAACTTTTTGGAAAAGAAAAAGGTTTGTTGAGGCTTTCATCTAATAAATTTTCACAAGCCCAAAGAAAAGGTTTTTCTATGCTGCCTTCTATATATGCTCCACCTTCGGTGCAATTATAGGTGTTGATATTTAATTTTTCTTTCGTCCAAAATATGTCTTTTTCAAAAGTTTGTCTGAATAAATTCCATGTCAATGTTGTTTTTACTAGTCCATTTTTTCCATATGCTAAAGTAGTAGTATTGTCTGTATTATCTGCTTGCTCTAGGTAAAGATAATCTTTTGGATGAGAGCTTCCATCTTCAGCATAAGCTAAATCTTGACCTATAAGAATGATATTTTCATGTCTTAAAGCACTTGCTAGTTCATAAGCCATATTGGCTACACTATATCCAACTCCTATATATCCAAAATTATCAAGCTTTAGTATTCCTGCAGATTCTAGAGGACGGTGTACAAGCATATATGTTCTATTGTTTTTTTCAAGATAGTGAAGAGTATTTTTGTGAGTTAAAGAGCTTATAATAAATAAAATATCTTTATCAAAATCTTTAAAATCATTATTAAATAATTCACTGGTATAATGCACTCTTTCTAAGGATAAAACATAGTCTGGTTTGATACCCGCTTTGGCAAGTATCGCATAAGAAGAATCTGCACAAAATATGGTCATTTTATGACCATATTTTTTTAATAAAGGAAGCTGTTTGGTTAGGCTTGGGCCTGTCGAAACTATGATAGCATTTTTAACTTTACCCCTTCTTTCTTTGAGAAAATCTTGAAAAATCCCATGGTTTAAAACTTTTGGAAGATTTTCTAAGGTGTGTTTTATGCCTATTAAAGAATCTTTAGGATCATTTCCATAATTTAAAGCTATAAATTTAATAGTTTCACTTAGTTTTGTGTTTAAATTTTTTATCTCTTGGTTGTATAATTGTTGATAAAAATTAGAATGTATGTGCAATTTATAAATTTTGAGACAATTATAAATATTTGGATGAGTAAAAAGTGTAGTAAGTTGTGCTGTTGTAATATTTGGTGTATAAAATAGGATTAATTTTTCACTTTTTATTTCCTGACTAAAATCAAACAAACTAAAAGCTAAAGCTATTAACTCTAAGGTGTTTTCAAAGACAATGATATGTTTATGATTTTTATTCTCACACAAGGTTTTATAAAGCATACCATTTCCAAAACCATAAAAAAATAAAACAGGATATTTTTTATAGTGAGTTTGAAAATAGACAAGTTGATCTAAAAGTTCTTGATTGGGATTTTCATATATTTTTTGCATTTGCTTATTGATTATATTTAAACCATCACTATTTTTATCTATATTATAATTTTCGATATTTTTTAAAATTCTTAACGCATATGCTAAAGGTTGGTCTACTTCAAAAAGCGCTTGGGTATTTTTTAAAAAAAGTTCATTATTCATTAGAGCCCCCATCCGTCATCTACAACTAAGGTTTGTCCTGTGACAAATTTGCTCTCATCACTGAGTAAAAATACCAAGGTTCCGCAAATATCTTCTGCATCTAACATGCCCTTACTTGCGCAGCATTTGCGGTATTTTTCTAAAAAAATATTAGCTTGATTATCTAAAATTCCACCACTTGCTAAGGTATTTACACGAATGTTTGTATTAAAAAGCTCTTTTGCGAGCCAAGCACCAAGATGATTAATTCCTGCTTTGATCACGCTGTATTCCAAAGAACTTTGCATGGTGGTATTTTCATAATTTTCAAATTTAGGCGCAAAAACCCCCATAATAGAGCTAAGATTGATGATATTGCCATAACTTTGTTTTTTAAAAAATTTCACAAATTCTTGCGAAGCTAAGATAAATCCACCCAAATGCAAATTTAAACTTTCGCAAATTTGCTCATATGAAGCCTCATAATAAGCTATCTTGCCCCAATCTTTTCCTACAGGATAGCTAGAATTTACAAAGCTATCGATTTTAGAGTATTTTTCAAAAGCTTGATCGATGGCACAATTTAAGCTTTCTTTAGAAGTAATATCAAGCCTAAGACTTAAAAGCTCTTTTTTAAACTCATTTTCGAGTTCTGTTTTTAATATAGATAAATGATTTTCATTGATATCGGCTAAAATGGCTATGCCTTTGTTTTGCAATATCTTTTTACAAAGCGCCTTGCCTATGCGTCCACAAGCTCCTGCTACAAATATAATTTTATTTTCTAGCATTAAAAATCCTTTGCTTGTAAGTTTTTTTCTTTGATCAAAAATTCTACTATTTTAAAATCAAGCTCGCTATCTACATCAAAAGCAGTGCTTTCATCCATGATAAAAAGCCCTGTATTTTTACCAAAAACGCTATCATTTTGCAGTAAAAAATCTCTTTTAAATATATAAATACTTGCATTCATATCATAACATTTAGGTACGCTTTGGCGTGTGGTAAAATTTCCTGATTTGGATTTTACAACTTTTCCATCTTGCACTTCGATTAGATTAAAATAAGGATTGCGTCTAGCAGGAACAGCGGTGATTAGATTATCATTTTGATTTTGACAAAATGTTTCAAAAGCTTTTATGATATCAGCACTAGATCTAAGCGGCGCTGAAGCGTCAAGATCGATTAAGGTGTCAAATTGGCATTTAAAATACTCTTCACTTCTTAACAAAGCATCACGCATTACAGGAATTTTAGCAGCTGTATCGCTTGCTAGATGAGCTTCTCTTTTGAAAAAAACTTCGCCGCCATATTTTAGCGCTATTTTGGCTATTTCCTCACTATCTGTGCTTATAACGATATGTTTAAAAAGTTTTGAATTTTTAGCTTGGATAATGCTATAAGCTATCATCTCAAGATCGTTAATCTTGCGTATATTTTTATTTTTAACACCTTTGCTTCCACCTCTTGCACAAATTGTGCATAAAATTTCACTCATTTCTTGCCTTATCACACAATCTTAAAACCCTCCTTGCTTCTCCTAAAGTACATAAATTTTGATCTTTTTCTAGGATCGCTTTATACATATTTTGTAAGGTTTTAAAAGTATCATTTTCATAAGTTTTACTTTTAAAATTGTTAGTTTTGTCATAAATATTTAATTTATTATGAACTAAATCGGCTTCAAAGCTATTTTCTTTGGTGTGAAAAAGAATTTTTCTTTGAGTTAATTTTGAAAAATAATCAAGCTCGATATGAATTGAAGTATTTTTCGCACTCAATGCCAAAAAAGTAAAATCATCACTTGTTATTTCAAGCTCTGAAATTTTTAAATTTTGAGAAAATTTTAAAGAAAGTTCTTTAAAAAAATAAAAAGCCAAATCAATCTCATGGGATAAATCAAGCATTACCCCACCACCTAGCTCTTTTTTGGCGCTATAATTTTGCCTATAATCAAGTTTTCGCCAATTAGGCAAATAAGAATTGCAAATAAATTTAGCAAAATAAACTTCTTTTTCATCGATGAGTTGTTTTAAATCTTGAATCATAGGATGAAATCTTAAAAGATAAGCAATATAAATTTGATTATTGTTGCTAGGAATAAACTCCATATCCTTTTGAAATAAAGGTTTTTCCACAAGTATGATTTTTTCTTTTACATTTTGATCTAAAAATTCAAGAGTTTTAAAATGACTTGTAGTGATATTTGCGATGATAAATAAGTCATAATCTTGTAAATTTAATTCTTCTAAATCCTTAAAAAGTCTAAAGTTTTTACCTTCAAAATGCGAAAATTCATAGCTTTTTGAAAGCACATCTACTAAAAATCTCAGTTCATTTAAGGCTAAAAAATGTTTTTTTCCTATGCTCCCAAAGCCTATGATTAAAACTTTCATTTAAAATCCTCATTTGCCTTGACAAACTCATCAAGTCTTCCTATATCGATCCAATAATCATGGATTAAATAAGTATTTACTCTACCTTTTTGCATCGCTAGTTTAATAAGCTCTGGCATATCAAGGTATTCGTTTTTATTTAAAAGTTCTAACATTTCAGGCTCGCATACATAAATTCCTGCACTTACTAAAAATTTTTGCACCGGCTTTTCTGTGATATTTGTGATAAAGCCTTTATTTTGTTCTATCACCCCAAAAGGAATTTGCTGCTCAAATTCTCTTACACACACACTCATTAAAGCTTTAGAATCTTTATGTGCTTTTAAAAGCTCGTTAAAATTGAGCTCGGTTAAAATATCTGCATTCATTACGATAAAGCTTTCTTTAAAATCTTGCTTGATAAGACTTAAAGCCCCTGCTGTACCTAGTTTTTTGCGCTCTTTGATATAAGAAATTTTTACACCAAAATTTTTACCTTTTTTAAAATAATCCTCGATAATTTGTTTTTTATAATTTACACAAAAGATAAAATTTTCAAAATTTTGCTCTTTTAATTTTTGCACTATACTTTCTAAAATAGGCTTTTTTCCAACCTTTAGCATAGGTTTTGGAGTATCTTTGGTCAATTCTTTTAAACGGGTTCCAAGTCCACCTGCCATTATGATGACAAAATTTGAATTTACTTGGCGGTTTAACAAGGAAGAAATGGATTTTATAGAAATGATTTCTTTTTTGTCATTTAGCACAGGAAAATCATAAATATCAGTCTTTGCACTTAGTTTTAAAAGTTCATTCTTGCTTGTATTTTCTTTGATGGTAATAGGATTTTTAGTATAGATATCTTTGATTTTGCTTTGTAAATTTTTACCCTTTATCAAAGCTTTTCTGATATTTGAATCACTGATGACACCTAAGAATTTATCCTTTTTATCGACAATGATTCCAAGGCGAACGCGTTCTTTTCCTACTACTTTTAAGGCTTCTTCAATGCTAGAATCAGGTGTGAGTTTGAGTTTATTTATATCCAAGGTTTTGCCTTAAATCAATGAAATTTTTTTGTAAAATTGTATCCAAATTCGCGTTTTTTAGGCAAGTTTTTATGATTATATTTGGATTTTTGTCATTTTCGTAAGGGTTTTTAAAATGATGTAAAGCTTGTTTAAAATCTTTGCTTTCTAGCTTTTCAAAAGCTTGATCTAAATTTTCAAATTCACAATCAATGATATTTTGAGTTCTTAAACGCCCTTTTTGTCTTGATCCTATATTGATACAAGGGGTTTTAAAGAAAGGACTTTCGCTTATACCGCTTGAGCTATTTCCTATCATGGCTTTAGCTATTTTCATAATGCTAAGATATTTTTGTGAGCCAAGATTGTCAAAAAGTTTAGCTTTTTTAGGATTTTTTTCGCAGTAGTCTTTTAAAATTTCATTGATCAAAAGCCCATTTTCATCTGCATTTGCTTTGGTAAAAATCAAACTTGCATTATTAAGCTCGTCTAAAGTTTTTAATAAAATATCGATTTCCTTTTTAGAATTTTTTAAATTTAAAGTTACAGGATGATAGGTAATTAAATAAATATTTTGTCCTAAGTCAAATTCTAAGACTTTTGCAAGCTCATTTTTATCCAAAAAATTGATATTTTTCATAATAGTACTTGCCAAAGATCCGACATTAAATACACGATTTTTTTCTTCTCCAAGTTGCAAAAGACGATTTTTATAAGTTTGAGTGCTTACAAAATGCAAATGTGCCATTTTAGAAATGCTATGTCTTATGCTATCATCAATGGCTCCTAAGGTAAGCTCTCCGCCGCAAAGATGGGCTATGGGAAGATTCATCATCAAGCATACACTAGCCACGCTTAACATTTCATAACGATCGCCTAAAATTACTACGATATCAGGTTTTAAGCTTTCAAATGCTTCGCTAAAGCCAATATTTGCTAAAGCCATAGCTTTGCAAAGGCTTATTTTATCATCGCTTGCGAGTAAAATAGGAATTTTTTTAGCGATTTTAAATTCTTTTTCTATTTCTTTATAAGTTAGTCCAAATTCGGGGCTTAAGTGCGCTCCTGTAGCGATAATTTGGAGCTCTAAGTCCTTATCATTTTGTATTTCAAGGCATAAATTTCTTAAAAGATACCACTCAGCCCTTGTTGCGCTGACTATGCAAATTTTTCTTTTACTCATGGATTAGCTCATCTTCTTCATAATCTTTACTGGCTTTTTTGCCCAAATACTCATCATAACGCATCGCACTTATACCACTAGCAGGGCGTTTTGTGGTAAGGTTTTCTTCGCTAAAAATTTCTCCTTTTTTGATTTTCTTTTTAGCTACTAGGCTTTTTCTTGCAATTTCGATATTTTTTCTTTCGCTTTTGCTTGCTTGTTTTATGCCATCACCTAAAGCACTTTCGATTTCTCTAATTTTTGTGCAAAGTTCTTGAAGCTCATCAGGTTCTAAAGAGGCTTTATGATCAGGTCCTGACATATTTTTATCTAAGGTAAAATGCTTTTCTATCACGCTTGCCCCTAAGGCGATAGCGGCCAAAGAAATATGTATACCTTTGGTGTGATCTGAATAGCCTACATCAAGATTAAAAGCATTTTTTAAGGTTTGCATAGCTTTTAAATTAACCTCATTAAAGGGTGCGGGGTATTCGGTAGTGCAGTGAAGTAGGGTGATATTTGCTCTTTGGGTGCCTTCTTTGCAAAGTACTTCTAAAGCCGCTTCTATCTCGCCCAAATTTGACATTCCTGTGGAGAGTATGATTTTTTTATTTAATTTTGCAATTTTTTTTAGATAGGGCAAATTTGTGATTTCTCCGCTTGGAATTTTAAAAACTTCAAGTCCTAAATCATCTAAAAGTTCAATACTTTCTAAATCAAAAGCCGTTGAAAGAAAAGCGATACCACATTGTTTAGCATGAGAGATTAAAAGCTGGTGTGCATTAAAGTCAAGCTCTAGTTTTTTAATCATTTCTAATTGACTTTCATCTTTAGCTGTGGTTTTTAGCTGATAAGCTGCTTTTTTAGCATTTTTACTCACGCAAAGTTCGGCTTTGAAACTTTGAAATTTAACAAAATCAGCTCCACTTTTGGCAGCAACTTCGATCAGCTTTTTGGCCAAATTTAAATCACCATTGTGATTAACCCCTGCTTCTGCTATGATTAAAGCTTTTTTCATTTTTTTACCTTTATTTTGCCTTCAATAAAGGCAAAAAATTTTTATCTTTTTATACCAATGTAAATAAAATGATGAGCCGAGCCTTCAAAATTATAAAAATTAATAGGATCATAATCACCCAAAAATAAGGCTTCAAAAGGCTTAAAAAGTTCTTGCAACTCATCAATACTTTTAGCAAAATGAATGTAGGTTGTTTCGTTTAAGCGACCCTGTATACTAACCTTACGCAATCCATTTTCATTTTCTTTTTCGCTATGAGAGAAATAGTAATTTTTCTCACTCATCATTGTAGCAAAAAGTATTCCACCTTGATTTAAGCATTCATAAAATTCTAAGATATTTTGTTTAAGTTCTGTTTTAGGGATATAATAAAGGCTTTGATTTGCAAAGACAATATCCATTTTTTCATCAAAAAGCCCTTTGATACTAGAATTTGGCTCTATGATTTTACAATCCCCCCCCCCCTGAAATTTTGATTTTTGCATCCCAATTTTTTTGCAAACTTGGCACAATATCTATGCCAAAAGGTTTAAAGCCCTTATCTAAAAAATACTTAGAATGAACCCCATTGCCACAACCAAAATCAAGTAAATTTCCGCTTGTAATGCCAAGTTTGTATTTTAAAATTCTTTCATAAAATCGTATTACATGAGAATCAGGATATAAAAGTCCATAATTGTTTTCATCATATTTTTGAGTATAGGTTTGAAGTGAATTTTGCATTTTATTTCCTTTATTTTAATGGATTTTTAAGTTTAAATTCATTGAATTCATTTTTGTAAAAAAGTTCAAGATTGTAATGCTTTTCAACAATTTTCCAAAAAGTAGTCTTGCTAATGCCTGTAAAATTACAAAAATCTTCAATACATTTATTGTCTAGTTTATGATCTTTTTCTTTCACGATTTTTACAGCTTCTTCTCTACTCATCATTCCATAACGCACAAAACGAGATGCGTAATCACTTGCCATTGCATGACCAAATTTTGGATATTTCATCCAAGCGTGCAGTATGTATCCTATGGTATCAATTTGGTCAAAATTTTCAGCACAATGACTTCTATCCCACTCATTTTGCAAATCACTAAATCCACGACTTTTAGCAAAGATATAATTTGAGTAAGAATTCCATTTTATAAAATAACTAAGATAAATCGGATCAAGTTTATTAAGATCATCAGCGCTTGGATTAAAGAAAAGTTGAAGATTTTCCTCTTTTATTTCATCATCAATAAATTCATTTATATCTAAATCGCTTGCAACCCCATTTTCAAAGATCGCTTTTGCACTAGGCGTTTCTTTGTCGTCCCCCCCCCCATACTCATAACTTACATTTTCCCCATAAACCAATAAAGGTGTATTAAATTTTAAAGCCATAGCAAAAGGATAGCTGTAAATCAGTCTATCAATAAACCAAGTAGGTTTTCCATATTTTTCAAAGGTTTTTAGCATAACTTTTTTTTGAGTTTTGATATCAGGTTTTAAGCTAATGATATGACAACCAAAAGTTTCGCTTAAATTTTTAAGATTTTTCTTGCCTGCTTGTGTCATGGTAAAATTATCTTCAACGCTAAAAAGAATAGGATTCATTCCAAGTTTTTCTTTCATGACATGCACTTGAAAATGTGAATCCTTGCCTCCGCTTACAGCTATAGCACAATCGTATTCGAATTTACCATTCATTCTGCGGTATTTATCACATAGATTTTCAAGCTCTTTAAATCTTGCTTTATAGTCAATTTTTTCTTTGTTTTTATGATTGATACAAGCAGAACAGATGTTTTTACCTTTTTCATCTTTGAAAAATTTTATACCAGGCCTTGTATTTGGCATGACACAATGATCACAGTAAAGCAATTTGGTTTCCCCCTTAATTATTTATTATTTTTTTTAAAAAATGTTTAGATTATATCGAACATTAATTTAATATATTCTTATTTTATATTTGTAATATATAAGATATGTGTTTTATTTTCCTGTTTAAAATACTGTTTTTAAAGCTTTTTATTGATAAAAATTTTTGTTTACATATACAATATTTTTATATCTTATAAAATATTGGTATATATTATTCCTAGTTTAATCTTACACTGCTAGGTAAATTTACCAAACATTTTTCTAATTTTTGAGTATTTAAAAGCTCATCTTTTTGCCAAGTTTGAAAAGGTTTAAGGCTAGGTAAGCTTTTCCATACAGGACGCACAAAAATATTGTTTTCTAAACATTCTTGTAAAAATGTATTTCTTAAATTTCCATCTTTAAAACATAAAGCGTTGAGCCAAAAATTGCTTTTTGAATTTTTTCTTTCATCTATAAATTTACAAGCTTTATGATTTGTAAAAAATTCCTTATAAATTTGTGCCAATTCTCTTTTGTTTTCTAGGAAGAAATCTAGCTTTTCAAGTCCCGCAAGTAAAATTGCGGCATTTATATTGCACAGTCTATAATTATAGCCTATGATATCATGATCGTATTCATAAGGATGAGGTATTTTAGCAGTAGTACTTAAATGCTTTGTAAGATTTGCCAAATTTTCATCATCGCATAAAATCGCTCCGCCACTTCCACCTGTGATGATTTTGTTTCCATTAAAACTTAAAATTCCACATTTTCCAAAAGTACCTAAAGCTTTGTTTTTATAAGTGCTTCCTAAAGCTTCGGCGGCATCTTCGATTAAAAAAATATTATAATTTTTACAAATTTCGCAAAGCTTTTCTATGTCAGCACTAAGGCCAAAAGTGTGCATTACAACACAAGCTTTGATGCGCTTATGTGTGATTTTATTGTAAGTAAAGCCATCTTTTTGATAGCTGTGATTTTCTAAAAAATTTTGTAAAGCTTTAGGGCCTAAACTTAAAGTATTTTCATCAATATCTAAAAAAATAGCCCTAGCTCCTGTGTAAGCAATAGCATTTGCCGTTGCAACAAAGCTAATACTTTGGGTAATCACCTCACAATTTTCATCAATACCATTTGCAAGTAAAGCGATATGAAGTGCGGCGGTGCCTGTATTTGTAGCGATAACAAATCGAGCTTTTGTTCTTTGTTTTAAAGCTTCTTCAAAACGCGCTACAAACTCACCTACGCTTGAAACAAAACCGCTATCAATGCATTCTAAGAGATATTTTTTTTCATTTCCGATAAAGCAAGGTTCGTGCAAGGCGATTTTTTCTTTATTGAAAAGTTTTTTAATAAAAGCAATTTCATTTTCAAACATTGTAAACTTCACTTTTATAACTTGCTAAATTTTCTCTAAAATATTCTATGCTTAGTTTCAAGCCTTCTTCAAGACTTATTTTGCTTTGCCAATGGGTTGCATTTTGAAGTTTGCTTGAATCGCATTTTAGTCTAAAAACCTCACTATTTTTTGGGCGCAATCTTTTTTCATCTTGGATGATTTTTACATTTTGATTTAGAATTTTTTGTATAAGATCAAGCACTTCTTGCATCGAGTATTCAGTCCCAGAGCCTATGTTATACACTTCTCCAAAATGATTTAATTTCAAAAGCGAGATAAAGCCTTCGCAAGTATCAAGGACAAAGTTTAAATCCCTTGTCGGACTTAAATTCCCAAGTTTTAATTCTTTTGTCCCACTTAAAATTTGTGTTATGATAGTGGGTATAATGGCTCTTGCGCTTTGTCTTGGTCCATAGGTATTGAAAGGGCGAGCAATATTTACATTTAAATTAAAAGCATTATAATAACTAAGCGCCATCATATCCGCTGCGATTTTACTAGCAGAATAGGGGCTTTGAGGTTGCAAAGGGTGCTTTTCATCAATAGGCACATATCTTGCAGTGCCATAAACTTCGCTTGTAGAAGTGTGTATAAAATGAGAAATTTCATTTTTCTTCGCAGCTTCTAGCATATTTAAAGTACCTTTTACATTAGTATCTACATAACTTTGCGGTGCCTCGTAAGAATAAGGAATGGCAATTAAAGCTCCAAGATGAAAAATAGCGTCCATTCCTTGGGTGATTTTTTCACAAAAAAAGCTATCTCTTAAATCCCCACTTACAACTTCCATATCCTTTAAATAAGGACTTTTTTCCAAATGTCCCCAAAAGTTAAAAGAATTATATTGACTTAAAGCTCTTACTTTATAGCCTTTTTGAACCAAACTCTCACAAAGATGAGAGCCTATAAAACCATCTGCACCTGTTACTAGGGTTTTCATTGAAAATCTCCTTGTTTTAAAGCTGTGCCAAATTCTATATCTTTAGTAGCAGTTTTTCCTATAAGTTCTTTGTAAAATTTAGGATGAAGACCAAAAGAAGGACGCACTGATTTTACATTTTCTTCGCTAAAAATTTCATCTTTTTTGATGTCTTTGCTTGCATATAAACTTCTAGCAAAAACGCGGTTTTTAAGACCTTTTTCATCTAAGGCTAAGGAGCCATCACCCAAAGCACTTTCAGCCTCTCTTACTGCTTCCACCATGGCTTTAAATTCATCAAAATCAAGACTAAATTCACTATCTTCGCTTTTTATATTTTTATCAAGCATAAAATGTTTTTCTATCACTCTAGCCCCAAGCGCAACAGCCATAACAGGAGCTAAGTGTCCAAAGCTATGATCACTAAGTCCTACTTCAACGCCAAATTTTTCTTTTAAACTTGCAATACCTTTTAAATTCATATCAGAAATTTGTGCTGGGTAAGCTGAAGTGCATTTTAAAAAGATCAGATTAGGATTTTTTTCCTCTTTGAAAATTTCACATATTTTAAAAAGCTCTTCTTCGTTTGCAATACCAGTTGAAACGATGGTAGGCTTGTTTTCTTTGGCGATCATACGCACGAAATTTTCATCATTTGCTTCAAAAGAGGCGATTTTATAGGCGATGGGATCAAAGCGTTTTAAAAACTCTATATCCTCTTTCGCAAAAGGACTTGAAAAACAAAGTATACCCGCATCCTGTGCGGCTTCAAAAATTTGAGAATGCCACTCATAAGGAGTTTTAGCGCTTTCATAAAGCTCATAAAATTTGCGCTTATCCCAAAGTCCCCCTTTGATGATAAAATCATCTTTATCGCAATCTAGCGTGAGACTATCTGGAGTGTAGGTTTGAATTTTTATCGCATCTGCTCCTGCTTCTTTAGCTGCTTTTATGCTTTTAAGTGCCATTTCAAGACTTCCTGCGTGATTTGCGGACAGCTCTGCTATGATAAAAACTTTTTCATCGGTATTAAAATTTCCTATTTGCATGATTTTGCCTTTTATGGTTCTTATTTTGCATTATATCGACTTTTTTTAAAAAAACTAATTGCATGATAAAAATTTTTTTATCATGTTTGATTGTTTCTTTGGTAACGCCAAAACCAAATTTTTGTGCAAATTGATAACCTGCAAGTTTTCTTGAAAAATTTTTAATTTTAAGATTTTTATTTTTAGAAAATTATAAGCTTAAATATATAGAGCTTTGTTTTAAAAATTTTTAAAAATAAAATACTAATTATTTAGACCTTTATCTATCTATGGAATCTGGATAAATTTTGAGTATAAATTTTTTACCATCTTTGTAAAAAAATGCTGGAAAATCTTCATTGCTAGCTATGCGTAAGAGATTAAATTGTTCATTTAAACTTTTATTTATATCAAGCTCGCTATCTTTTGGACTTCTTTTAGGATAAAAACTTTCTTTGCCCACTTGTTTTTTTGCTTGTATATCGGGATAAAGTTCTAAAAATTCTAAACACATATCTAGAGTAAACCGAGCTTGTTTCTCTCTTAGCTCTTCATATAATTCTAAGCCATTTAATTTAAGGTTTTTTTGTAAATAAATATCGCCATTATCGGCTTTATCGTCTGCTTCAAAAAGCGAAAAGGCGATTTCATTTTTGCCTTCTATGACTTGATGAAAAAGTGGAGCCCAGCCTTTTCCTTGGGGTAAATTTGAAGCATGGATGACGATATTGTGTTTGTTGTGTTTTAGAAAATTTTTATCTATGATTTTATGATAAGAAAGTATAAATACTATATCAAAATTAAAAATCTCTGTATGATTGTAAAAAAGCTTGGAATTTTTGATTTGCTGGTTAAGTTCTTTAGCATAAGGGATAAACCATTGATTAGGCGAGGTAAGTATGGCTATTTTCATACTGCTAGCCTTTTTATAATAAGAAGTTTAGGTTGAAATTTGACTATACCCCCCCCCATAAATTCTACATAAAACATATTCTTATCCTCATTTTTAATATAAAAACCATTTTTTAAATATAAATCTAAAGCCTTTTTATTTTGCTTAAAAACGCAAGCTTTTAATTCTTTTATTTTTAAATTTTCAAAGGCGTATTTTTTGATTTCCTGTATTAAAATTTGCCCTATGCCTTTTAAATCAGGCTTTGCATAAAGTCCAAATTCGCAAGAATCTTGCATTATATTGATAAAATCAATCACGCCAATAGCCCCATCATCTTTAAAAACCAAAAAATATTTTTTACTTTGATCTTTTTTCAAGCTAGTAATGAAATTTAAATGCTCTTGAAAATCGATATATTTTGTCTTCATAAACTGGCTTATTTTTTCATCATTGCGCCATTGCCATATAAGCAAAATTTCGTTTCCATTTAAATGAGTGAAATCTTTTAAGCCTATCAAAGTCTATACTCCACTTCATAGCCTTTTTGAACTAGCCAATTGGCTAGTTTTTCTTGATTTTTAGCGACACAAACGGCTTTAAAATTAGCCTTTAAAAGCAAAGCTTCATTGACTAAAGAACTAGCACTGATGATAAGCTTTGTGCTTTCATTCATTAATTTTGAAATTTCTTCATCGATAAAGAGCTTTACATTTTCATGATTTTGGATGAATTTTTCAAGTTTTTTGAGATTTTTATTGGATGAGCTTGTAGCGATTGCAATTTTTTTATTTTTAGGCAAATCAGAGGCAATTTGCATGGAAAGATTTTTGATATCTGTGCCACCTATGCAAATGAAATAATCCCAAATTTTCTCTCTTTCTATCTTGCTTTCTTTATAAAATTCATCTCTAATTAAAGCATAAGAAAACCCACATCTTACTTCGCATTTAAAAGGCACTAAACCTTCATAATCACTTGCTTTTGCATAGGCATTGACATTGAGTAAAATATCACAATGATGAGGCTTTATTTCATCATCAAAGCTTAGAATTTTCACCCCTGTTTCAAGCTTGATCAGTTTTTCATCATCTACGCTGATGCCATAGTGATCAATGATAAGAAGTTCAAATTTTTCTTCTTTGATGAGATTGATAAGTTCGTAAATGCTTTCACTATCAAGCTCATAAACAGGATAAGGAATTTCATCGATCAAAGAGCCTTCTAAAGGCAAACAAGCAAAACTTACATCGCTATATTGTTTAGCTAAGACTAGATCACGTTTAATGTGTCCAAAGCCTATTTGACTGGAGCTATCGCTTCTAAAAAGCACTTTCATGATTTACCTTATAAAGTATTTTTGCAAATTCTAAATCTTGTATGGTATCTATATCGCAAACTAAATTTCTTGGCAATACAAATACACTAGAATGAGGTTTAAATATAAAATCTTCTTCAAGCCAAGCTTTACTTGTGCCAAAATAAAAAGCTCCTGCATCGTGATAAGCTTTTGTTAAGTCTTGTGAACGACTTTTATAATGTTTTTCATCAAACATATAAACTTGATTATTCTCATTTAGATAAAAAGCCCTTTGTATAGGATACTCAAACTCAGTGGCGGCAAATAAAAACTTGCTTTCATTTTGTATAAATTTTTCATAAGCTTGTTTTAAAATGTTTTTATTTAAAAGCGGAGCAGTAGCATAAAGACAACAGACATGATCATAAATTTGATTTTGGCTTTGTAAAATTTCTATGGCATTTTGCACTGCAGCAGTGCTTGAAGCATAATCATCGCTTAAATTTTTATCACGCACAAATGGAGCTTTTGCACCGTATTTTAAGGCTACTTCTATGATTTCTTCATCGTCGCTTGAAAGTACTATTTCATCAAAAATACCTGAATTTAAAGCATTTTCTATGCTATAAGCGATTAAAGGTTTACCTAGAAAATCAATGATATTTTTTCTAGGAATTCTTTTTGATCCACCACGAGCAGGGATTATGCAAAGATTTTTCATAGTTAAGCCTTGTTTTTTGTGTTTTATTTTACTAAAATTTAAGTATAATTGTCTTTAAAATACAATAAAATAATGCAAATGGGGTGGAATAATGCTCATAAATCAAACCTTTGAAATTGATTCTTGTGATGATGTAGAATTAAATATAAAAAGAACTAGCAAACTTGAATACCGCATTAGCTATGATGATGAAAAAGATATCAAAGCCATAGTTTTTATAGTGGGTGGTTTTGGAGCTAATGCAAATATTTCTTTTTTAGATTTTGATAGGGAATATATTGCTAAAAATTTTGATGTTGTAGTGGTACATGTTTTTTATCATTGTTTTTGTGCAAGACAAAGTATTGATCAAAAGTATAATCCAAAGCTTATTCCCAATCAAGATGATTTAGAGCGTATCAATGATATTTTAAAAAATATTAATTTAGGACATTTATCGGTTAATAAAGATAATTTTGAACAAATTATTCCTCTTATAGAGCAAAAAGTTAATGAAATGAAACAAGCAGGTTTGGTTGATGAAAATCAAAAAATAGAACTTTCTTGTGATTTTATCCCACCTAATGGAGATTATCAAAACTATGGCATTATGGCAGCTATTGATCATATCAATGTTTTAAAAGATCTTGTAAAAAAATTTCCAAATTTTAAAAACCTTCCAAAGATTTATGGGGGAGGATCTTATGGAGGATATTTATCTTTACTGATAGCCAAGATAGCTCCTTGGCATGTAGATGGTGTGATTGATAATTCGGGAGTTTGCTTGCCATTTTTAGCACATATTTTGGGAAGAGATATGAATCAAGGAGAATTTGTTTTTGAAGGAGATAATAATAGAATTTATTGTTTTGTGCAAAAATATTGGACTAGAAATATAAATTCTTCTTATTATTTTGGTGATGAAAATTATTTAATTAGAGCTGTTTTAAACTCAAATCATCTCAAAATTCAAGCAAGTATGAACAATAATACTATCTTTATAAGCTATCACAGCATGCAAGATATGGGCGCTCCAGTGCAAAATAAAATAGAACTTTATAAGTGTTATCAGGAATTAGGATATGATGCGACTTTGTATTTGGTAAAAGATGAAAATGATATAGATGGTAGATTTATAAAAAGTCTAGAGCACGGTCTTAGAATGACTGATAAAGCTTTATTTAGAAAAGAACTTCCTTTGATGCTTGAAAAACTACAAGGAAGAAAATTTGATATGAGTAAAAATTCTATCACTTATCCTTGCAAAGACAAGCAATTTATTTTTAAAGATAAAGATGATAAATTTGAGCTTGAAATTGTTTAAGATTATCGTTAGTAAAGTTAAGAAAGGATTGCTAGGGAGGGGCTTTGTAGATGGATATTTCCTTGCCTAATATAAAAATTAAATTTATGATTTTTTTAAAAAAAGTGAAATATTTTTGTATAATGATTTGTTTAAGTGGTTAATTTCTCTTGGTGAAAAAGGTGCTACCAATAATAGAAAAAGACTTTAAAATAATTTTCTGTTGAAGATGGCAAATGAGTTGCTTGAGTTGATAAATAACTCTAATTTTTCCACCGCATTGTTTTAGCCTATGCTTAAATAAAATCTACGCTTGAAACATAGTATATTTTTTCAAGTATTAAAATCAATAATTTCGATAAAGTTTTTAATTTTGCTAAAATCAATTTTCAAACTCATGGCATTAAAGGTAATTCCTGTGCCAAAACTAGCCATAAAAACTTGTTTTATGCCCCCCTTCCTCCATTCATAGTTTGCCAAATCAAAGGCTAATTTATTTATCGTAACATCGCCATAATTTTTTAAAGTTTCATCATTTTTAATTTCTTTGAAATTTAAGAGTTCTAATAATTTAGTTTTTATAAAATTATTTGCACTTCCAAAGAAAAATTCGCCTATTTTGCTTTTATCAAGTTTAAAATTATCAAAAAAATCATCAAAAAATCGAGGAAAATTTTCATTTAAGTGAGAAAATGTGAGATTTTTGTCCATATCGATAAAATCATTTGCTTCTTTAAAGCATTTTAGAGGAAAAGTTTCTTCTGTGGCTAATTTGGAAAAGATTTTTTGCGAGAAAAAAGCTTTTTCTTTTGTATTAGATTTTTCAAGCAAAATAACACTAGCACTGTCGCTATTACTAAGGTAGGTGATTTTATCTTTTTTGGGTATTTTTTTACTTTTTACACTTACGCAAATGAAAGCTATTTTTTTGATATTTTCATTATCTAGTAAAGAAAAAGCTTGCATTAGGCCTTGTAAAAATCCTGGGCAAAAAGCAATATTATCAAAACACAGAGTTTTTTCACTTAAACCAAGATTTTTATGGATTAAACTTGAAAGTGCAGGGGCTAGAAAATCTGGTGAAAAACTATAAACTAAAAGTACATCAAGCTCATCTTTTAAAAGCAAATTTTCTCTAAAAAGCTTTCTAGTGCTTTGCTTGCTAAATCACTTGCATAGATATTATTAGGGCTTATGAAATGATGATTTATACCGGTATTTTGCTTTAAAAGTTCGTATTTTTTCTGGTTTAAATTGCATTCTTGTAATTCTTTTTCTAAGGTATGTGGATTTTTGGGTAAAACTATACTAATAGCCTTAATATTGTGTGAGTTTAATTTTAAATTCATTTTTACTTCTTTCTAGTATTTAATAGATAAATTGTAACTTATGAATGCTTAAAATTTAAGCACAAACGGAGTATAATTTTTTGTAAAGAAAGGATATAAAATGACAGCATATTTACATATAGGAACTACTAATACAGGAAATCAAGAAAAACAAGGCTTCTTGATGCAAAACGAAGAAAGGCTTTTAAAAAAAAGGCTATATTTATCCAAAAAGCCTTAGAGTGGCAAATAGGCATTGGGCTTTGGTAGATATGGTTTTAGAACTAGTTCAAAAAGAAGATATTTTGCAAAAAGAGAGTATTTTAAGTCATATCACAAATGAAAGACTTCTTAGAGCTATAGAAAATTTTAAAAGCGAAAGTGCTTTACATAAAGATAAAAATTTATTTTTTCAGCTGAGGGTATAGTTTGGGATTTTTCTACCAAAAAACATGTAGAAATTTTAGAAAAGATTATGAGAGAGTTAGGTTTTACTCAAATTTATATTATTGTGTATTTTAGAGATACTTTGGGTTATTTAAACTCACATTGTTCTCAAGATCATAAAAACAATATGGGGTATTATTCTGCTGATTTTGCTCCGCAAGATCATCCTAGAAAATATATTTTTGACTATGAATGGATTTGCAAAACTCATGCTGAGGTATTTGGAGAAGAAAATTTGATAGTAAGACTTCTAAGGGAGGATTATGTAGGAGGGACTTTACTTAAGGATTTTGTTTATCATTTAGGACTTGAATGGGATGAGAGTTTTGTTTTAAAACAAACCAAAAATGAAAGTTTTAATCTTTTAGGAATGGAGCTTATGTCAAGATTAAATCAAAAAGATTTAAAGCAGGATAATCTTAATTCTTTGCTTTTTATGGCAAGAAGAAAATTTGAAGGCAGCAAAGAAAAAAGATTAAAATTTGCAGTGCAAAAAGATATTGCTAAAGCTTATGTGGATTATTTTGCTTCTTCACTTGAATGGGTAAAAAACAAATATTTCCCGCATAAAAATTCTCTTTTTACTCCTGTGAATTGGGAAGAATATGAACAAAATTATACTTTAACCCATATGCTAAGTAAAGATTGGGATGATGTGGCGGATTTTATAGCACAAATTATTGTTTCTAAAAATGAAATCATCAGTTCTTTAAAAGAACAGCTTGAACTTGCAAGGAAAGATTAGTCTTTCATTGCAAGTTCAAGCATTTTTTTGATATTTTCAAAGCTTTCAAAATTTTCAGGTGTGATAAATTCTGCTTTTAAGGGTTTTTTATAAAATTTTTCTATTTCGGCAACCAAAGCCATGATATCGATACTATCGATAAAATCTTCACTTACTAGATTTTCCATACTCTCATTGATATCTGTTCTTTCTATATTGATAAAAAATTGTTTGATTTCTTGCATTTTATTCCTTTGTGATTTTTAAAATGACATTATCGCTTAAATTTAAAATTAAATCAAGCTCATTGATTTCATAAAATAAAATTTCTCTTTCTTCACCTAATATTTCTAATCTAGCTTTAGGAACTCCGCTTAAGGCACCGCAGTCCATAGCTCTTAAAAAGCGAGAAATTTTTTCTTTATTCCAAGTAAGATCTAAATAACCATTATTTGGTAAAGATAATTTTTTGTGATACCCCCCCCCCTGAAATTTGCATTTTAAAAGCTTTATTTTTTAAAATTTCTAAAGCTTCTCTAAATAAAGTTAGAGCAAGTTTGTGTTGAGCGTTTAAAAGACTTAAAGCAGTACAATTATTATCAAGTTTTATTTCTTTTTGAACTAAAATATCACCTGTATCTATACTTTCTTTAACCATATGCCAAGTAATACCTGTTTTTTTATCGTTTTCCCATATACTCCAAATATGTGCATTACATCCTCTGTGAAAAGGTAATAATGCGTTGTGGTAATTAATAATAGTATTTTTTTGAATACATTCTTTTTTGAAAATATAAAAATTATTAGCACTAATAATAAGGCAATTTTTAAGATTTTTAAAGAAATCATCTAAATTTTCTATATTTTTTACAAAATTTACTTCTTGTCTGAAAAAATCATTAGCTATTTTTTGGCATTCTTTGGCTACTTTGCCTGTGCCTATGATGTAAATATATGAGTAAGTCATTAGAAATTCCTATAAAATTTTAAATTAATATGATTAAAACAAAAACCCGCCCTTTTATAAAAATTAATGGCTTTTTGATTTTTTTCTTCTACAAAAAGTTTAAAGAATTTATTTTGAGTATTGGCTGCAAAATAATGATTTAGTAAAGCAAAAGCTACATTTTTATGTTTTAAATTTCTGTCTACGGCTATAAAATCTAAAAAATTTGTATTGAGAGTTTGAGTATAGATCAAAGCAGCGCGAATTTTTTGATTTTCTTTATAGATAAGTATATCAGATATTTTTTCTTCAAGATTTTTGTGCGAAAAATAAAACAAATATTGATTAAAATATTTTCTGAAAAAGCTATAAATTTCCTTGCTATCTTCATGTGAAGCTTTAGAGATAAAGGTAAATTTTTTTAATTTTATCTCATCTTTTTTGAGTATCATTTGTTTATAATTGAGTATTTCTTTAAAATGATTGAGTTTTAAAAAATCATTATGTTGTAAAAGTTGCCTATCGGTTTTGGTTAAGATTTTTATATAATTAGCCTTTAAATTAAAATTCTGTAAATCATTGATAAAATAATATAGTAAATTATCTACACGATTAAAAAAGAAAAAATTATTGTTTTTATATTTTTGTAAAATAAATTCCTGTTTTAAAATTTTTTCTTCAATTGTACCAAAATTGTCATAGTAATTACTTAACTTAAATCCTTTATAAAAAGCTTTTTTAAACAAGTTCTTTTAAAACCTTTCTATCAATTTTACCATTTTGATTAAGCTTAAATTTGTCGAGTTTAATAAAATTTTTTGGGATCATATAAGAAGGTAATTTATCTTTTAAAAAAGCTTTAAGATCAATCTCTTCTTCACTTTCATAAAAACAAATAATATCTTCTTTAAAAATACAAGCACTATTTTTAATATTCGCATGGGAATTTATCACGCTTTCTATTTCTCCAAGTTCTATTCTGTGTCCCATATATTTTATCTGATTATCTGCTCTTCCGTAGCATAAAAGCTCTCCAAATTCATTATAAGAAACGATATCTCCTGTTTTATAGAGTAAATCTAAATAATTATCATGTAAAGGATTTTGAATAAAAGCTTGTTTGCTTTTTTCTTTGTCATTATAATACCCTAAAGACAAAGAAGTTCCACGCACAAAAAGCTCCCCTTTAATACCTATTTGTTTAGGACTTATGAAATTCATATTTTCATCAAAAACTAAAAGTTCTGTGTTTTTACATGCTTTGCCTATGGGTAAAAGTTCTTCATCTTTAAAAGTGCGATTGATGATATAAAAAGAACACACATCAGTGATTTCTGTTGGACCATAAAGGTTGGCAAATAAGGCATTGGGTAAGTGTTTACGCCAAATATTTAGCTGTTTATTGGGCATGATTTCACCACAAAAAAGTATCTTTTTTAAGGCATTTAAACTAAAATTATTTAAAGCCTCAGTATTTGCAAAATAAATCAGCACCGAAGGTACCCAAAATATAGTGCTTACTTTTTCTTTTTCAAGACATTCTAAAATTTTATTTGGAAAGGCAAAAAGATGATTAGGTAAAAGGTGTAAAGTCGCTCCTGATTTTACACTTGAAAAAATATCTAAAATGCTATTGTCAAAATAAAATGGCGCTTGATTGGCTAAAATTTCATTCTCATCAAATTTAAAAGTCTCACACACCCAAAAAGTATAATCAATCACACTCCTATGTGCTATGCTTACTCCTTTAGGAATGCCTGTGCTCCCACTTGTAAAGAAAACATAGAGTAAATTAGTATCTATATGTTTTTCTTTGGCATGCTTTATTAAACTCTCATCTATATTAAAACTTTCAAAGTCTTGTGTATAAAGCGTAGGTAAATCTAAGTTAAAATTTAAGTCCTTTGAAGTGATAAAAAGTTTAGGTTTTAAAACTTCTATAACTTTTTCTACTCTTTCTTTAGGACTTTTTTCATCTAAAAGTGTATAAAAATTTCCACTGAGTGCTACTCCAAAAAATGAAATCAAACAATCAATCCCTTTAGGCAAGATGATTAAAACAGGAGCTTGAGTAGGATTATCATTTCCTAAAGTTTTTAAAATTTCACTGGCTAGTTTTTTAGAAAAGAGATCAAAGTCTTTGTAAGTGATTTCCTTTCTTTTTTTGGCAAAGGGTTCTACAAAAGCAGTTTTTTCGCTAAATTTGATTAAACTTTTTTCTAAAAAATCATAGATATGAGTTGTCATGATTTACCTTTTTAATTTTTTGTAATATAATATCGATAAATTAATAAAAAAGGCCTTTATATACTCATAAACCAAAGCTTTGAAATTGATTCTTGTGATGATGTAGAATTAAATATAAAAAGAACTAGCAAACTTGAATACCGTATAAGTTATGATGATGAAAAAGAGATTAAAGCTATAGTTTTTATAATAGGAGGTTATGGAGCCAATGCAAATATATATTTTTTAGACTCTTATAGAAATTATATTGCTAAAAATTTTGATGTTGTAGCAGTGCATGTTTTTTATCATTGTTTTTGTCAAAGGCGTTCGGATGTTGAAAAGTATTCAACATTAGCAGATTTTACAAAAGATGATTTAAAATTAATAGAAAAAGTGCTTCGTAAATACAATATTCCATGTGATCAATTAGCCAATAATACTGTAGTTAGTCATTGTGAATATTTGAGCGAGATTATGACAGAATAAAAATGTTAAATCGATTGCCTTATGATTTTGAAGAAAGACTAAGTGCAACTTTTATTCCTTCGCGTGGAGAATATCAAAATTTTGGCATTATGGCAGCTATTGATCATATCAATGCTTTAAAAGATCTAGTTAAACGCTTTCCAAAACTTGCAGATTTACCAAAAATTTATGGGGGGGGGGTCTTATGGAGGATACTTAGCCTTGCTCATAGCAAAGATAGCTCCTTGGTATGTGGATGGTGTGATTGATAATTCGGGTTCGGCTGTTCCACCGCTTAATTATATTATTGGTAGAGAGTTGGAATTTAAAAGCAAAGATACTAATGGGGATATGTATATGCAGGGCGATCATTTTTTTGTGAGTTGTTTTCTAAAAACCCACTGGACGCGTAAAGAAAATTCACCTTATTTTTTTAATAATGAAAATTATTTTATTAGAACATTGTTAAATAAAGATCATTTAATTTTACAAAGTCAAAAAAATAAAAATATTATTTATGTGAGTTATCATAGCGATAAAGATCCTCTAACGCCTGCCAATTTTAAACAACAAACCATGCAAATATTAAAAATTTTAGGTTACGATGTAAGCTTAAATTTGATAGATGAAAATAAAATTGATGGAAAATTTATTAAAAATTTAGATCATGGTTGTGGTATACCTGATAAAGCCTTATTTAGAAAAGAACTTCCTTTAATGCTTGAAAAATTGCAAAAAAGAAAATCTTTCATGCAAGAAAATTCCATCTCTTATCCTTGTGGAAATAAAGTGTTTATGTTTAAAGATGTGGGAGATAAATTTGAATTAACGATAAAAGATTAAAACCTTAAAGGTTTTAATCAAGCTTTGCTAAATTGATTAAATCACTTACTTTTTGACAATTTTTCAAGTCCTCGGCTGTGATTTTTAAAGCAAAAAGATTTTTATAAAGCACCATCACAGATACAAAAGCCAAACTATCCCACTCGTCTATATCATCAAGTAGCATATCTTCATTTAAGTCTTCATCTCTATGCATAGCTTCTTTAAGCTCTTCTAAAAATTCAGTTTTTGTCATTATTTCTCCTTTGTGTAAATTAAAATATCTTTTGTGTATAAATCCTTGAAATTTAGCACGGCACTTCCCCAGCTAAGCCCTGTACCAAAAGCACTCAAACTCGCTTTAAATTCTTTTGGAGTATCTAGTTCACAAAGTAGGGCAGGTAGTGAACAAGCGCTTAAATTAGCGTATTTTTCCATGATGAAATTAGGAACTTTATCATCATTAAGTTTTAACTCTTCTTTAATACAATCAACCAAATACGCATTAGATTAATGAAAAAGATGAAAAGCAATGTCTTTTTCATCTACTTTAGAAAATTCTAAAATTTCTTTAAAGCTTTTAGGTTCGCATTCTAAAGCCATATTAAAAATATTTGCTCCGTCCATATAAGGATTTTCTAATTGTCTAAACTCCTCAGTTTGCATGAGCGAATCATCGTTAAAAATATCTGCTTTAGGTATTCTCATCGCACCTTTTGGAATGATGAGTTTATCAAAATGTCTTCCATCGCTTCCAAGTTCAAAAAAGGTTTCATTAAAATCCGTTTTTTCAATCAAAGTTGCACTTACTCCATCGCCAAAAATTGGAGCTAAATTCATATTTTTAGGATGGATGAATTTGCTTAAAGTATCCCCACAAACGAGCAAAATTTTACCTAAGCCACTTTGTATTAAAGAATGAGCGACAAATAAGCCGTATAAATACCCTGCACAAGCTTGTCCTAAATCAAAAGCTATGGTTTTAGGGCTTAAATTTAAAAGTTGGTGTAAATAACAAGCCGTAGAAGGCATGAAAAAATTAGGACTTTGAGTTACTACGATGAGTGCGTCAAGGCTATTTTTATCTATATTTAAACCTTGTAAAAGTGTATTGGCTGCGTGTTTGCCAAGATCGCTTACACAAGTGTTTTCATCACAAATATAACGCGTGTTTAAGCCTATGACTTTTTTCATTCTTTTAAGGGTTTTAATATCATTTGAAAAAACGCTTTCTAACTCATCATCAATGCAAATTTTATGTTCAGGTACGCTTACGCAAATGCCTGAAATTTTGGCTTTATCAAATCTAGTTTTCATGGATTATAAGTCCTTTAAAGTTTAAATTTTGAAATGAAACAAGGGCTGAGTTTTTTTCAATTTCTTTAGAAATTTGTTCTAAAAAGCTTAAAAATGGCATATTTCTTTCGCCTTTTTGATAGTAAAGCCTTGCATTATTGTTTTTAAGATCAAAGAAATGTAAAGCTAGTTCAAAGGCTTTAAAAAACATTCTAGTTTCAAGTTTTCTACCTAAAGCCCTACAAGAAATGCAAAGATCATCGATAAATAAATTTCCTTCTTTGCGAGAAAAAACAAAAATAGCGATAATCCCACTATCGCTTAATTTATCACTCATGCTCACACTTACAATGAGTTCTTTTTGCATGTGTTGTGCGACTTTTTCTTGATTTAAGCGTGTGTAATTAGCGATAAATTGATTGGTTTTGCCTAAAAGTTCGCTAATGCGAGGGATATTTTGCAGATCATTTTTGCTAAAATTTAAGCTGATTTCAAGATTTTGAAAATATTCTTCATCGCTTAAGCTTTTAAGCTCTTCTCTTAAAGCATTGGCTGCTATATCTTTGGCACGAATTTGATCTTCTTTGGTAATTTGAAAGTTTTAAAAGATTAGGAAAAAGTTTGATTTTATAAAGTATATTTTCATCGCATAAAAGTGTTTTAACGCCTGTAATTTTGGTATTTTCAAGCTCGGCGATATTATCATCTATAAAAAGCATAGCGTTAGTATTTATATTAAATTTTTTAGCAATTTTTAAGATATTTTCACCTTTTGGCTCCCAATTGATCATTCTAGCATCAAAATCATCCCATTGTAAGATGAAATCTTTCCTTATTTCAAAAAGTTTTTTTGCGTCTTTTTCTTCATTTTTTGAAGCTAGGGCAAGTAAAAACCCTTGTTTTTTAAAAGTTTTAATTTTTTCTTGTAAGGTTTTGTGCAAAGGACTTAAATTAAGATTATCTATACCCTCTTCACCTAAAATTCCTTGATACAAGGTATTATCAAGATCAAGTACAAGAGCTTTAAGAGCGGGTTTTACAAGTGCAGGGATGAGACTAAGTCCTAAAATTTGTGCCAAGAAAATCAAGGCTTTATTATTAAGCTTAGAGCCTGTAAGTTCTTCTTTAGCTAAGTCTAAAATATCTTCTTCATCAAAATACTCTTTTATGAGTTTTTCTATGTTAAAAATTTCACAATTTAAAATTTTTTTATCTGTTTTAAATTCTCCTAAACTAAGAACTAAAATAGGGTTTTGTGAAATTTTTCTTAGTTCTAAAAGTCTTTCTTCTATAAAATTTTGCACATTATTTTTATAGCGGGTTAAATCTAGCCATAAAAGTTCTAAACTAGCTTATTTAAAGTTATCAAAACTCAAGCTATCATCATAAGAGCTGAAATTAAACTCAGCTCTTAAATTAGCAAAATGTAAAAAAGGAGCAATGATGCTTTGCACTCCTTCAAAAGTATGATTTCTATGGATATTAATAAGAAGATCTTGACTTTTACTAAAGTCTAATTCTTTGGCAAATTTTATAAGCTCATTGCGTTTTAAATGAGGTGAAAAAAGATTCATTATTTTTCCAAAACCACTGCCATAACAATGGCATTTTTTGTTTTTAATGCTTTTTCTAAAGAATAATTATTTGCCATAAAATATTCGCATTCTTTGATTTTTAAACCTGCATTTTTAAGCAAATCTTTAACTTCATCAGGATGGGAAAATAAATAAATATGGTCAATAGCAGGAGCGTTGATAGGGATGGTTGCAAAAATTTCTCCACCATCATTCAGTAAAGTTTTTACATCTTTCATAAACTGTAAAGGTTGTTCTACGTGCTCCAAGACTTCTCCCATTACAACTAAATCTGCTTTATTGTTGAAATTGCATTTAGTGAAATCTTTACATATAAAATCACATTTAAAATTATTTTGATTAATTGCTCCAAATTGATTTTCTACCATATCTTTGCTCATTTGACAACTTATAGGAGAAATATCTATTCCATAATATTCTATAAATTTTTTGACTTCTTAGTGCTTTAACAAAAAATTCTCCATGACCAGGACCGATTTCAAGATAAGTGCTTTTTCGATCTTGTTTTTTATCTATATATTTAGCAAAATATCTTCTAACTTCAATATGAGCATTCCAAATAAAAGAAGATATAGCAAGTCCCACCATGTATTGCTTCATATAATTTTCATTGAAATATACCATATTTTTTACTTCTGCTAAAGTGCTATATCTATATTTTCCAAATTCTATAAAATATTTAGTTTCTTCTAGAGTGTCATTGAGTACAACTATATAACTTTTAGCTTGTTCTTCTAGATTGATGTTTAATGTATCTTTATAATAGATGATAAGTTTTTCTAAATCATTATATTCTTCATCTGAAAGTTGCAATCCATCTAAACATTTTTTATGCAAAGCATTTTTTTCTTCTATGAGTTTAAATAGTTTTTTAGTTTTTTTAACATAATTTCTCCTTAATAGCTTTTAAAAGTTCATTTTGAGATTTTAGCTGACTTAATTCATCTTTGCTAAATTTGATTTCAAATTCTTCTTCTAAACTCATGATGATATCAATATGAGCTAAAGAAGTCCAGTTCTTGCAGTTTTCCATGCTTAAATTTGTATTTTCATCTACTTTGGTTTCAAGTATATTTTCTAAAATTTCATAAAATTGTTTCATTATCGATCTTTCTTATATATGGCTAATTTATCATTGGTTAAGGCTTGACATATTGCTTGAACATATTCTCTAGTATTATAAATTTCTATAAAATTTTTAGCAAAATTTATTTTTTTATAATTTTGCGTTTCTTGAATTATAGGATTAATTTTATTAATATCGCATAAATAAGACTGTTGCAAATCTCTAACGTAGTAGTCAATAGTTATTGTTTTTTCTTTCCTTTTTTCGTTTATTAAAATACCTTTAAAATTTTTAAAATATCTACAAAAAGTTGTATTTTTTTCTTCTGCGTAATGAACTAGAGCGTGCCCTTCATTTAAACCAAAAATTATATATTTTCCATTCTCTTTGGCTAAAACTTCATAAACACAATTTTCCCCAAAACAACTTGTTGTATCTTTTAAAAATAATTCTTCTTTTGCTCCTTTTATAGCAAAAGAAAATATAGGATCGTTTGTGCGTTTTACTCCTGTTTGTTTGCGAAAATATTTATTTAATGCTCCCATTTTTGTTTTGGAATTTATTTTGTCATAAACTTCATTTTTGCAAAAACTATAAGTAAAGGTTGGCATGATCAAAGTGCCTTCCTGACCTATAACTTCAAAAAAACAATTGAGTATAGTCTGTAAAAATTCATTTCTAGAAAGCAAAGGTATGCCAAATTTAAAAAGTTCTGTATGTACACATAAAATATCGCCTCTTTTTATACCTAGTTGATAAAAAGCATCTATTAAATCCTTATCGGAGTATTTTTTGTCATTGTGTTCTAAAAAATATTTCATTTTACTAGTCCATAAAATTTTATTTTTTTCAAAAGTTCTTTAAATTCATAAGCTTGCATATTTAAGATATTGGCTATATCGATGATATCATTCTCTCCATCACAGTAAGCTAGAAAATTACAAGCTAAAGGAATGTCATTGGCAGTGCTAAGGGTATGATATAGTCCTCTTTTGCCAAGATTGGGTTCGCATACTATGGTGTTTTCATATACAGCGTTGATTTCTAGATTTAAAATCATTTCTTGTATGCTTTGAAGTCCACCCATTAAACCTTTTTCAGAGATAAAATTGAGATCATCTTTGCTGGTGTGGTATTGTTCGTATTCTAGGTATCTTGTGCGACATACTCCTACAATGCCAAGATTTACAAGCGGAGCATTGTATTGTCTTTCATCGCTTCCACGATCTAAAAAACTAAAAGCTTTGAAATTTTTTTTATTTTTAAGCGTATGCAAGGCAACTTTATCACTTAGAGTGTTTTTTTGGGTGTGTGTATGAGTGAGTAAGCATGATCATCGCCTAAGCAAGAAAGCACAAAGCCTGCTTTAACATGTTTTTTTAAATGCTCTAAATGTTTGCTAAGATAGACTATAGAGCCTATGGTTTCAGGAATGATGACAAAGCGGTAATTATACCTTCTTTCTTTTAAACTCAAAAGCCATTTTGCTAGGAAAATAGCCACCACAGGACCACTAAGCTCATTATTTGCCATGGAAGGATGACAAAGATAGGTTGAAATTAAAATTTCATCTTTTGAATTTTGCGTACTAGGTAGGATAAAATCAGCATAATCCAAAACCCCATTTTCATCATGTTTCGCATTGATATAGACTTTGTATTTGCCTTTTTTGAGTTTTTTTCTTTTATTATGCGTGAGATAAAATCCCCAACGTCTTTTGTAATAACTCGTTACATAAGGAATAGCATCGGGCATTTCTTCTATGGAGTAAAGATGATTTTGAAGTTATTCAAGTTCGATTTCTTTATCGATAGCTTCGCTATAATTTAGAAGGTGTAAATTATGCTTTTTAAAATCACAAATTTTTTCTCCTTCTGAGGTGATGATATAGGCTTCTTTAACATTCCATTCATCAGGGACTATCCAGTCAAAAACCTTTGTGCCACTTTTTATAGAGTGAAATTTGAGTATCCCCCCCCCGCCCAGAGTTTTATTTAAAATTTCTAAGCTATCTCTAAAACCTTGCCCTGTGATGCTTCTAGGGATAGGAAAAAGTTCGCAAGCTAGTTTATTACATAGCCTTTCCAGTTTGGCTAAAATCTTGGCTTCTAAAGTCTAGCTTATTCACAATATCCCTTTTTAACTTTTTCAAGAATGCTAAATAAAGTATCTTTTACAAATTTTGCATCTTTTAGATTCATTTCTTGATGACAAGGTATGCTAAGCTCGGCTTTGTAAAAATTATCCGCATTTCGGAGTTTTATTTCTCCTAAGAGTTTTTTATAAAAACTAAACTCATAAGTAGGTTTGTAATGCACCTGTACACCAACTCCTGCATGAAGCAAGCTTTCAAAAAGTTCTTCTTTTTGACAATAAAATTCAGGAAAAAGCAAGATAGGGTATAAATGTCTTGAGCTTTTTTTATAATTTTTGATTTTTATCGTGGAAAAATAAGGATTTTTTTCAAATTCTTTATCGTAAAAACTTGCAATTTCTTCTCTTTTTTCAAGATTGTGATCGAGTTTTTTAAGCTGGTTTATCCCTAAAGCACAAGCAACATCGCTTAAGCGGTAATTATAGCCAAGTTCTATCATATCGCTATCCCAAAGCCTTTTTTTAATGATACCATGGCTTCTTAAAAGCTTGATTTTGGTGATAAGCTCTTTATTATCACTCACCACAGCCCCGCCTTCAAAAGTAGTGATGGGTTTAACAGGATGAAAAGAAAAGATAGAAAGATCGGCTTTTTTTCCTACTTTTTCACTTTTATATAAGGCACCTAAAGCATGGCTTGCATCATCGATTAAAGGGATATTGTATTTTTTAGCAAGGCTTGAAATTTCATCTATTTCAACGCTATTTCCCCCAAAATCCACCACGCTAATAGCTCCTATATTTTTACTATCTTTTAAAAGTCTTGCTTCTAGTTTTTTTTCGTCAATATTGCCATCGTTTTTAATGTCGATAAACTCTACCTTAGCTCCAGCTATCAAGGCTGCATTAGCCGTAGCAGCGAAGGTTAAAGGAGTGGTTAAAACGATTTTTTCTTGGACACCTAGTGCTGTGTAGGCAAGATGAAGAGCTGAAGTAGCTGAGTTTAATACACAAGCGTGTTTTACGCCCACATATTCGCAAAGGGCTTCTTCAAATTCATCTACCTTTTTACCTCCAGTTAAAATTTCATCTTTTAAAGCTTTTGTAAGCGTATCTATATCGCTTTGATCGATGTTTTGATGAGAATAAGTAAGCATTTTAAAAACCCTCGGTGTGATTGATGATTTCTAAAAGTTCTTTTTCGCTTGCCCATAAAGGATTATTATCCGAGCTATAAGAAAAACCATCTTTTACCTTTTGCCCTTTTTCGCCTAGGGCATTGATACTAAAGTCATTATCTTTATCTACAAATTTAATACTCGGGCTTATAGCATAGTAGTTTTCAAATTCATAGGTTAAATGGCTATCATCGCTTGAAATCATGATTTCATGTAGTTTTTCTCCTGCTCTTATGCCTATGATTTTATGGCTTAAATTAGGAGCTAGAGCATGGGCTAGATCGGTGATTTTCATCGAAGGAATTTTAGGGATAAAGATTTCTCCTCCATGCATTCTTTCAAAATTACTCAGTACAAATTTTACTCCATCTTCAAGGCTGATCCAAAAACGAGTCATTCTCGTATCGGTGATAGGAAGTTCTTTAGCTCCTTCGCTGATGAGTTTTTTAAAGAAAGGCACCACTGAACCTCTTGAACCTACAACATTGCCATATCTTGTAACACCAAAGCGTGTTTGCTTGTTACCTGCTATGTTGTTTGCAGCGACAAAAAGCTTATCGCTTGCAAGTTTGGTTGCACCGTATAAATTTACAGGATTACAAGCCTTATCCGTACTAAGAGCGATACATTTTTTAACCCCATTTTCAAAACAAGCGTCGATGACATTTTGCGCACCGTGTATGTTTGTTTTTATACATTCCATAGGGTTATATTCAGCAATAGGCACATGCTTCATTGCAGCAGCATGTATAACAAAATCCACATCACGCATAGCAGCACTTAAACGCTCTTTATCTCTTACATCTCCTATGAAATAACGCATACAAGGAGCATTAAAAACGCTTGCCATTTCAAATTGTTTGAGCTCATCACGAGAATAAATGATGATTTTATTAGGTTTATAATTTTCTAGCAAAACCTTAGTATAGGTTTTTCCAAAAGAGCCTGTTCCGCCCGTGATTAAGATATTTTTTCCGTTAAACATTTTGCCTTCCTTTGCTTAAGTTTTTTAAAATTAAAGCAACAAGTGTTCCTATTTTAAAATTCTTGGCAAGGTTATGCCCGTTTGAGCTTGATACTTGCCTTTTTTATCTTTATAAGTGGTGTCACATTTTTCATCACCTTGTAAAAACAACACTTGTGCTATGCCTTCATTAGCATAAATTTTTGCAGGTAAAGGCGTAGTATTTGAAATTTCTATAGTAATATGTCCTTCAAAACCTGGTTCAAAAGGGGTAACATTGACGATGATACCACATCTTGCATAAGTGCTTTTGCCAAGACAAATAGCTAAGACATCATCAGGCATTTTAAAATACTCTATAGTTCTAGCTAGGGCAAAAGAATTTGCAGGAACTATACATACATCACCTTCAAAATCTACTACATTTTCTTCTACGAAATTTTTTGGATCCACTACAGTTGAATTAACATTGGTAAAAATTTTAAACTCACGTCCTACGCGTATATCATAACCATAGCTTGAAAGTCCATAGCTTACCACACCTTTTCCTATATTTGCTTCGCAAAATGGTTCGATCATCTTGTGTTCTAATGCCATTTTTCTTATCCAATTATCCGCTTTTAAGCCCATTTTTAACCTTTTAATATTTGTAATTGTTTGTAAGGATTATAACCTAAAAAATCTATATTTTTTATGATTTTTTTCTTTTTTAAAGTTAAATTTCAAGTTTTTTTATATAATACAAGGTTAAGTTCTTAAATTTTGTAGGAGAATTTTATGACAAAAGAAGAAATTAAAGAGTTAGTAAACCTTTTTGCTGAAGCAAATATTAGTAAAATTAAGATCAAAGAACAAGATGGTTTTGAAATAGAACTTGAAAGAGATATGTGCTGCGATGTTCCAGCTCCTGTTTGTCCTCCAGTTCCAGCTCCACAACCTATCAATGTAAGCGTTGTAAACGAAGCTCAACCTAGTCAAAGTGTAAAATCAAACAAACCAAGTATAAATAGCCCTATGGTAGGAACTTTCTATCAAGCTCCAAGTCCAGGTGCAGCACCTTTTGTAAAAGTAGGTAGTACGGTTAAAAAAGGCGATACTATAGCTATTATCGAAGCGATGAAAATCATGAATGAAATTGAAGCGGAATTTGATTGTAGGATCGCTGAAATTTTAGTTGCTGATGGTCAGCCTGTAGAATTTGGAATGCCTTTATTTGCGGTGGAGAAATTATAAAATGGAAATTAAAAGCATATTAATTGCTAATCGTGGAGAAATAGCACTGCGTGCTTTAAGAACGATTAAAGAAATGGGCAAAAAAGCAATTTGTGTGTACTCTGAAGCAGATAAAGATGCTTTGTATTTAAAATACGCTGATGCAAGCATTTGTATAGGCAAAGCAAGAAGTTCTGAAAGCTATTTAAATATCCCAGCCATTATTACAGCAGCTGAAATTGCTGAAGCAGATGCGATTTTTCCAGGATACGGATTTTTAAGTGAAAATCAAAATTTTGTTGAAATTTGTGCTAAACATAACATCAAATTTATAGGTCCTTCTGTGGAAGCTATGAATTTAATGAGTGATAAATCAAAAGCAAAACAAGTCATGCAAAGAGCAGGCGTACCTGTGATCCCAGGAAGCGATGGGGCTTTGGCAGGAGCTGAAGCAGCTAAAAAACTTGCCAAAGAAATAGGTTATCCTGTGATTTTAAAAGCAGCTGCAGGTGGTGGTGGTCGTGGTATGCGTGTGGTTGAAAATGAAAAAGATCTTGAAAAAGCGTATTGGTCGGCTGAAAGCGAGGCTATGACAGCATTTGGCGATGGAACTATGTATATGGAAAAATACATACAAAATCCACGCCATATAGAAGTACAGGTTATAGGAGATAGTTTTGGCAATGTGATTCATGTGGGCGAAAGAGATTGTTCTATGCAAAGACGCCATCAAAAACTTATAGAAGAATCCCCTGCGATTTTGCTTGATGAAAAAACACGCACTAGACTTCATGAAACTGCTATTAAGGCAGCTAAAGCTATAGGATATGAAGGTGCGGGAACTTTTGAGTTTTTGGTAGATAAAAATTTGGATTTTTATTTTATAGAAATGAATACGCGTTTGCAAGTTGAACACTGTGTAAGTGAAATGGTAAGTGGGATTGATATCATAGAACAAATGATTAAAGTAGCAGAAGGTTATGCTTTACCATCTCAAGAAAGTATTAAATTAAATGGGCATTCTATAGAATGTAGAATCACAGCCGAAGATTCCAAAACTTTCTTGCCAAGTCCAGGTAAGATTACTAAATACATTCCACCCGCAGGACGCAATGTCAGAATGGAAAGTCATTGTTATCAAGACTATAGCGTGCCTCCTTATTATGATTCTATGATAGGCAAACTTGTAGTTTGGGCAGAAGATCGTAATAAAGCTATTGCAAAAATGAAAGTAGCTTTAGATGAGTTGCTTATAAGTGGGATAAAAACAACCAAAGATTTTCATCTTTCTATGATGGAAAATCCTGATTTTATTAATAATAATTACGATACAAATTATCTTGCAAGACATTAAAATTTCCCTATTAAAGGGAAATTTTAATTGTAATTTTTATCTTAAATATTCTATATTGATTTTAGAGCGGAGTTTATCAAAATAATCCTGTATGAAATTTTGTCTTTGTTCGCTTACATAAGCGTTTAAAACTTCATTTTTAACTTGTTCATATTCAGGAGTTTGTGCCCCATCTTTGCTTTTAACTTCATAGAGTTCATAGCCATTTTTTCCATTTAAAACAGGGGAAAAGCCTCCAACAGGAATTTGTGATAAAAGCCCTAAAAGTCTTGGATCGGCATTACTTGTGTTTAAAGATGCATTTTGTGGTTTAAGGATTGTTTTTTTTGTATTTTTGATATTTTCTAAAGTTTGAGGATTGTTTGATAGATAAATATTTGCATTAATTTGTGTATAAAAAGTGAATTTATCTTTATTTTGTTCGAAAAATTTTTTTGCTCCATCATCACTAAAATCAGTTTTTGCCATACTTGCGATTTTTTCATAAAGCTTTCTTTTTTCTAAATCTTTTTTAAAATTTGCACGAAATTGTTCATAGCTTTGATTTTTGGATTTTAAATTTGCTTTGAAAGCATTTAAAGTCGTTTTGTTTTGAGTAAGCATTTTATTTATAGCATCATCAAGCTCTAGATCATTGACTACAATACCTAGTTGTTTCATTTGTGAAATTTCCATTTTTTCATTGATGAGTACGCCTAAAGCTTTATTTCTATCAATTTTAAGTGCTTTCATAGTTTGATCTATATCATAAGTTGTGATAGGCTCTTTATCTACAACTACGGCTATAGCATTAATGGTATTTGCACTAGCTAAACTTGCAAAAAATGCAAAACTTAATAAAATTTTTTTCATTTCAAACCTTTATTTAAGTATAAATATCGCATTATATCAATAAAAATTTAAGAAAAGGCAAAAAATGCACGAAAAACTTACAACGCGTTTTGCTCCAAGCCCAACAGGGTATTTGCACATAGGTGGACTTAGAACAGCTCTTTATAATTATTTATACGCTAGAAAAAATGGTGGAAATTTTTTACTTCGTATCGAAGATACGGATTTAAAAAGAAATTCCAAAGAAGCTACTAAAGCAATTATCGAAGCTTTTAAATGGTGCGGTTTAGAACATGATGGAGAAGTAACTTACCAATCAGAGCGTTTTGATCTTTATAAAGAATATGTTAAAAAGCTTTTAGATGAAGGTAAAGCGTATTATTGTTATATGAGTAAAGAAGAATTAGAAGAATTGCGCGCCAAGCAAGAAGCTGCCAAAGAGCGCCCAAGATATGATGGAAGATATAGAGAATTTACAGGCACGCCACCTCAGGGTATAGAGCCTGTTGTGCGTATTAAAGCACCTCAAAGCGGTGAGATTGTTTTTGAAGATGGGGTTAAAGGCGAGGTGAGATTTAAAGCAGAGGATATAATGGATGATTTTATCATTGCAAGAAGTGATGGAACTCCAACTTATAATTTTACTGTTGTTATTGATGATGCTTTAATGGGGGTAAGTGATGTGATTCGCGGAGATGATCATCTTTCAAATACTCCTAAACAAATTGTGCTTTATGAGGCATTGGGTTTTAAAATTCCTAAATTTTTTCATGTGGCTATGATACATGGAGAAGATGGTAAAAAGCTTTCAAAAAGACATGGGGCAACTGATGTTATGGAATACAAAGAAATGGGAATTTTACCTCAAGCTTTGCTTAATTTTCTTGTGCGTTTAGGTTGGAGCCATGGTGATGATGAGGTTTTTTCATTAGAAGATTTGAAAAAACTTTTTGACCCTTATCATATTAATAAAAGCGCATCTTGTTATAATGTTAAAAAGCTTGAATGGCTTAACGCTCATTATATTAAAACTTTGCCTTTTGAAGAGATTAACCGTCAGCTTAAGGATCTTGGCTTTGATTTATCTGTTTATGAAAAGGCAGGATTTTTACTTGATTTATTAAGAGAGCGTGCAAAAACCTTGCATGATATTATCAATGGTGCAAAAAGTATAGTTAATGCACCGCAAAATTATGATGAAAATGCAGTACAAAAATTTATTAACAAAAATAATTTAGAATTGCTCCAAGCATTTGCTAATACACTTAAAGATCAAAAAACAGGTAAAGATTTTGAAGATTTTACAAATGATTTTTTAGAAAAAAAAGAAGCAAAGTTAAAAGATTTGGCTCAGCCTATACGCATAGCTTTAACAGGGAGTGCGGTAAGTCCTAGTATTTTTGAAGTATTAGAATTTTTAGAGGTTGATGAGTGCAAAAAAAGAATAGAAAATTTTTTAAAAGTTAGAGGAAAATAAAATGAATTTAAAAGAAGAAGCTTTAAAATACCATTTAGGTGGGAAAATTGATATTGTACCAAGTAAGCCAATGGCTACAAGCCATGATCTATCTTTGGCGTATAGCCCAGGAGTTGCAGAACCTTGCCTTGAAATCGCTAAAGATAATGAGCTTGCTTATACTTATACAAATAAGGCTAATTTAGTAGCTATAGTTAGTGATGGTTCTGCTGTTTTAGGACTTGGAAACATAGGAGCGCAGGCTTCAAAACCTGTTATGGAAGGTAAGGCTTGTTTGTTTAAAAAATTTGCAAATGTCAATGCTTATGATATAGAAATTGATGTTCATAGTGTGGAAGAGATTGTAAATTTTTGCAAAGCTTTGGCTCCAACTGTGGGCGGGATAAATTTAGAAGATATAGCTGCTCCAAAATGTTTTGAAATCGAAGCGGCTTTGCAAGATTTAGGAATTCCTGTAATGCACGATGATCAGCACGGAACAGCTATTATTTCAACTGCAGGGCTTATGAATGCAATGGAGATAAGCGGTAAAAAATTTAAAGACATTAAGGTGGTTGTAAGTGGCGCAGGTGCCGCAGGTATAGCAAGTGCTAAGATGTATAGAAATTTAGGGGTTGAAAATATTATTTTAGTAGATAGCAAAGGAGTGATTTCTAAAGATAGAAATGATTTAACTCCTCAAAAGCTTGAATTTGCTGTTGATTCTAAGGAAAAGACTTTAAAAGACGTTTTAAAAGGAGCTGATGTTTTCCTAGGACTTAGTGCGCCAAAAATTCTTGATGATGAAATGGTTTTAAGCATGGCAAAAGATCCTGTGATTTTTGCTTTGGCAAATCCTATTCCTGAAGTGATGCCTGAAGATGTAGCTAGACTTAGAAAAGATACGATTGTAGGAACAGGAAGAAGTGATTATCCAAATCAAATCAATAATGTTTTAGGTTTTCCTTTTATTTTCCGTGGGGCTTTAGATGTGCGTGCAAGTAAAATCACTGAAAATATGAAAGTAGCGGCTGCTAAAGCATTAGCAGATCTTGCAAAACTTCCTGTAAGTGATGCAGTTAAAAAGGCTTATAATTTAAGTACCTTAGAATTTGGAAGAGATTATGTCATACCAAAACCTTTTGATGAAAGAGTAAAAGCTGCAGTAAGTACAGCTGTAGCAGCAGCTGCGGTAAAAGATGGTGTGGCTAAGGTAAAAAATTTTAACGAGAAAGCTTATTTTGAAAGCTTAAAATGAAAAATATTCATTGTATCAATCATCCATTGATCGAACATAAGTTAGGAATTTTAAGGGCTAAAGAGACAAAGCCCTTTCAATTTCGTATGTTAATCGATGAAATTTCATCTTTTTTGCTTTTTGAAGTGAGTAAAGATTTTTCTTTAAAAGAAATTGAAATTTCAACACCTATACAAAAAACTATAGTAAAAAAACTTGATGAAAAGATTATGATTTGTCCTATTTTAAGAGCTGCATTAGGAATGCTTGAAAGTGTTTTTAAGATGATTCCTGATGCAAGTGTTGGATTTTTGGGGTTTGTGAGAAATGAAGAGACTTTAAAGGCGGATTTTTATTTTCAAAAACTTCCCAAAGATGCAAAAAAACGCACCGCTATTGTTATAGATCCTATGTTTGCTACAGGTGGGACTGCTATAGAGGTTTGTAATTTTTTAAAAAGCCAAGGAGTTAAAAAAATAAAATTTATATCCATACTTGCTGCTTTACAAGGTTTGCAAAAATTTAGCCAAACGCATGATGATGTAGAAGTTTTTGTGGCTTGTATTGATGAAGGTTTAAATGAAAAAGGTTATATTATCCCAGGGCTTGGAGATGCAGGAGATAGAGTGTTTAACACTCTTTAAAAGAGATGATTTTTGGAAAAATTGATTATATTAATCTTTTACCTTTGCATATATATCTTAAGAAATATCCCTTACCTAATGGTTTTAAAGCAAGTATGGAGCATAAAAAAGGAGTTCCAAGTAAGCTAAATAAAGATTTATTTTATAGAAGAATTGATGCAGCTATCATTTCAAGCATAGAAAGCGCTAGAAAAAAATATAAAAATTTAGATTTGGGTATTTGTGCCAATAAAAGAGTTTTAAGTGTTTTAGTAGAAAAAAATACATTAAATGCCAAAGATCCAAGTTCAGCAACTTCAAATGCTTTAGCTAAAGTATTAAAACAAGATGGAAAAGTAATTATAGGCGATAAGGCTTTAAAGCTTTATCTAAAAGATCCTTCTAAATATATCGATTTATGTGCAAAATGGCATGAAAAAACAGGATTGCCTTTTGTTTTTGCTAGATTTTCTTGTGTGCAAAAAAAAGCTTTATATAAACAAATTTTGAAAAAATTTCCAAAAACAAAGATTAAAATTCCCTATTATATACTTCAAAAATATGCCAAAACAAGGGATTTAGATATAAAAGATGTTAGATATTATTTAGATGAAGTTATATATCATAAAATTTCTACCAAAGAAAAAACAGCCTTAAAGCGTTTTGTAAAGGCTTGCAAGGCTTTAAATCTTGCTTAGTGTTCAAATTCTCTAAGTTCCTTAACTGTTCCAAGGAGAATTACAACATCTCCACTATAAACTGTCGTGGTTTCTAAATCAGGTAGTATTTCCCAGTCGCTATTTAATTTTTTATAAGAAATCACTTTCATATTTTGTGCTACATGTTTTAAAGAATTTCCTGCTAATTTTTCATCTATATTGATCTTAATAGCTCGTATAGTATTTGCTGAAAGATCAAAAACTTCATAATCAGCATCTTTGGTTAAAAATTCTTTTACTAGTCTTTTAGCACTTTCTTTTTCAGGATAAATAACCTTTGTGGCGCCTAACTTAGAAAGAATTTGACCATGGATGTTAGAGGTTGCTTTAGCAATGATATTTTTAACACCTATATCTTTAAGCGCCATAAGAGTAAGGATTGATTTTTCAACATTTTCTCCTATGCTGACAATAACAACTTCAACATCATGAAAGCCTGCTTCTTTTAGGGCTGAAATATTTGTAGAATCTAAAATATAAGCATAACTTGGAGGATTTTGTATGCTTTTTAAAGCTTCCTCATCTTTATCTGCAACGATAACAGTATGACCTCCAGCAATGAGTTCATCTGCTACAACTGAGCCAAATTTTCCAAGTCCTATAATTCCATAATTAAGATTTTTCACGATTTTACCTTTATAAATTAACCTTTCCTTCAGGGAATTTTAAATGAATAGCTTTGTCTTGTTTGAATACCGAGAGTAAAAAAGCAAAAACACCTATCCTACCACTTAGCATCATAATGATGATAATTACCTTGCTAGGATCACTAAACAAAGCGCATAAAGATAAAGTTCCACCATTTCCTACTGAAATTCCTACAGTTGCAAAAGCTGAAGAAGTTTCAAAAAGCAAGGCTATAAAATCAAATTTTGACTCTAGCAAGGAAAGCAAAATAACAGCTATTACTATATAAACAGCTGAACCTACAGCTATGATAAAAGCTTTAGATATAGTTTCTCTTGGAATTTCATGTCCAAAAATTCTAACTCTTCCATCGCGGATACTCCAATAAGCATAGAGCAATAAAACCATTACAGTTGTTACTTTCATACCCCCAGCTGTTCCACCTGGTGCACCACCAATAACCATAAACAATGATCCAAAAAATAAGCTTGCATCATGCAAATGTCCCATATCTAAGGTATTAAATCCTGCTGTACGGTAGTTAATAGCGATAAAATATGAGCTTAAAATTTTATCAAAAAATGAAAAATGTCCTATAGTTTGAGGATTTGAGTATTCAAAAGCAAAAATAATAAGTGTTGAAGAGAGTATAAGAAAAATACTTGCAACAACAACTATTTTTGTATGTAGGCTTAAATTTTGCAATTTTTTTCTTTGAAAAAAGTATAATTCAACCAAAACAAAATATCCAAGCCCTCCAATAATAATCAAAGAAGTGATAATAAGATTAATTGCTATATCATGTTTATAAGCTATAAGCCCATGTTCAAATATAGTAAACCCAGAATTATTAAAAGCGCTAATAGAATGAAAAATTCCAAACCATAAAGCTTTCTTAAAATTCATTTCAAGGGCAAAACGCATGGCAAGAAGTATAGCACCTATCAATTCTATAGTAAAAATGAACAGCAAAACCTTTTTAAAAAATTTAAATAAACCATCCATTGATGGATAAAATAAAGACTCTTTTAGTAAATTTCTTGCACTAAAACCAACTTTTTTGCGTATGAGTATATAAACAAATAAACCTATACCCATATATCCCAAGCCTCCAATTTGCACCAAAGCTAAGATAATAATTTGTCCTGCTAAGGTAAAATCAACCGCAGTGTTCTTAACTACTAATCCTGTCATACTAACAGCAGATGTGCTTGTAAAAAAGGCATCTAAAAAATCAATAGGAGTTGTATGTGCCCAGCTTGAATGTAGCAATAAAGCCCCAAACAATGCAATAATAATATAACCAGCTAGTAAAATTTTAAAAGTTCGTCTATCTAGTCCAAATTGTTTCAAAAAATTTCCATTTGATAATGATCTAAAGCGGGTATTCTATCTTATTAAAACTTTAAGGGAAATAAAATTTTATTTTTGTATTTAAACTTAAATTAAAGAAAAAAAGATACAATTACATTTTTACTTTATCAAACTTTACTTTATCAAACATTGTGGTTGGATAGCTCAGTCGGTAGAGCAGCAGACTGAAAATCTGCGTGTCGGCAGTTCGATTCTGCCTCTAACCACCACTTTATCTTTCAAAAAATCACATCACATACTTTTTTTATATAAGATTGAAATATTTAAAGAACTAAAAGTTATTTTTTAAAGAAAGAGTCTATAGCTTATATGTAGAATGGTGGATTTAGCAGGACTCGAACCTGCGACCAACCGGTTATGAGCCGGTTGCTCTAACCAACTGAGCTATAAATCCGCCTAAGTTGAATTAAAAGATAAAATTATATCTTATTAATGCTTAAAAATATTTTATTTAGCCTTTATATCCGTCCAAAAATATCTAAAAGTGATTAAATGCTGTAAAATTCCAAAAAAAATCATAAAAATAGTAAAAGAACTTCCACCATAACTAAAAAAAGGCAAAGGGATCCCAACTACTGGTGCAAAACCTATAGTCATTGAAATATTTACTGCCGCATAAATAAAAATAAATAATGCAACACAATTAATAGCAACTCTAGCAAAATAATCATCTTTAAGTTTATAATTTAAACTAAGTAGATGAAAAATAAGTAAAATATAAAATATAATTAATGTCAATCCCCCAATAAATCCAAATCTTTCTATCATGTAAGCGAAAATAAAATCACTAGTTGAAATAGGTAAAAATTTAAAATGAGTTTGCGTAGCTTCATCTTGAGATTTTCCGGTTAAACCACCATTTCCAATAGCTATCATTGATTGGGCTACTTGATAACTTGGTTTTTCTGAAATAAAATCATGAATTCTTTGCTTTTGGTAGGGTTTTAAAAGATGTGTATAAATAATAGGAGAGCTAACACTTATAGCTATAACAATACTTAACCAAATTTTATAATGAACTCCCATGATAAAAAGCACTCCAAAACCAACAAGTAGTAAAACCATAGCACTTCCTAAATCAGGTTCTTTTGCAATTAGCAAAAAAGGCAAGATGATGTAAAAGCTAAGTTTGATGAATTGTTTAAGTTTGTATCCATTTTTTGGAGGAGGATTTTGATAAATAAGATAGGCAAGCATTAAAATAAAACTAGGTTTAAAAATTTCAGAAGGTTGTATAGTAAAGTGAGTAAAAGGAATTTCAAGCCATCTTTTAGCACCTAATTTTTCAACCCCAAAAATATCTACGCTTAGCAATAAAAAAATATTAATCCAATAAGCAACAGGAATAATCCAAATAAATTTCCTTATGGGAAAGAAGAAAAAAACCATAAAAGCAAACAATCCCACACAGGCATAAACAAACTGTTTTTCTGCTAAAAAAGGATTAGCTTCAAAGATTAAGAAAAATGAAATAAGAATTATGGGTAAAAATAAAATGGGTTGCATATAGTCAAAATGAGTTAAAATTCTTCTATCTAATCTAAACAAAATTTGCCTTCAGTTGGTAATATAAAGCTATAATTATAAACTAAAATTTTAAATTTATCAAAACCTCTAAGGAAAAAATGCAAACTTTTTTAGTAGATGAAAATTCAAGGCTTGATGTATTTTTGGCTAAAAAATTAAACCAAAGTCGCAATCAAGTTGCTTTACTTATAGAAAAAGATTGTGTACAGGTTAATGATAAAATTCAAGATAAAAATTCATTTAAGCTTAAAAATGGTGATATTATTTCTATTGCAAGTTTAAAGTTTTGCGATGAGATAAAACCTCAGTTTGAAGTGGATTTTGATATTGATGTGTTATACGAAGATGAAGACTTGCTTGTTTTAAATAAACCTTCAAATTTAGTCGTTCATGGAGCAAGTAGCGTTAAAAATGCCACTTTGGTGGATTGGTTAATAGAAAAAAAATATACTTTATCAAATTTAGGAGGAGAGATAAGAGCTGGTCTTGTTCATAGATTAGATAAAGATACAAGCGGAGCTATACTAATAGCGAAAAATAACTTCACTCATCAAAAATTAAGCGAACAGCTTGCAGATAAAAGCATGGGAAGAATTTATCTTGCGTTAATTGATTTGCCACTAAAAGAAGATAAAATTATAGTAGAAAAATTTTTAATGCGTTCGCCTTCTAATGCTATTAAAAAAATAGCCATAGATAAGGAAAATAAATTCAGTAAAAACGCAAAATCAGCTTTTATAAATGTAGTAAAAACTGAAAACTTAACTTTGATGGCTGCTAAGCTTTTCACAGGAAGAACTCATCAAATTAGAGCGCATTTAGCTAGTTTAAATCGCCATATTTTGGGTGATGGTTTGTATGGTTATAACGGTAAGTATGATTGCAGGATAATGCTACATGCTTATTTTTTGTATTTTATCCATCCAAAAACCAAAGAGCAAATTTTTGTTAAAGCACCTTTGATGGAAGATTTTAAAAATATTATGTTTGAACAAATTAATTTAGGAGAGAATGATGAAAAGATTTCGCTTGAGTTTTTACTTGAGTTTTTTAACTCTTTTGCTTAGTGCTTGTAGTGTTTCGCAAATGAATTCGCTAGCTTCAAGCAAAGAGCCTGCTGTAAATGAGAGCTTGCCAAAGGTTGAAAGTTTAAAAAATCTTAGTGATATGAGTAACATTGCTTTTGAATGGGAACCTTTATATAATGAAAATATCAAAGGATTTTATCTGTATCGTTCTAGCGATGAAAATCCTGATTTTAAACTTGTAGGTACTATTAAAGATAAGTTTCAAACTCATTATGTAGATACTAAATTAGAGCCTGGTACTAAGTATCGTTATATGATGAAAAGCTTTAATGAACAAGGACAAATTTCAGAAGATAGCAAGGTTATAGAAGTGAGCACAGCTCCAAGACTTGAAGCTGTTCCTTTTGTTCAAGCTGTGACTAATTTGCCTAATCGTATTAAACTTATTTGGCGTCCGCATCCTGATTTTAGGGTTGATTCTTATATTATTGAAAGAACCAAAGGTGATGATAAAGAATTTAAAAAAATTGCAGAAGTAAAAAATCGTTTAAACGCTGAATACATCGATAGTGATTTAAAACCTAATGAAAATTCAAGTTATAGAATTATTGCTGTGAGTTTTAATGGGATAAAGAGTGAGCCAAGTCAAGTTGTAAGTTCTACAAGCAAGGCTTTACCTCCTCAAGTTGAGCATTTAAGTGCTAGTACAGATGGTTCTAATAAAATCATTTTAACTTGGGATGCTCCTACGTATGAAGATTTTTCTTATTATAAAGTTTATTCTACGAGCTCAAGTTTCCTTCCTTTTAGTGTTTTGGCAAAGACTGATAAAAATTCTTATGAGGATATAGTAGAAGGAGCAGGTAAAAGCAAGTATTATAAAGTAACAATGGTCGATAAAGATGGTCTTGAAAGTCCTATGCCAAAAGATGGTGTAGAAGGTAAAACTTTGGGTAACCCTTTGGCTCCTAGTATTATTTTGGCCCAAAGCACAAGTGAAGGGATAAATTTAGAATGGAGTGATAATGATGCTAGAGCTGTTGAGTATGAAATAAGACGCTATGGTGGGGAGCAAAATGCAGTTTTTAAAGGCATTAAAGAAAAGCGATTAAAAGATGTAAAAGCTTTACCAGGGGTGGAATATAGTTATGAAGTTATTGCTATTGATTCAGCTGGACTTCGTTCAGAACCTTCAAGCAAAGTTAAGGCGGCTCAGTAGTGCCAAATTTTAAAAGTAAAAAGATCAAAGAAATAAATCTGCCTTATAGTAAGGATGATGTTGAATTTCTTTGGCTTACTAAGAATGATAATGTTAGTCTTATTTATACAAAGGTTCAAGAAGAGAGTTTTTTTCTGCAGATTAAAAAAGCACAAAATGGTTTTGTGATTAAAGGCGATAAACATACAAAACCTTCTAAAATAGGTTATTTGCAAAAGGCTTTAAAAATCTTTAAAGAAGGTTTTTGTGAGGATATTATCAATGAAGCTTTTGGACTTAAAAATAATGCTTTAATTGAAAAAACACCATTTATCGTTGATAATTTTGATGAGCTTTTATCTAGACTTCAAGGTAAAATTTATATAGAAATAGGCTTTGGATCAGGAAGACATTTGCTTTATCAAGCAAAAGAAAATCCAAATGTTTTAATTTTAGGGGTGGAAATTTACAACCCAGCTTTAACTCAAGTGGCTAAACTTGCTAAAGCACAAAATGTAAATAATATTTTGCTAATCCAAAGTGATGCGAGATTGTTATTGAGTGTATTAAAATCAAAATCAGTTGAAAAGATTTTTTTACATTTCCCTGTTCCTTGGGACAAAAAGCCTCATAGGCGAGTTATTGGGAAAGATTTTTGCAAAGAATGTGCTAGGGTTTTAACCCAAAATGGTCGTTTTGAGCTTAGAACAGATAGTTTTGAGTATTTTAATTTTACTCTAGAACAATTTTTAACTTTTCCTGCTCCAAAATTTAGTCTTAGAAAAAATGAAAATTTAGAAATTTCAAGCAAATATGAAGATAGATGGAAAAAGCAAGAAAAAAATATATATGATCTTTGGGTGTGGAATTTTAACCAAGAGTGTAAAAACTATGAGTTAAATGAATTTAATCTCTCATCGGTTGAATTTTCTAAAGAGGATTTGAAAAAAATAGAGCAGAACTTTAAAAATATTACTATAAAAAAAGATGATTTTTTCTTGCATTTTGAAAGCATCTATAAACAAGATGAGAATTTGCTTTTAAAGGTTGCTTTTGGAGCTTTTAATAAGCCTGAACATTGTTATTTGCATCTTGATAAAACGATCGATTTTGCTTTTAAAGAACCATTTAAAATTCAAGAAAATATTAAAGCGATAAATGAATTAAAAGAAATTTTAAAAGCTCAGTTTAAAATATAATTTTTCTTGAAAATTAAGCAAAAATAAAGCATAATTTAAAAATTTAAAAAGGGAAATTAAGGAAAAAGGATGCCTAATTTAATCCAAGCAAATAAACTTACTTTAGGTTATGATGAACTAGTTATTAAAGAAGCAAGTTTTGCTTTTAAGGATGATGATTTTGTTTTTATTACGGGTAAAAGTGGGAGTGGTAAGAGTACGCTTTTAAAGTCTTTTTATGGAGATTTAGAACCTATTTCTGGTAAGCTTGAAGTATGTGGATCTTTGATGAATAAAATTGGAAATTTAGAACTTTTAAAATTGCGTCAAAGAATAGGGATTATTTTTCAAGATTATAAACTTGTACAAGAATATAGTGTTGAAAAAAATGTTATGTTGCCTTTAATGATTAAAGGTTATAGCAAAAAAGTATGCCATGATCAAGCTACTAAGCTTTTAAAGCATGTAAATTTAACTTTTAAAGCAGATAAATTGCCTAATCAACTTAGCGGTGGTGAGCAACAACGCGTCGCTATGGCTAGGGCTTTAGCTCATAATCCAAAGCTTTTGCTTTGCGATGAGCCAACGGGAAATTTGGACGAGTATTCTTCTGATATTATATGGACTCTTTTAAAGTCTGCTAGAGAGCTTTTAGGAACTTGTGTTATAGTGGTAACACATAGAATTCCTAGTAATTTAAGAGTGGATTATCGTCGTTTTAATATAGAAAATGGAAAAATGAATGAAATTTTTTAAAACACATTTATCTTTAATTTTACCTTTGCTTTTTATGATGTTTGCTTTTGAATTTATTTTGGTTACAAATGCAACTTTAAAGCATTATGAAGAACTTGTTAATAAAGATTATAATATTATAGTTGTCAGCAAAACTGAACTTGATCAGAATGTAGTAAAAACAAAAGTACCATTTTTTGCTGGACTTGAATCTTTAGATCCTAAGGATTTAATTGATCGTTTGAAAAATGATGTTTCTGAAAAGAATTTGAAAGTTTTAAAAGATTCTCTGCCAAAATTTTATACTTTAAAATTAAATTCTTTACCCGATCAAAATGAACTAAATTTGATTAAAAATCAACTTTTAAATATTGTAGGTGTTAGTAAGGTTGAAACTTTTTCCAAAACCCATGATAAGATATACTCTTTGCTTATTTTGATGAAATTTGTTTTTTGGTTATTTTTGTTTATCATTATTTTACTTGCCTTTGTTTTGTTTTTAAAACAGATGAGAATTTGGCTTTATGAACATACCGATCGTATTGAAATTATGTGTTTATTTGGAGCTCCGTTTTGGTTTAGATCTTTTATGCTTTATAAGGTGGTTGTGGTTGATTGTTTTATTGCTTTTGTTATTTTACTTGCCTTTTTTACCCAAATTTTTGATCTTTCTATTATCCAAGAAAGTTTAAAGGCTGTAGATATTATTTTTCCACCTATTAATTTTATTTTACATTTGACTTTAATTTTTTTAGCTACTTTGTTTATTTGCTTGTTGTGTGTAAATACGGTTATGTTTAAGGTTAAAAGATGAGAAAAAATATTCTTATCTTTTTTTGTTTTTTTTTGTTTGTTGGTATAAGTTTAGCAAACGCTATAAATGAAAAAACAAAAAGTTTAGAAGAAAATAAACGCATACAAGAACAGCTAAATAAAAAACTTGAAGATTTGGCTAGTGATATTTTAAATGGTGAAAAAAGTTTGAAAGATTTAAGTTTGCAAATTGAAAGCTTAAATTCACAAACTTCTAAGCTTGAAGCAAGTGCTAAGGCTCAAAATCAAGAGTTAAACACCCTTGCAAGCCAAAATGAAGATTTGCTTAAAAGTAAATCAAATATGGAAAGTAAGCTTATATCTTTGATGGCTAAAGATTTTGCCTATGATTTACCTATTCCTCAAGGCTATATCGAAAGTGAAGAAAGTTTTGTGGCTTTTGAAATTTTAGGGAGTTTAAACAAAGTTTTAAATGAAGAAATTTTTAAAATTTCTAAAGATTATGAGGGAGTAAGCAGACTTATTGATGATAAACAAGCTCAGATTAAGAAAATCAATGATAGTCTTAAGGATTACAATGCTCAATTAGTCAAGCTTCAAAGTTTAAAACAAAAACAAATTAGCGAAATTAATAAACAAAAAACAGATCGAACCATATATGCAAAAAAACTCGATGACTTACAAGCTCAGCAAGAAGAGCTTAGAAAAACATTAAATCAATTAAAAATTATTAATAATAAAGAAGGTGCAAATTTAAACAAAAATGATACTAAAATAGTAAAAAATAATCAACAAATAAGGCAATTAGGTTCAAGCTATCAAGGAAGTTCAGTCAAGCGTTACACAGGAAAAAAAACCATAGCTCCATTGGATTCTTTTACTGTGAAGCAAAAATTTGGAAATTATGTTGATCCTGTTTACAATCTTAAAATTTTTAACGAGAATGTAGTTTTAAGAAGCAATAAAAGCGATGCAGTTGTTAAAAATGTGCTAGATGGAAAAATAGTTTTTGCTAAAGATACTAGTATGTTAGCTCGAGTTGTTATTGTTGAACATGATAATGGCATACATACAATATACGCACATTTAGATAAGATTGCTCCTAATATTAAAGTTGGTAAGAATATTAAAAAAGGTGCCGTAGTGGGTAGAATAAAAAATGATCTTACTTTTGAAGTAACTCAAAAAAATTTTCATATCAATCCTTTGGAACTCATTAGCTTAAATTAGCTAAATTTAATGGAATTTAAAATATAATTTCAAGTTAAATAAGGAGAAATAATGCAAGAGAGAAAAAGAGTTTTAGTAAAATTTTCAGGAGAGGCTTTAGCGGGTGAAAATGGCTTTGGTATAGAAAATTCTATTTTAAAATTCATAGCTTCAGAGATTAAAGAACTTATAAAAAATCAAATAGAAGTAGGCATAGTTATAGGCGGTGGTAATATTATTCGCGGAGTAAGTGCTGCTAAGGGTGGATTGATTAAAAGGACAAGTGGAGATCATATGGGGATGCTTGCTACGGTTATCAATGCTATTGCTATACAAGAAGCCTTGGAAAGCTCTGGACTTGAAGTTAGGGTTCAAAGCGCCATTCAGATGGAAGCATTTTGTGAAACTTATATTATGAGAAGAGCACAAAGACACTTAGAAAAGGGTCGTGTTGTGGTTTTTGCCGCAGGTACTGGAAACCCTTATTTTACTACAGATACAACAGCTATTTTAAGAGCTGTGGAAATTGATGCAGATATGGTAATAAAAGCTACAAAAGTTAATGGAGTTTATGATAAAGATCCAAAACAATTTGATGATGCAGTATTTTTAAATACTTTAAGTTATGATGAGGCTATGCAAGATAATATTAAAGTGATGGATGATACAGCTATAGCTTTAGCTAAAGATAACAAACTTCCTATTGTGGTTTGTAATATGTTTGAAGAGGGTAATTTACTTAAAATCATACAAGGTGATACTAGCCTTTGTTCAATCGTTAAAAATAATTAAGGAGAAAATTATGGATAAAAGAATAGAAGAAGTAGCGGCAAAAGCTTTGGAAAAAATGGGTAATGATAGATATCGCCTTTCTTTAGTGGTAGCAAAAAGAGCGGAACAATTGGCGAACGGAGCAACCCCTTTGGTAGACTTTGATAAAAATAAAAATAAATTTGCAGATATAGCTTTATATGAAATTGCAGAAAATAAAATCACTTTAGAGGGTTTAGTTGAAACCAATCGATGAAGAATTATTGCTTGAACAATTAATCGATAATGTAAAAAATTGTAAAGATTTAGAAGCTGCTAAGGCTTTGCTTTTCGAAATTTGTGGCCATGATGCCATTCTTGAAAAAGCGGTAGATTACTGTATATTTTGCCATGAAGGGCAGTTTAGAAAAAGTGGAGAGCCTTATGCGGTACATCCTATTTTAGTAGCAACACTGGTTGGATTTTTAAGTGAAAATAAAAGCAATATTTTAGCTGCTTTATTGCATGATGTGATCGAAGATACAAACTGTACTGAAGAAGAACTTAGAGAGCAGTTTGGTTCTGAGGTTTTAAAACTTGTTTTAGGGCTTACTAAAATTATAGAAATTAGAGAAGATAATCTCATTTCATCAAAATCTAAAAAAAGTTTAACTAAATCAGCCTTGACTTTCAGAAATATGCTTTTAGCAAGTATTGAAGATGTTGGGGTTTTGATTGTGAAGTTATGCGATAGGCTGCATAATATGCTTACTCTTGATATTCTAAGAGAAGATAAGCAAAAAAGAATCAGCGAAGAAACTTTAGTTGTATATGCCCCAATAGCCCATAGACTTGGTATTTCAAGCATAAAAAATTATTTGGAAGATCTTAGTTTTAAATATCTTATGCCAGATGAGTATAAGCTTATTGACAATTATATCAACTCCAATAATCAAGAAATGCAATTAGGTTTAAATGAATTTATTTCCAAAATCGAACTTTTATTTTTGAGCAATGGCTTTAGACAAGGTAGTTTTGAAATTCAAAAACGCATTAAACATAGCTATTCTATTTATCTTAAAATGCAAAGAAAAGGCATTGGTATTGAAGAAGTTCTTGATTTGCTTGGGGTAAGAATTTTGGTTGAAAAAGTAAGTGATTGTTATTTAGCTTTGGGAATTTTACATACACATTTTAATCCCTTGGTTTCGCGTTTTAAGGATTATATAGCCTTGCCTAAACAAAATGGTTATCAAACCATACATACCACACTTTTTGATGCTAAAAGTATTATAGAAGCACAAATTCGAACTTTTGATATGCATAAAATTGCGGAATTTGGTATAGCAGCGCATTGGAAATATAAAGAAGATGGCAGTGTGGTTGCGCCTCGTCTTGATTGGCTTACAGATATTTCAATGCAAAGTATAAACAATCTTGAAAGTGCAGAAGATTATAATGCTATTGAACTTTATGAATATGCTAAAGATAGTCTTTATGTTGAAGATGTCGCAGTTTATTCTCCTAAGGGAGAAATTTTCACTTTGCCTCGTGGTGCAACGGTTCTTGATTTTGCTTATGAAGTGCATACCAAAGTAGGGCTTCATGCAAAAAGTGCTTATGTAAATCGTATTAAAGTGCCTTTGTTAACCGAGCTTAAAAATGGCGATATTGTGCGAGTGGTTACTAGCAATGATAAATTTTATCGCTGTTCTTGGATAGATAGTGTTAAAACAGGAAAAGCAAAAGCAAGTATAAGGGAATTTTGTAAGCAAAAAATCAGAGAGATTAATCTAGCAAGTTCTATTAATATGTTAAGTTTTATTTTTGGAGTTGATAAAAACAGAATTGAAACTTGGATAGAAAAAGAAAATTTAGCCAGACGTATTAGACAAGTAGCAACAGATAGTGCTTATTTGAAAGATATAGTTAATGGTCTTAAAAAATACGCCAAGAAGTCATATTGGTTTGATAAATATGAGATTAAAGAACAAAAAATAGGAAATTTTACTCTATATTGTAACCATAAAATCGCTAATGTGGATTTTGATTTTTGCTGCCATCCAAAAAGAGGCGATGCTGTTTTAGCTTTTGTTAAAGGTGGTAACGCTATTGTCCATCATAAGCTTTGCGATAGAGCTGATAAAATGATAGATAATAATCAAGATATGGTATTTATAAAATGGGATTCTAACATCCCTAAATCTTATAAATTGATTTTTTCTTTGGAAAATAAAAAAGGTGTTTTAGCGGAATTTTTGGCATTTTTAGCTAAAATGCAGATAAATTTATTAACAATTAATTTATCAAGTGATTTAAATTCGGCGGTAGATTATTTTGAGATTACAATGGAAATTCCTGATAATATCAATCCAGATAGTGTCAAGGATAGGTTAAAATCTCGTTGTAAAATTTTAGATTTTACATCTTTAAATGATGCTTATAAAGAAGGTTAAAAAGGTTTATTATGGATATAAAAAAAATATTAGCAGAAGTTAAGCGTGGTTGTGCAGAGCTTATTGATGAAGAAAGAATAGAAAATTTAATTAAAAATTATTATGAAAAGGGTGAAAATTTCTTTATAAAGGCAGGGTTTGATCCTACAGCGCCTGATTTACATTTAGGCCATAGCGTGGTTTTAACAAAAATGGCTTTTTTGCAAAAACATGGAGCTATTGTGCAGTTTTTGATTGGAGATTTTACAGGACAAATTGGCGATCCAAGTGGAAAAAGTGCAACGCGTAAAAAGCTGGATAAAGAGCAAGTTTTAATCAATGCTAAAACTTATGAAACGCAGGTTTTTAAGGTTTTGGATAAAGAAAAAACACAGATTAAGTTTAATTCTACTTGGCTTAATGAACTTGGAGCCGCGGGTATAGTAGAGCTTACTTCAACTTTTAGTGTAGCTAGAATGCTTGAGCGTGACGATTTTACCAAGAGATTTAAAGAGCAAAGTCCTATTTCGATTTGTGAGTTTTTATATCCCTTACTTCAAGGATATGATAGTGTGGCTTTAAAAAGCGATATTGAAATGGGTGGAACGGATCAAAAATTTAATCTTTTGATGGGAAGACAGCTTCAAAGAGTTTATAACATAGGAAAAGAACAAGCTGTGATTATGATGCCTTTACTCGAAGGTTTAGACGGTGTAAACAAAATGAGTAAGAGTTTAAATAATTACATTGGTGTTACAGAAAAAGCTAATGATATGTATGCTAAAATTTTAAGTATTAGTGATGAATTGATGTTTAGATATTATGAACTTTTAAGTCAAAAAAGTCTAGAAGAAATTGCGCAAATAAAAAAAGATATAGAACAAGGCAATTTACATCCTAAAAAAGCTAAAGAAAATTTAGCTTTAGAGATTACAGAGCGTTTTCACTCCAAAGAAGAGGCTAATAATGCTAAGTCTGAATTTGATAAAATTCATTCTCAAAATGCTTTGCCAAGTGATATGGCTGAGTTTGAAATACAAGGAAAAATTTGGCTTGCTAAGGCTTTGGTTGAATGTGGTTTGGAAAGTTCTACTTCTGCGGCAAGAAGAAGCATCAGTGCTAATGCAGTAAGTGTAAATTCTCAAAAAGTTAGCGACGAGCAAATGTATTTAGAACAAGGAGAATACATCTTACAAATAGGTAAAAGAAAATTTGCAAAATTAAAGGTAAAAGAATGAATTTACAACCCTTACAAATAGGAAAACATACTATAAAATATCCCATTTTTCAAGGGGGAATGGGACTAGGCATAAGCTGGGATAGATTAGCTTCTGCAGTTTCTTTAAATGGTGGACTTGGGATTATTTCTTCTGTGGGAACAGGATATTATGAAGAAAGAAAGTATGCAAGTAAAGAATTAAATGCTAAGCCTTATGGAAGTGAAAATTTTTACTCACGCAAGGGTTTGCAAGCTTTGATTAATAATGCAAGAAAAGTTTGTGGCGATGCACCTTTGGGGTGTAATATCTTATGTGCAAGTAATGATTATGCAAGAATAGCACGCGATGCTTGTGAGGTTGGTTTTAATGTGATTGTTTCAGGTGCTGGACTTCCTACAAATTTACCTGAATTTACTGCAGATTTTCCTGATGTGGCTTTAGTGCCTATCATTTCATCTGCAAAGGCTTTAAAAATTATTTGCAAAAGATGGCAAAGCCGTTACAATCGCTTGCCTGATGCAGTGGTTTTAGAAGGGCCAAAAAGTGGAGGTCATCAAGGTTTTACTTATGAGCAGTGTTTAGATCCAAATTATCAGCTAGAAAAATTAATCGCTCCTGTGGTAGAAGAGGCTAAAAATTGGGGGTCTTTTCCCGTGATTGCTGCAGGTGGAATTTGGGATAAAAAAGATATAGAAAATGCTATTTCTTTAGGGGCTAGTGGTGTTCAAATGGGAACGCGTTTCATAGGAACTTTTGAATGTGATGCGAGTGAAGAGTTTAAAAGCGTTTTGCTAGCTTCTAAAGAAGAAGATATAGAGCTTATTAAATCTCCTGTGGGCTATCCTGCTCGTGGAGTTAGAACCAATCTTTTAAATTTGGTAGATAAAAGAATGGGTCCAAAGATTAATTGTATAAGCAATTGTGTAGCGCCTTGTGGACGTGGAAAAGAGGCGACTAAAGTAGGGTATTGTATAGCAGATAGGCTTTTTGATGCGTGGTCAGGCAAAAAAGAAACAGGACTTTTCTTTACAGGTGCAAATGGATATCGTTTAGATAAGCTTATCAGTGTTAAAGAACTTATGGAAAAATTGGTTAATGGTGAATAATGGCTAAAATTTTTGTATTTTTAGTGTTTGCTTTCACAACTCTTTTTGGAGCTTATGAAAATGAACTTGCAAATTTTGATAAAAATTTTATCGGTTCTAAAAGTGAAGTGCAAGTAAAATTTCACCATCAGCTCAAAAGCCTTTATATACAAAGTGTTATTCATGAAGATGAAAAAACTAAAATTGAAATTTTAAAAAGATTGATCATCAGTTCAAATACTTTAAATTTAGATGACAAGTCATATGCTAATGAGTTAAAAGAAAGTGGTATAAGTGAAGCAAGTATTAATGCTTTAAGAAAGGCTGTTATTAAAGATATTAAGGTTCAAAATATTTCTCAAGACACTGAAAAATCAACTTTTGAACCTATAAAAACAGTTCAAAAAAATGAAAAAAAATCATCTAACGAACAAATAAAAAATACAGAAAAAACAAATTCTAAAACTTCGCAAGCACCAAAGAGCAGTATCGTTTCTAAAGCAAAAAGCGATGATAAAATTTATGTTTTAAAGTCAAGTAAAACAAACCAAGGTGTAGAGTTTGAACTAAATGCAGATTTGGATAAGGATCAATTAAAAAGTTTTGCTTTAGACGAAAAAGGAAACTATCGTTTTATTAGTGATTTTGATGGGGTTTTAGAAGGGAGTAAAAAAGAGTTTAAATTTGATGACTATCGTTTAGTGATTTCACAATTTAATCCCAAAACCATACGCATAGTGGTTTATGCTAAAGAAAAAATTCCTATTGATATATCTTTTAAAGAAGAAAAAATAATTTTTTCAAAAGAAACTACTAGCCAAAAAAAGACTGGGCAAGTTAGTAAAATTTCAGAGAAAAAGCAAGATCAAAAAACAGAAATTAAAACCAAAGTTTTAGAAACAAAAAAACAAGATAAAAAAACCAATAATGAAAAAGAAAATCAAGAACCTTTATATGTTTTAGATGTGGATAAAATTTCTAATGCTGTGGTGTTAAATTTAAGCGATGATTTAGATGAAAAAGAAATAGCAGTATTTGATACCAAAGATCAAAAATTCCGATATGTTGTAAGTTTTAAGGGTGTGTTAGAAGGTAATAGAAAAAGCTTTACTTTTGGACAAAATGTGATTACAGTTACTCAATACAATCCAAAAACCGTTCGTGTGGTTTTGAGTGCTCCTAAAGAATTTAAACTTTTAAAGGAGTTGGATAATAATAATCTCACTTTAGGTTTTTATATACAAACTACAAATCAAAATGCAAACAAAAAAGCAACTCAAAGTTCTAGTAAAACTTTAAATACAAATTACAAATCAGGAAAGCTTGTGGTTATCGATGCGGGGCATGGTGGAAAAGATAGCGGTGCTTTAAGTGATAAAAAAGGAAGTTTAAAAGAAAAAGATATAGTTTTAAGTACGGCTTTAAAACTTGGAAATGAACTTAAAAAACGCGGTTATAAAGTGCTTTATACTAGAAGTTCGGATAAATTTATCAATCTTCGTGATAGAACCAAATATGCCAATGATAAAAGAGCGGATTTGTTTATTTCTATACATGCTAACGCAGCACCAAATGCCACAAAAGCCAAAAGTAGCGAAGGCGTGGAAACTTTCTTTTTAAGTCCTGCAAGAAGTGAAAGAAGTAAAAAGGCAGCAGAAAAAGAAAATCAAGGGGATTTTGAAGAGATTAATTATTTCTCAAAACAAAGTATTTTAAATTTCTTAAATCGTGAAAAAATCGTTGCTTCAAATAAACTAGCCATTGATGTACAAAAAAATATACTCACTCAAACACGCAAAAAGTATAAAATTGTAGATGGCGGTGTAAGAGAAGCACCTTTTTGGGTTTTAGTAGGTGCGCAAATGCCTGCAATTTTGATTGAAATTGGCTATATTACACATCCAAATGAAGGCAAAAGAATCGCCAATAAAGCTTTTCAAGATTTATTGGTTAAGGGTATTGCCGATGGAGTTGAGAGTTATTTTTATAACAACCGATGAAAAAAGCTAAGCTAATTTTTAAGGATAATACTCCTTTTTCTTTGGATTTTGATGATTTTTATTTTAATTCCAAAGATGGCTTAAATGAAAGCAAATTTGTTTACACTCATTCTTTTGAATGGAAAAATCAAGAAAATTTTATTATCGCAGAGAGTGGTTTTGGTATAGGTTTAAATTTTTTTCTTACTTTGAAACGCTTTTTAGAAACTATCCCTTCTAAGCGTCCTAAAAAACTTTTTTATATTAGCGTAGAAGCTTTTTATATCGAAAAAGAACAATTAAGAGAAATTTATCAAAAACTAGAATTTTATGAAGAGTTTAAAGAGCTTTTAGAACAATTTTTAAAATTTTATCCTAAGGCTAAAGAAGGAATTTATCGTTTTTATTTTGAAGATTGTTTTTTAGATCTTGTTTTTGAAGATATAGCTGTTTTAAAAGAATTGGATTTTAAAGCTGATGTTTGGTATTTAGATGGATTTTCTCCAAATAAAAACTTGCAAATGTTTGATGAAAATTTAATCTTTGAAGTGGCAAGACTTTCTAAAAAAAATACACAAATTTGCACCTTTTCTTCGGCAAGTTTTTTGCAAAAAAATTTAAAAAAATATGGTTTTAGAGTAGAAAAAACCAAAGGTTTTAGAAAAAGAGAAATGATTAAAGCTTATTTGGAAAATGAGCTTGAGTTTAAAGACAAAGAAGCGTATTTTTCAAGAACATTTTCATCTTTAAAAAATAAAAAAGTAGCTATTATTGGTGCAGGTATATCAAGTGCTGTTTTAGCTTATGAGCTTAGTTTAAGAGGTTTTGAAATAGATATTTTTGAAAAACATTTAGAATTAGGCAAGGGTGCAAGTGGAAATGAAAGTGGAATTTTAAGCTCTTTAATCTTAAAGCCTAAGGTAAATTTAGGGGAGTTTTCAGAGCTTTCTTTTATAGAGGCAAGTCGTTTTTATAGACAAATTTTAGATTTAGAATTTAAGGGTGTGGTGGAGTTTGCACATAATGATTTAATGCAAGAAAGATTTGACACGCAAAGAGAAAATGTTTTGTTTAAAATTTCAAAAAATCAAGCTTTTTTAGAAGAGGGTGGAGTGATTTTTCCAAAAAAATTGGTTAAAAATCTTTTTGAAAAAAGCAAAGCTTGTATATATTTTAATCATGAATTTCAAGCTTATAAATTTGAAAATGGGTGTTTTAGTTTAAAATTTAAAAATGATGTTGTTAAAAGTGATTATGCGGTTTTGATTTATGCTATGGGTGCAGATGCAAAAGACTTTGTTTTTTATGATGAGATGAAATTAAGCAAAGTAAGAGGTCAAGTTACACATCTAAAACCTTTTTTAGATACCCCATTTCCTTTATCTTCTAAGGCTTATATTTGCCCTGTAAAAGATGATTTGCAAGTAATTGGTGCAAGTTATGATAGGCTTAATGCAAGTTTAGAATCAAAAGAAGAAGATGATAAACAAAATATAGAAAATATAGCCGATTTTATGGATAAAAATACAAAATTAGAAATCATAGGTTCTAAAGTAGGTTTTAGATCTTATTCGAGTGATCGCTTTATGATAGTTGGAAATGCTTATGATGAAGCGTTTTATAAAGAAAAATATAAAGCTTTATTATGGACAAAAAATAAGGAGCAAAAACCAGCTAAAATGTCTTGTAATTTGTATTTTAATTTTGCTCATGGGTCAAGGGGTTTTAGTACAAGTGTTTTAGCGGCAAGGTATTTGTGTGCATTGATAAATAATGAACCCTTGTGTTTAGAAAAAAAATACATCCACGCTATTCATCCTGCAAGATTTTTGATTCGCAAACTTAAAAAAGGCTTATGATTAAGCTTTAATTAAGAGTGATGCTAATATTTGCTTATGATAGTAAGTTTTTAACTTTATTTTAACTTCCTTTATTTTATTATTATAGAGAATAAATTTCATGTTACAAAGGAAATATAATGATTGATTATCATCAAATAGAGTCGCGTTTATCGACTCTTGAAAAACTTCCTTCTTTGAAAGACAATGATAGTATTACAAAAGCATTAGAAAAGTCAGGTTTTTCTAGAAGGGATTTTATGAAATGGGCAGGTGCTATGACGGCATTTTTGGCTTTGCCAGCGAGTTTTACTCCTATGGTGGCAAAAGCTGCTGAGCTTGCTGATAGGCTTCCTGTTGTGTGGCTTCATATGGCTGAGTGTACAGGCTGTAGTGAGAGTTTGTTAAGAAGTGATACTCCAACGATTGATAGTTTGATTTTTGATTATATTTCTTTAGAATATCACGAAACAGTGATGGCTGCAGCAGGTTGGCAAGCTGAAGAAAATTTAGAAAATGCCATTCAAAAGCATAAAAATAAATACATTTTAATGGTTGAAGGTGGTATCCCTATGGGTGATACGGAGCATTTTTTAACCATAGGTGCACATGGAAAAACAGGCTATGAGCTTTCAAAAATGGCAAGTGAAAATGCTTTGGCGATTTTTGCTATAGGAACCTGTTCTAGCTTTGGAGGAATTCAAGCCGCAAGACCAAATCCTAGCAACGCGCAGCCTTTAAGCAAAGTAACAAGTAAAACTGTGATCAATGTTCCAGGCTGTCCTCCAAGTGAAAAAAATATAGTGGGTAATGTACTTCATTATTTATTATTTGGTGAGTTACCAGCACTTGATGTGTATAATAGACCAAAATGGGCTTATGGTTTAAGAATTCATGATCTTTGTGAAAGACGCGGACATTTTGATGCGGGTGAATTTGTACATGCTTTTGGAGATGAAGGAGCAAAACAAGGTTTTTGTCTTTATAAAGTAGGTTGTAAAGGACCTTATACTTTTAATAACTGCTCAAGAGAGAGATTTAACCAGCACACTTCTTGGCCTATTCAAGCAGGGCATGGTTGTATAGGTTGTTCTGAGCCTAATTTTTGGGATACTATGGGACCTTTTGAAGAGCCTATGGCTAGTCGTAAATTTGATACTGTTTTTGGTTTGGGTGCGGATAGTGTTTCAGATAAAATTGGTATAGGTGTGCTTACACTCACAGGCGTTGCTATAGCAGCACACGCAGTTATATCTTCCATGCAAAAAGATAAGGAATAAAAATGAGTCAAAAAATAATCGTAGATCCTATTACAAGAATTGAAGGGCATTTAAGAGTTGAGGTTGTTGTTGATGATAACAATGTGGTAAAAGAAGCTTATGCGGGCTCTACTTTGTGGCGTGGTATTGAAACCATAGTAAAAGGGCGTGATCCAAGAGATGCGGGTTTTATGACGCAAAGAATTTGCGGAGTTTGTACTTTTTCACATTATAAAGCAGGTATAGTTGCTGTTGAAAATGCTTTAGGTATTACTCCGCCTTTAAATGCGCTTTTAACAAGAACTTTAATGAATGCGGCTTTATTTTTACACGATCATATTGTGCATTTTTATCAACTTCATGGGCTTGATTGGGCTGATGTGGTAAGTGCTTTAAGTGCTGATGTTAAAAAAGCAAGCGATGAAGCTTTTAAATACACTTCAAATCCTTATGCAACAGGTGCAGATAAACTTCTTGAAGTGCAACAAAGACTTAAAACTTTTGTAGATAAAGGAAATTTAGGACCTTTTGCTAATGCGTACTATGGTCATCCAACTTATCGTTTAACTCCTGAGCAAAATTTAATCGTTCTTTCTCACTATCTAGAATGTTTAAGAATTCAAAGAATCATTGCTCAATGTATGGCGATTTTTGGAGCTAAAAACCCACATCCACAAAGCTTAACCGTTGGTGGTGTAACTTGCGTTATGGATTTACTTGATCCTGCAAGAATGGGTGAATATATGGTTAAATTCCAAGAAGTGCAAGACTTTGTTAATCGTGCGTATTATCCTGATCTTGTGATGGCAGGAAAAGCTTATGCACATGAAGCAAGTGTTTTAAATGATATAGGGGTAAATAATCTTTACACCTTTAAAGAATTTCAAATCGGAAGAGATGAATGGCTTTTTGAAAGTGGTATTATCAAAAATGGAGATTTAAGCAAGGTTTATGAAGTAGAAGAAGATAAGATTACTGAAGAGGCAACTCATTCTTGGTATGCAGACAATGAACCTTTACATCCTTATGACGGCAAAACAAATCCAAATTATACAGGACTTGTAGATGGGGAAAGCGTAGATCATCATGGAAATCATGTTCATTCTAAAGTGTTTGATACTAAGGGTAAATATAGTTGGATTAAAGCTCCACGCTATGAAGGAAACCCTATGCAAGTAGGACCTTTAGCAAATATCGTTGTAAATTATGCTAAAGGTAATCAAAATGTTGTTCCTGTAGTAGATGAGTTCTTAAAAGAAACAGGACTTCCTTTAAATGCTGTATTTAGTACACTTGGAAGAACAGCTGCTCGTTGTATTGAAGCAAAAATCGTTGCAAACAATGCTTTAAAAGCGTTTAATAATTTAGTTGAAAATTTAAAAGTAGACCAGAGTACTTGTGCTCCTTATGTGATCGATAATTCTAAAGAATACAAAGGACGCTATATGGGGCATGTGCCACGCGGAACATTAAGCCATTGGTGTAGAATTAAAAATGGTGTTATTGAAAATTGGCAAGCTGTGGTGCCTTCTACTTGGAATGCAAGTCCAAAAGACGCAAATGGCGTAGGCGGAAGTTATGAGCAATGTTTGATAGGACTTAAAATCGCTGATGTAAAACAACCACTTGAAATCATTAGAAAAATTCACTCTTATGATCCTTGTATTGCTTGTGCGGTGCATGTAATGGATACTAAGGGCAATAATCTAAGTGAATATAAAGTGAATGTCAATTTATAAGGAGGCTTTCATGCAAAACAAAGAAGAAAAATTGCAAAGAAAAGCTGAATATGAATTTAGCATAGGTTTGCGTTTAACGCACTGGGTAAGAGCTATTGCTATAGTGATTCTTATTGGCACAGGGTATTATCTTTCCTATGTGTTCCAAAGCCCTATTAGTAACGGTGAACCCGTAAATTTTATGCAAGCAAAATACCGCTTAGTACATCAAGCGGTGGGTTTTGTTTTAATCGCTTGTATTATTTTTAAAGTATATTTGTTTTTCTGCGATAAGGTAAGCGCAAAAGAACGCAGAAGTGTATGGGATATTTTTAATATCAAATTATGGATAGAACAAGTAAAATTTTACATTTTCTTAGGAAAACATCCGCATTTAAAAGGGGTTTATAATCCTTTGCAATTTGTAACTTATTTTTTCTTTTATCTTGTGATATTAGGTATCATTCTTACAGGGCTTATTCTTTATACTCATACTTACCATGAGGGCTTAGGTGGGCTTTTATATCATATTTTAAGACCGCTTGAAGCTGCAATGGGCGGTTTGGCCGATGTAAGAACTTATCATAGAATTTTGATGTGGGTAATTATGATTTTTGTGCCAGTACATATTTACATGGCGATTTTTAACGCAGTAAAAGGTAAAGATGGTGCTATGGATGCTATTATTAGCGGATATAAATTTGTAAAAGAAGAAAAGCATTGAAATTCTTAGTCCTTGGAATAGGTAATATCATGTTTGCGGATGAAGGCTTAGGCGTTCATCTTTGCAAACAACTTGAAAAAAACTACAAATTCACTCATTCTGAATTTACTTTAGATTTTGTTGATGGTGGAACTTTGGCTTTGCAGCTTAGCTATATCATTGCTAGGTACGATAGACTTATCGTTTTAGACTGTATAGAAGCGCAAGGTGCGAGTATAGGAGATGTATTTTTCTTTCCTTATGATGCTATGCCCAATAAAATTAGCTGGAGTGGAAGTGCCCATGAAATAGAAATGCTTCAAACCTTACAATACATGGAACTTGCAGGAGATTTGCCTAAAACACATATCTTAGCTTGTGTGCCAAAGCGTATTGAAGCGATGAGTTTTAAGCTCTCAGATGAGCTTATACAAGGAGCTAAAATCATGGAAAAAACTTTACTTGACTTTTTAAGCAAGGAAGGTTTTACTTATGAAAAGATTGCGGATTTTTCTTTGCAAGAATTAGCCGATATTTCTTATAAAAATTACTAAATTTTTGTTCTAAAATTCATAGCTTTATTTAAAGAGATTAAATCCACATTTTCTAAATTTACACCACTTGGAATTCCTTGAGCGATTTTACTAAAAGTTAGGTTTAAGCCTTTAAATTTATCCTCTATAAAAAAGATAGTTGCATCAGAATTAATGCTATGTGTCAATGCAAAAATGAGCTCAGAGATATTTAGCTTAAGTATGATTTGCTTTAGTTTTTCAAGTTTTTCTTCATTTAACTCATCTAAAACAAAATATAGCCCATTGTAACTTTGACTCTCTTCGAGTGTTAGTATATCTTTTGGGCTTTCAACTATACATAAAATGTTTTTATTTCTTTCTTCATCGCTACAAATTTCGCAAAGCTCATTTTCGCTTAAAGCACCGCATTGCTCACAAGGTTTTATAAAGCGGATAGCATTTTCTATATTGTGTGCGAGTTTCATACCATCGATTTGATTATTTATACAAAGGTGATAAGCAAGCCTTATGGCGGTTTTTTTTCCTATGGTAGGTAAATTTGCAAAACTTTCAACAAGTTCATTGAATTTTTCCAGGCCTTTTACCATTATTTTTCTTTATCTCCAAAGAAAATTTTAAAGCAATGCTTTCCATCATCATAAAAATAAATCAAATCAAAATTATGCAGTTTACATACCTCTGAAACTATATAAAGTCCTAGTCCCATACCTTTGACTTGATTGTGTTTTTCTCTTGTAAAAGCTTCAAGATAATGCTCTATAGGTTCTGCTAAAGGTTTGCCTGGATTTTTAATGGTAAAACATTCTTTACAACAAAAAAGCTCACAAGTGCCATTGTTTGAGTATTTTAAGGCATTATCGATAAGATTTTTTAAAATTACAGAGAAAATTTCCATATCAACATTGATTAAAGCGTCATATCTTATATCGACTTTTACAACTTTATTAAAATCATCTATCATAAGGTGTTCTTTAGCTTCTTCAAGTATAGCGCTAAAACGACTAGGTTTAAAGTGTAAGTTGTAGTTTTTTGAAAATAAATTTTCGATTTTGGCAAATTCATTGATCAAAGAATCCATGCGTAAAAATATAGCGATAAGTCTTTCTTTTTGTCTGTCTTCTTTGATCATTTCAGAAATGATTCTCCCTTTTCCTATAGGGGTTTTTAACTCATGCATGATTGTTCTTAGGAAAAGTTGTCTTGATTGGATTAATTCTTGGTTTTTCTTGAAAGCTTTTTGAAATTCAAAGGCGATCTTGCCTACTTCATCTTCTTGATAGTCTAGAAAATCAGGTTGTTCCCCATTTGCAACTTCGGCAACTTGTCTTCTTAATTTTTTTAAAGGTTCTAAGGATTTTAATACAGAAAAATACATAAAAACAACCAACAAAGAAAAAGAGAAAAATCCTATCAATAAAAGATTATAAACCCTATCACTAGTATTTTCTTCATACAAGCCATCAAAATCTTTACATTGAACATCAAAATAAAGATTGCTATGATATTTTAAAGAAGAAAGAGTACAAAGCTCTCCGCCTGCTTTAAAAAGTGATTGTCCATTATTTCTTATAGCTTTTACAAGATTGGGATTTTGTATAGCGTTAAAACCGCTGTTTCCAAGATAAGCTCCTATTTCAACACCTGAAGTGTTTTCATAGGAGATGAGTAAATTTTTTATAAGATTTTCTTGTTTTAAACTTTCTTCTTCATTATAGGTATTCCCTTCTATTTTTAAAAGAACGATAAAAAGCACACAAACCAAGAAAAAAGTAACAACAAATAAAATAATCAGTTTGGTATGAATAGAATAATTTTTTGTCATCCTATCAGTTTATATCCTATACCTCTAACAGAAAAAATATGTTTTGGAGATTTTGAACTATCTCCTATTTTTACCCTTAAGCGACCGATGATAACATCAAGGCTTTTAGAATCTTTATCTTTTAGATTTTTACAGCGACTTACAAGCTGTTCTCTTGAAACACTATATCCGTGTTGTTGGATAAGGTATTCTAAAATTTCAAATTCAGCAGGAGTAAGTGTTAAAACCTTATCTTCATAGGTGATCTCATGTCTTCTTTCATCAATTTTGAAAGCAGAGTTAATATTTTCATTATTAGTGTGTTCAACTCTTTTTGTGCGACGAATAAGACTCATAATCCTTGCATACATTTCTTTTGGATCGTAAGGCTTTGGTAGATAATCATCAGCACCGATTTGAAGCCCCACAACTTTATCGCTTAAGTCACCTCTAGCCGATGAGATGATAATAGGAATATTGCTTTTTTGTCGGATTTCTCTACAAACTTCAAGACCATCAATTCCAGGTAAAGTTAAATCTAAAATCAGACAATCATAGCCTTGAATACCCACATTTAAAGCACTTTTAGGATTTTCAAAATTTGTGATTTTAATATTAAATTGCGCTAAATATTCAGATAATAATTGTGCAAAGTCAGGATCATCTTCTATCATCAACACATTAATCATTCTAGTGTCCTTGTAAATTTTTATGTAGTCTTTAAAATCTTTACATAATTTTATTTAAAATTTGATAAATTATTGATTTTATTTTTGCTAAAATTATATTTTTGAATTTTTAAAATTAAAATTCTAGTAAAATTTTAAATTTTTTAAAGGAATAATGTGGAAATAAGTTATTATGAAATTCTTGAAATCACGCAAAATGCTGATAAAGAAACCATAAAAAAAGCCTATAGAAAAATGGCTTTAAAATATCATCCTGATAGAAACCAAGGTGATAAAGAAGCAGAAGATAAATTCAAGCTTGTTAATGAAGCCTATGAAGTTTTAAGCAATGATGAAAAGCGAGCTATTTATGATAGATACGGAAAAGATGCTTTAAAAGGCGGTGGATTTGGTTCTAGTAGCTCAGGTTTTGGTGGTTTTGAGGATTTAGGAGATATATTTTCTAGTTTTTTTGGAGAAGGCTTTGGCTCATCACGTCGTAGAAAAAGTTCAAATGATGAGAAAATCCCTTCAGATTTTATCGTTAATTTAAAATTAAGTTTTAAAGAAGCGGTTTTTGGTTGTAAGAAAAATATAGACTTTACTTATAAATGCTCTTGTAAAACTTGTAATGGAACAGGGGCTAAAGATGGAAAGCTTCAAACTTGTCCAAAGTGTCAAGGTAGAGGACAGGTTGGGGTTTCTCAAGGTTTTATCACTTTTGCACAAACTTGCCCTGATTGTCAAGGAATTGGAGAAAAAGCTAGTGAAAAATGTAGTGATTGTAAAGGTTTGGGTTATAATGAAAGCAAAGATAGTGTCGAGCTTAATATCCCAGAAGGTGTAGATACAGGTATGAAGCTTCGTATCAATGCTAAAGGCAATATCTTAAAAAATGGCACTAGAGGGGATATGTATGTTAAGATCATCGCTGCTGAAGACGATACTTTTATAAGAGATGATGATGATATATATATAGAATTTCCAGTGTTTTTTACCCAGGCTATCTTAGGACAAAGTATAAAAGTACCTACCATACGCGGTGAAGCGACTTTAAATTTACCAAAGGGTGCTAAAGATGGACAAAGATTTGTACTTGAAAAAGAAGGGGTAAAAGATGTTCATAGTTCTCGCATAGGAAATCAAATCGTTCAAATTTCTATCAAATTTCCAACTTCTTTAAACGATGAACAAAAAGAACTTTTAGAAAAACTAAGTGAAAGTTTTGGTATCAAAGATGGTATGCATCAAGAGCAAAAAGGACTTTTTGAAAAAATCGCTAATTGGTTTAAGTCTTAATTTTCCTAAAGCTTTTTAGCTTGGGAAAATCTTTTTATATAAATTTAAGTTTTAAAAATCAGGCATAAAAAAAGGCGGAGCAAAACTCCGCCTTGAAGTTAGACTTGAAAACTTCTTAGAATTTGTAAAGAGCTTGAAGTCTTACAGTGCTATGATCAGCACTTTCATTAGTGTTTTTACCTTGATCTAGGTTCACATAAGAATAGAATGCTGAGAAGTTAAGTTTTGGAGAGTATTTGTAATCTACTCTTGCAACAGCTTCAAGTTTTTTACCACCACCTAAATGATTAGCAGCTTCTGTTTTTGTTCCACCATATACGAAGTCAGCACCAACGCGAACTGTTTCGTTGAAAGTATATCCACCAGTTACATAACCGAAGATATTTCTACCAGTATCACCATTTAGTCTTGAACCAGTAGTATAGAAAATTTCCTCACCTGCAAGTAAAGAACCAATATTGCCTTGATCTTCGATTGCAACTGTAGAAGCTTTTTCTTTATCACCGTAGTATAAACCACCAAGGCTAGCATCCCAACCATTTACTTCAATGCTACCTTTTAAAGCAAATAAATTGCCATTAGCGTATGTTTTATCAAGTTCGCTATCAAGGCTATTTCCTAAGTAAGCACCTTCAAGTGTCCAGTTGATTCCATCAAAGATAGTTGTGCTATAAGATGCATCTAAAGCATAGAAGAATGCTACTTGATCCCAGTAAGCTAACCATAATTGTGGGTTGAATTGTCCGCCAGCAAGATCATAAGAACCTACAGCAGCAGCACCGTAAAGATTTCCAATTGAATCTACTTTAAATGCACCACCGTTTGCTCCTGCTAAATCTGAACCTTGTTCTGCAGCCATGAAGCTATCTACAGCAAAAGCAGCTAGAGTTAAACCATCGATGCTGTTATTTACTACTTTAACACCTGTGCCAACTAAACCATCAATAGCGTTATCCGTCCAGATAAGGTTTAATTGTTGTTTACCAGCGATTACACTTGTAGCAACATCTTCATTTGTATAAGTTAAGTATAATTGACGAACAAAAAGTCCTTTTTGATCATTTTTTATTCCATTAGCACCATAACCACCATCAGCAGCATTATAGTCAAATTGAACAAAAGCTTTGAAGTTATCAGCTATAGCAGCACTGAAGTTAACTTGTGCTCTATATTTGTGATCTTGTTTGCTGTTGTTTAAATTTAAGTTGTCAACGAAATTTTTATCAAAATTACCTGTATCGTATCTGTATCTTAATACACCTGATACATCAACATCTTTGATCGCTTCTTCAAGTGGAGTAGCGTTAGCTGCTGAAAAAGCACCTGCAGCAAGAGCTGCAACTAAACTAAGTTTAACTAGTTTCATGAGAATTCTCCTTGTCAAAAATTAATAAAACATCGTAATTGTAGCACATAAATTTGGAGTTTTTTCTTAAGAAGCACTTAAAATAGTAAAAATTTTAAATCCGAAGGATAAAAACATCTAAAGAAAAGCCTAGCTAAAGGGATTTAAGCTAGGCGTGTAATTTTAAGGAGTTTTTCTTATGAATGTTTTTCGGTTCGTTTAGAAGTATAAGCCTAAAAAGTAAACGAGAAGTAATATATGTTGTTTTAAATTATTTTGATAAAAAAACAAGTAAATTTTTACAAGCTAGGGATAAAATTTTATAAGTTTCATCAAAATTCCCACTATACCAAGGATCAGGGACTTCATCGTAGTTTAGACTAGGACTAAAATCAGTGATTTTTAAAACTTTGTTTTGGGTGTTGGTGAAGTTTTTTAAAACATTTTTGAAGTTAGAATTGTCCATGGTGATTAAAAAATCGCTTTCATCGCAAAGCTTTTGAGTGAGTTTTTTGCTTGTGAAGTTTTTGTGTTCTATGTTAAGTTGAGCAAGTTTGTTTTTGGTGCCATAGTGCATACCTTCTCCATCGTGTTCTCCTGAAGTTCCAGCACTGCTTATAAAAAATTCTTTTTCTAAATTTGCTTTTTTGACAAGATCTTTCATGATAAATTCTGCCATAGGAGAACGGCATATATTGCCTAAGCATATAAAGAGTATTTTTTTCATTTTTATCCTTGAGTTTTAATTAAAAATTATAAAAAATATCATACAATAAATCCATGGAAAATTTCAATAGAACTTTGCTTGTGTGTTGGTTTGGTGTTTTTACCACAAGTATGGGGCTTAGTCAAATCGCTCCGATTTTGCCTTTTTATATCAAAGAACTAGGACATGTTGATACGAGTGAAATAGCGTTTTACTCAGGGCTTGCTTTTGGGATCACTCCACTTTTTATGGCTGTTTTTTCACCTTTGTGGGCTTTTTTGGGTGCAAAGTATGGTTATAAAAATATGCTTCTTCGTGCAAGTTTTGGGATGTCGGTTTTAACTTTATGGCTTAGCTTTGCTCATAGTGCTTTAGAAGTAGTTTTTGTGCGGGGTTTAACAGGGATAATTTCGGGTTTTACTTCTGCTGCTGTTGTGTTTATTGCTGTGATAGCACCTAAAGAAAAAGTCGCTTATGCTTTAGGAACTCTTTCTACGGCTTCTATAAGTGGAAGTTTGCTTGGGCCTTTGTTTGGTGGCTTTGTGACTGAATTTTTTAGTATTAGTACGGTTTTTGATATGGTGGCTTTTTTGATCGCTTGTTCTTTTGTGACGATTTATTTTTTCATCCATGAGAGAAAAATTCAAAAAGAGGCGAAGAAAAATACTCAAAAAGTGAAAGAAAACAAAACCCTTATTATCGTTCTTTTTATCACTACTTTTGTGATACAATTTGGTACTTTTGGAGTGATGCCGATTTTAAGTATCTATGTTGAGCAAATTCATCAAGGTGGAAATTTGGCTCTTTGGGCGGGTATAGTAGTGGCTGCAAGTGGGATTAGCAATCTTTTTTTCGCACCAAAACTTGGAAAAATCGCCGATAAGATAGGGCCTAGTAAGATTATTTTTGGAGCTTTGATATTTTGTGGAATTTGCTTTTATTTGCAGGCTGTAGTAAGTAATGTTTATACACTTATTTTCGTGCGTTTACTTATAGGTGTAGGACTTGGAGGGCTTTTGCCTTGTGTGAATGCCTTGCTTAAAAAAAGTGTGAGTGCTAAAAATTTAAGTGTGATTTTTGGTTTTAATCAAACTTGTCAATTTTTGGGAAATTTTTGTGGAGCTTTTGGCGGAGGGATTATGGCTTCACATTTTAGAGTGGAATTTGTTTTTACTTTTGTGTGTTTGATTTTTATCATTAATGCTTTTATTTTCTTAGCGTTTGAGAAAAAATATATCTTTTCAAATCAAGGTTTATAAATTTAGAAAGGTTTAAAATGGAAATGATTTTATTTGTTTTAGTGATGATTTTACTTGTACTTTTGTTTGTAGTGCTTTTTAGGCAGTATAAAAGCCCTAAAATAGAAGAAAAAAGCACGCAAAGTTTTAGCGATATCATGCAGCTTAAATCCATAGGAGAATTAAGTGTTTTTCAAGTTTTTAGTAAAGAGATTGTCACTAAAAAAGATAGCGCTTTTAATGGAATTTGGAAAAATCTTTTAGGATGGTCTTTGAGTGAAAGACAGATTGCTTTGATTTTTGAATTTGAGATCACTTTCTTGTATGATTTAAGGGATAAAAACTTTGATATTTTGCCTTTAGGGGACGATGCTTATAAGATCATCATGCCAGAGTGTAGATACAAACACAGCATCATAGATATGAAATTTTATGATGAAAAAAATGCTAAATTTTTACCTTTTTTACTGCCTGATTCTATCAATAGTACGGGGATTAGTTTTAGCGAAAGTGATAAAAACAAACTCATAAAAGAAGCCAAAGATGAGGTTAAAGACTTGTCTTTAAATCTTATCCAAAATTTAGAAAGTAAAATTCATAAAAGTGCTAAGGATACTTTAGAAGCTATTGCTAAAGGTTTTGGAGCTAAGAGAGTGGAATTTGAATTCAAGGATAACACGCAAAAGCTAGATATTAACTAGCTTTTTTCTTGTTTTACTTGGGGGGGGGTAATGCTTAGTTTGTTATTTTGTAAATTTTTTGATTATTTCATAGTTTTGTAAAAGCTGTTCAAAAGAAAAATTTAAATTTGCAGGAGAAGTTGAGGGTAGAGCTATGGCTTTTAAGCGAGGGTGGAATTTAATAAAAAATTTATAAGCACTTTGTCCAGTAGTAAAAATGGCTTGGATTTTGGTTTGAGAAAGGATCGGGCTTAAATCATTGGCTTTTGCATAACTTATAGTTTTATCATCTGAATTTTTTATCTTGCAACTTTGAAGTACATCCCAAAGAGCGATATGTTTTTTTCTTAAAAAGGCTTGTTGTTCTGTGATATTTTCTAATCTTACATCAAAAAGTGTTTCTAGTATAGGCCAAAAACGATTTCTTGGGTGTTGATAATAAAAGCCATCTTGTCTTGATTTTACCGAAGGAAAAGATCCTAAAATTAAGATTTTAGAATCTTTGTCAAAAAAAGGCTCAAAAGGATGAGTTAGAAATTCGCTCACTCACACAAATCCACAGAAATTTTTCCGTTTTTAATTTCGCTGATTTTAACTTTTAAGCTTTGGTTTTCGCTTAAATTAAGATGCTTGCTTTTTGAACTATGCAATAAACCATCAACACCATTTTTAAGTTCCACAAAGGCTCCAAAAGGAGCGATTTTTTTAACAATACCTTGAAATTCTTGCCCAAGTTCAAAGCCTGATATATCTTTGTCTTTAGAGCCTTTTTTAGTTCCTTTTTGAGAGCTTGTGATGTTTATGATGTAGTCTTTTGCGGCTTTGATTTGCTCATTTTGACTACCTGCTATTTTTACTTCACCTTTTTCGCGATCTAAGTCTATAGAAACGCCAAATTTTTCTACGATTTCTTTGATGGTTTTTCCGGCTTGTCCTATAATATCAACGATTTTTGAAGGATCAACGCTAAAAAGCTCAAGTTTAGGTAAAACTTCTTCATTGACTATGATTTTTTTGGCGGCTTCTTCCATGATATTTAGAATGTGAATTCTTCCTTCTTTGGCTTGGTATAAAGCTTGTTTTAGTGTTTCTTGATCGATTCCACCTAGTTTTATATCCATTTGAAGAGCAGTAACGCCGTCTTTGCTTCCTGCTACTTTAAAGTCCATATCCCCATCATGATCTTCAAGTCCCATGATATCTGTTAAAACAGCATACTTGTTATCTTCAAAGATAAGCCCCATGGCTACTCCTGCAACAAGTTTTAAGCTTGGCACTCCTGCTGCTTTTAAGGCTAAAGATCCGCCGCAAACCGTTGCCATAGAACTTGAGCCATTGCTTTCTAAAATTTCACTGACTAAGCGGATTACATAAGGATAGTTTTCATCCACACTTGGATAAAGTGCTCTTTTGGCTAAATTTCCATGTCCTAGTTCTCTTCTTCCTGGAGCTTTGATAGGACTTGCTTCGCCTACTGAAAAACCTGGAAAATTATAATTTACCATAAAGCGTTCGCTTATAGGATTTTTTTCTGTAAGCAAGTCTATCATTTGAGCATCGTTTTCTCCGCCTAAGGTTGCAACCACTAGGGCTTGAGTTTGTCCACGAGTGAAAAGACAAGAACCATGAGCGTTTGGTAAGATGTTGGTTTCTATATTAATAGGACGCACTTCGTTTAAACTTCTACCATCAGCTCTTTTGCCTTCATTTAAAATTTGCTCACGAATAAGTTTGCGTTTGACTTTAGCTAAGGTATTTAAGACACTTTCTTCGCTCCACTCTTTAGCGATTTCAAGATTTGAAATTTCTTTAGCGATTTTATTTAGTTCGCTTGCTCTTTCGCTTTTTGCCATTTGGTTGATGGCTTCTTTGATTTGTTTTTGGAAATTATTTTCTATAAAAGCTAAAATTTCAGGATATTCAATCTCATTTTTTAGTTCGATTTGAGAATTTTTTTCGTGTTTGCTAAAGGCTTCTTCATAAGCATTTGAACCATTTAATATAGCTTTTTGAGCTAAATTTAGAGCTTCTAAAATTTCATCTTCGCTAAGTTCATTCATATTTTGTGAAGTGGTTTGAGTTAAAACATCAGCATAAGGAGCTTCGATAAAGATTTCATTTTCTTTTTGATCAGGTAAGGCTCTCATTTCTATCATCAAAAGCTCATCTTTTACACCTGCTACATAGAGATCTAGGGTACTATTTTGAAGCTCTTCATTGTTTGGATTGAGTATGAAATTTCCATCTATCTTTCCTATACGCACACCACATACTGGAGCTTTCATAGGTATATCACTAAGATAAAGTGCCACGCTTGCGGCATTTAAGCTCATTACTTGCAAATCTACTTTAGGATCAGCTGAGAGAACCATCACAACGATTTGAGTCGGATAAGCATAGCCTTTTGGAAAAAGAGGGCGTAAGCTTCTATCAATAATGCGTGCTGTTAAGGTTTCTGCATCGCTTGGCTTGGTTTCTCTTTTGACATAACCACCAGGGATTTTTCCTGCGGCATAAGCTTTTTCGATGTATTGGACGGTTAGAGGTAAAAAATCTTCTTCAACTTGTTTTTCTTCTCTTGCAACTGTAGCTAGAACAACGCTTTTGCCTTGTCTCATTAAAACAGCACCGGCAGCTTGTTTGGCGACTTTGTCTATATCAAATATTTCTGTATTTTTGTTAATTTCTATGCTGTATTGCATTATTTTTCCTTTTTTACCAGATAATAAATTCGTAAAATTTTTTAAAATATTTAGCAAATTTCATCCTTTTTAAATTTTGTTTTCACTTTCTACTAAAGAGAAATCGTATTTTACTCCTCCTAAAGGATAGAAGTTGAAAATAAAATAAACTCCGCTTTGATTTTTAGCTGTGATGCCACCACTTGTGAGTTGTGGATCGATTCTTTCTCTATACATTAAAGAATAGTTCCAACATTTTCTTTGGTAGGTATAGCCAAGTTCCCACATGTTTGCATGAGCTCTTTGAGTATCAAACCAAATTCCACCAAATAAATTGTAATTAGGTGTGGCAATATAATTTGCTCTTGTACCAATAAAGCTATATTTTCCATACTCATCGTTTTGATAAGCATGAGAAAACATCCAATTAAATTTTGAATTTGTATTGACTTCTATTTGGCTGATGACATTGGTAAAGCGACTTTGCTCATAAGAGTAAAGCACTTCGCTGTTGAGATTGATGTTTTCATTAAAATAATAAGTTAAAAGATTTTCAAGTTCATAGAATTCATTTTGTTTATTGAGATAGTCAAGTGAAATTCTGTGTTTGAGTTTTTTTTGTCCTTCGTTGTTATAGAAATATTGCACAGTATAAAGACTTGTATGTTCGTTTTCTTTGTCGTATTCTTCAAGATAATCTTGCGTGATTTTACCTGATTTTGCTCCTGGTAAAATGTAATTCACCCCTAAATTTAAAGTATGAAAGAAATTTTCATAAGCTTTTGAAAGATCGGTGTAGAGATTAAAATCATGAGTGTTTCTGAAATAATGCTCATGGTTTCTTTCGGGATCGTTGCTATAATTTACAAAAGAAGCATAAAATCTTTCTGTAAAAGTAAAGTGTAAAAAGTCTCCAAAAAAAGCGTTGTGATACGAGATAGGCAAGTCTAAATTTAGCTCATTTGCATAAGAACCAGCAGGTCGGTAAAAATTATGAAATGAAGCATCAAATGAATAACGCAGGCGTTCATCAAAAAGGTTATTTAAAAATCTATGATATTGAAAGCTTGGATATTCTTGCAAGGTTGTATTGTTGCTAAGTTTAGATGTGTCGATATAATATCTTGCATAAGCTCCATAAAAATTGTTTTCATCAGCTAAAAAATAATTGATTTTGGAGGTTACAAGCGAGTTAAGATCTCGATAATCCCTACTTCCTAAATTTAAATAATCCACATCGTTGAGATAGGTTGCATCTATCCATAGGCCTTCTTGAAAATTATCACTGAGTAAAGATTTGATTAAATCATCTCTTGAGTATTTTAGTTCTATTCCATAGTGGGTTTGATTTTTCAAATTTTCATCGTGAAAATAGGAGCTATTTTCCCTAAAAGCACCAAAATTTAATTCTCCTGTTGAATATGGAGAATCAAGAAATCTTAAAGTAGAATAAAGTCCAAAACCACGGTTTGTTCGAATTTGTGGATCAAGTTCTAAATCCCAATTTTCTTGAGTGGCTATATAAATAGGTTGTTCATAGTATAAGCCTTCGCTACTTTTTAAAACGATTTTTGGGATTAAAAGCCCGCTTTGTCTATGAGTATCAGCGCTAAATCCAAAATAAGGTAGATAAAAAACTGGGGTATTTTTAACATATAATCTTGCATTGTAAAGATGAACAAAATTGGTTTCCCGGTTAAGCCAGCCTTTTGAAAAACGAATTTCCCAATCAGGATCTTCAACATTGCAGCTTGAAACTGCTGAAACTTTGCTTTCAAAGACTTTATCATTTAGATGGCTTGTTTTGCTTTGAAACCATACTTCAAGATTGTTATTGGAAAAGAAAAAATTACTAAAATCGGCTTGATTGGAATTTAGGTTGATTTTAGCATAATCAGAATGTGATCTTTCGTTTTGTCCCCTTAGGATGTTAACATCGCCAAAAAGCTCAACATCTCCGGTTTTTTCATTGTAAATTGCTTTATTGGCAGTGATGAAATAAAAATCAGAAAAAATAATAACATCATTGTTCGCAGTAAGAATATCACCTTCTTTTTTTGCATCAAGAGCGTAAATATCAACTTGTGCTGCATTTAAAGCTATGCTAGTTCCTAGCAATAGGGAAAATTTACGCCACATCGACTACTATTGTCCTTGCTAGATAATCCTCCCAAGCTTTGCGTAAATCATTGCTTAAAGCCCAAGCAAATCCAAGCATAAACGCCATAGCACTAACTTGTCTTACGGCAGACCTGATGCAACTTTGAATGAGATTGGGTTTGTCAAGAAGATTTTCATCCAAGATGATAATTTTGCATAATATTTTTCCCAAACTTGCTCCATAAAGATAAGTAAAAATTGCTTGATAACTAAAATGAAGCAAGATGAAGCCAAGGTAAAAATTTCCTACAATTTGAGTTGTTTCAAATAAATCTTTTGCTTGGATTAGACGATCATAAAAAATGATAAACACAATCAAAGAAATAACCATATCATCGATTAAAAAAGCTAGAACTCTTTTTCCAAAACTTGCTATTTTTAGATTTTCACGCTCTAAGCGGTCTTGTAAATTTTCTTTCATTTCAGAACCTGATGAGCGATGTCTTTTCTGTATTGTTTTCCTTTGAAATTTACATTATCACAAAGTTTATAAGCATTTTTTTGCGCTTCTTCTATACTTTTTCCTGTGCCAACGCAAACTAAAACTCTTCCACCATCAGCCATTAATTTGCCATCTTCTAGGCTTACTCCAGCATAAGAAATATGAGAGTTTTCAGGAATGTTATTTACGGTAATTTCACTTTTTGGTGAACTTTTGTAAGGATAATTTTCACTTGCGCATACAACCCCTACTGCAAATTCTTTTTTGATTTTGATTTTTGAGTGTCTTAAGCGTCTTTGAGTAGCAGCTAAAATAAGCTCTAAAGGATCTTCGATTAAAGGCATTAAAACTTCACATTCAGGATCGCCAAAGCGAACGTTAAATTCTAATACGTAAGGTTTATTTCCAACGATCATAGCACCTATAAATAAAACACCACAAAATTCCGCTCCTTCTTTTTTCATACCTGCTAAAGTTGGTAAAATAATATCTTTTTGAACTTTTCTAAGCAAGCTTTCATTCGCCAAAGAGCTAGGAGCGTAAGCACCCATTCCACCAGTATTTGGCCCTTGATCATTATCGAGTAATTTTTTGTGATCTTGTGCTGCAGGAAGTAAAACAAAATCATTGCCATCACATACTGCAAAAATGCTTAATTCATAACCATCTAAAAATTCTTCAATTACAACGAGTTTTCCAGCATCTCCAAAGCTTTCTCCGCTCAGCATTTTAGCTGTTTCTTCTATGGCTTCTTCATGAGTTTTAGCTATGATAACACCTTTTCCTGCGCAAAGTCCATCGGCTTTTACTACTATAGGAGGGGTTAAACTATATATAAAATTTTTTGCTTTTTCAATGTCATTTGTGTTTAAAAATTTGGCTGTTTTGATACGGTATTTTTTAAGAAAGCTTTTCATAAAAGATTTTGAGGTTTCAAGCATTGCAGCAGCTTTACTTGGCCCAAAAATAGCAAGTCCTTGTTGTTTAAAAATATCTACAACCCCTTCAGCTAAAAAACTTTCACTTCCTACTATACAAAGATCAAAACCTTTTTCTTTTGCATAGGTTGCTAAAACTACTGGATCTTTTAGGTTTAAATTTGTTCCAAGACTTTCGGTAGCGCCATTTCCAGGAGCAAAATAAAACTCTAAATTTTTGTCTACTCTTCTTAAGGCTAAAGCAATAGAATATTCTCTTGCACCACTACCCAAAATCATTATTTTCATTTATATCTCCTTTTAAACCCAAACAGCCGTTTAACAAAGATTGACCCCAAAAAGTCAAAGAAAACCGCTAGGTAATTTTTAAAGGCTGCAACTTCTCACTTTTTTCAAAGCTCAAACGATGCCACAGAACACGGTAAATCACACAATCGCAGTTAATAAAAATGTGTTGGATCACTTTAAATACCACAAACTGTTTAGGCAAGGAAATTATAACTTAATTTAGCTTAAATTTCTATGTCTTAAATCAGTTTAAATTTGGTTTTTCCTGATTTGTCAAAATGCTTTCCTTGTAAAATAATATCGGCAACATTTTCCCAAACATGTTTTTCATCAATATAGACTATATCAAAGGTGTTATCACGCATTAAAGACTGATAATTCACTTTTTTAGGTGCGTATTTTACTAAATAATACGGATTTTGTGAAAAGTTTTCAATTTTTAATTTGCATAATAAATCTAAATCCGATGTGACAACTAAAAATTTTTTTCTTTGTTCTTTTGTGATTTTTTGAATATACACTAAAAGTTTTTGATCAAAAGGATTTAGAGCGGATTTATTTAAGCGACTTAAGTAATGTTCTGCAAAAGAAAGAGAACAGAAAGAATTTTCTATATTACTCATAGTAAAATAAGAATTTTTAACCCCTGATGATTTTAAAGACAAGTGCCAAATTTTAACATCCATTATGGTTGCGCATAGATTTAAACCTGTGACAATTTTTTTAAAGAGCTTTTCTCGTGAAAGTTTAAAAGCATTTTCGAAAATATTGTAATTTTTCTTATAAAAATCTTCCCTTATAGCATCAAGTCTTTTTAGTGTTGTTCTGTAGTATTCTGCTTCTTTTTGTAGTTTAGCCAATATTTCTTGTCGTGCTTTAAGTTTTTCAGGGTCTGCATCGGTCGCATTGCTTTTAAGATTTATTTCAGATTGTAAAGTTTTCATTTGTGCTTCAAGTGAGGCTAGACGATTTTTTCTTGTATCTATGGTGGCTACTAAAGCTTGGTAATGACACTGCAAAGATAAAAAAGTTTCGTTAAAAATTTTAGTGATATTTGGTTTTTGATCAGCCATCATTTGCTTATACGAATTCTCTAAATGCATCATGATGCTTTTTAATGCGCTAAATTGGGTTTGGTCTATGCTATTATCCATAAAAATTAAAGTATCATAAGCTTTAAATAAAAATCTTTTAAGTATAAGATAATCAAGTATACAAGGAATTTCCTTTTCATCTTGTAGATTGGCTTGAAGCGTTTCTACGGATAAAATTTCATGGGCAAAATATTTTTGTATAGCTTGAGGTATAGTAAAAGAAAGAGGAATTTTTTCTATAGTGTCAAAGTCTGTTGTTCTATAAAGTTCTGTTATATAAGCACTTCTTCTTGAGTTTTGCAAGTCTTCTAATTCATCATCATTGTCAGTTTTCCAAAAATCATGCTCAGTGATAAAATCCCCTTCTTTAAATTCTTGAAATTTTGAAGGTTTTATACCTGTTATGGTTTTGCTTGTTTGAACGGGCTTGCCGTCTTCTGCTTTTTTTTCGCTAGAAAGAGTTCTAAATTCCACAAGCATACCAACACTTGGCATACTTTTTTTATCATTCCAAATTTGGCGATTGAAGTCAAAAAAGGTATTTGCTGAGTTTGTAACGGTTCCACGTCCTGTAGAATCCATATAAATAGCTATTTTTCCATGCATATTTCTTCCTTGAAATTTCTTGAATAAATTCTAGCCTTATTTTTATAAAAATTTTATAATAAAAATAAGTGCTAGAAAAAATGGATCATTCCCATTCTATGGTTGCAGGTGGTTTGCTTGAGATATCATAAACAACGCGGTTTATACCTTCTACTTCATTGATGATACGGCGACTTATGTTTTCTAAAACTTCGTAAGGTAAATGCGAGAAAGTAGCTGTCATGCCATCGCTTGCATCTACAACGCGTATGCAAACTGCATTATCATAAGTGCGATTATCCCCCATAACTCCAACGCTTTTAACATTTAAAAGTACGCAAAATGCTTGCCAAGTTTTATCATACCAACCTGTACTTTTAAGTTCTTCAAGTAAAATTACATCAGCCTTGCGCAATAGTTCTAAGCCAGGGCGATTTACTTCTCCCATAATACGTATAGCAAGACCTGGTCCAGGGAAAGGATGACGATAAACTACTTCTTTACTAAGTCCAAGCTCAAGTCCTAAGGCACGCACTTCATCTTTAAAAATTTCTTTTAAAGGCTCTATGAGTTTAAGATTCATTTTTTCAGGTAAGCCCCCTACATTATGATGGCTTTTAATGGTTTTGCTTGCACCTACAACAGAACTTTCTATGATATCAGTATAAAGTGTGCCTTGAGCGAGATATTTTACATCTTTATGTTTTTTTGCTTCTTCTTCAAAAACTTCTATAAAGGTATTTCCTATGATTTTTCTTTTTTGTTCAGGATCTGTGACATTAGCTAAGCGACTTAAGAAAATTTCACTTGCATCAATGCTGATGAGATCGATGCCTAAAGTGTTTTTAAACATAAATTCAACTTGTTCTTTTTCTTCACTTCTTAAAAGTCCATTATCTACAAAAACTACTATAACTTGCTCTTTTATAGCGCTAGCTAAAAGTGCAGCAACTACGCTACTATCTACTCCGCCACTTACAGCACAAAGCACTTTATCATTGCCTACTTCTTCGCGGATTTTTTCTGCTTGAGTTTTTGCAAAAGAACCCATATTCCAAACACTTTCACAATTGCAAGCGTATTTAGCAAAATTTTTTAAGATATTTTTGCCAAATTCGCTGTGTTGTACTTCTGGGTGAAATTGTAGAGCAAAGAATTTTTTATCCTCATTTCCAAAAACACAAAAAGGGCTATTTTCACTTGTGGCTAAAACTTCAAAACCTTGAGGTAAATTTTCTACTTTATCAGAATGACTCATCCAAACGGTTTGTTTTTTTGGAAGATTTTTAAATAAAGCGCTATCTTTTTTAACTTCTATGTTTGCTTTGCCGTATTCTTTATGTCCTGCAGGTGCTACTGTAGCTTTGTAATGATGTGCCATGAGTTGCATACCATAACAAATTCCAAGAATAGGTAGATTTAAGTCAAATATGCCTTTATCGCAAAAATACGCATCAGTTGCATATACGCTTGCTGGACCTCCGCTTAAAATAATACCTTTTGGTTCTTTCGCCTTAATATCAGCCAAGCTTACATTAAAAGGTAAAATTTCTGCATAAACTCCTTGTTCCCTTAAGCGTCTTGCTATAAGCTGAGTGTATTGAGAGCCAAAGTCTAAAACTAAAATATCTGCTTTTTTCATTATTTACCACCTATGTAATTGTTCGTATTTTTTAATGGTTTTTACCGAACCATTTTGTTCATAGCTTGTGTATTGAGGGTTGCCTTTATATCCGCAAGCACAGAAGAAAATTAAGAAAAGAAATGCTAAAATCATCTTATGGGAAAAAGAAATAATATTAAGATGACTAAAAACGCTAGTGCTGTTATTAATGAATTGATGGATAAACCTCATTATAAGCCTTTAAAAACCTTATTTTTTTGCAAAGATTTTTTAAGTTCTTTTCCGCTTGCTAAGCAACGTTTGATTGCTAAAATTTATGTAAAAAATCATATTTTAAATATAATAACCTTACATCCAGCAGCTTATCAAGAATTAAATCATGATGATAGCAAAATTTATATTAAATTTCTCATAAAAGCATATGGACAGAAATATCCTTTAAGTGGATTTGTTGATATAAAAGATATAAAAATCTTTTCTCAAAAATACACTTATGCGGCAAATAAAAACAAAAATGATGAAAAACTCTCTAAAAATTCTTATTTGGAGCTTTCTAAGGGTGAATTTAAAAATTGCTTTGAAGATAAAAAATTATTTAAGAAATTTGAAGATTTAAGAGAGCTTATAAAAAAAGGTTCTAATCTTGATTAAAGAGAATTTAGAAAATGAGTTAAAAACTCTTCCCAATAGTGCTGGAGTGTATCAATATTTTAATCAAGAAGGAAAGCTTTTATATGTAGGCAAGGCTAAAAATCTTAAAAATCGTGTCAAATCTTATTTTGCCTTTACTCCAAATTTACATGCAAATCCAAGAAATTCTTTAAGAATTCAAAAAATGATTGAAGAAACAGTGCATTTGGAATTTATTGCTACTAATTCAGAGGCTGATGCTTTGATTTTAGAAAATTCTTTTATCAAACAACTGCATCCAAAATATAATATTTTGCTAAGAGATGATAAAACTTATCCTTATATTTATGTGGATTTTGAAGAAGAATTTCCACGCTTTGAGATCACTAGAAAATTAGTAAAAAAAAGCAAAATTAAATATTTTGGCCCTTTTTTTAAAGGCGCTAGAGAGCTTTTAGATGCGCTTTATTTATACTATCCTTTAAAGCAAAAAGCAAGTTGTAAATCCCCTTGTATTTTTTATCAAATTTCTCGTTGTCTTGCACCTTGTGATAAACTCATCAGCAGGGAAAAATACCTTGAAATTTTAGATGAGGCTATACACGCACTTTTAAATCCTAGTGTTTTGCTTAAAAACTTAGAAAAACAAATGCTTGTTTTAGCACAAAATGAAAATTACGAAGAAGCAGCTAAAGTAAGAGATCAGATTGCAATGATTAAAGATTTGGAAGTTAAGGTTGAAATAGATATTGCGAAATTAGAAGATTTTGAAGTATTTGCTTTAGCTTTTAAAAATTCCGTGCTTTCAACCTTGCGTTTTGTGGTGCAAAATGGAAAAATTATCAGTGCAAATTCTAAGATTACTCCTATAAGAAATGATATACAATGGGATCAAAATGAAATTTATAAGCAACTGATTTTAGAAAATTTTAGCATGGATATTCCTTTGCTTGCAAATGTTATTTATGTTTATGAAGAATTTGAAGATAGAGTGCTTTTAGAAGAAATTTTAAGCCAAAGGTTTGATAAAAAAATCAGTATTAAAATCCCTAAAATAGGAGAAAAAAGAAGAATTTGTGATTTGGCTTTTCAAAATGCCCTTTTAAATATAGAAAAAGAGCAAAAAAATCATGATTTTACTATACAAAAAGAATTAAAGTTTTATTTTGAGCTTGAAAATTTACCAAATGATATAGAAATTTTTGACAATTCTCATTTGCAAGGCGTGGCAAATGTTGGAGCTATGGTAACTTATAGAATAAATTCTTGGGATAAGTCAAAATATAGAAAATTTCATTTAAAACATAAAAATGACTATGATCAAATGCGTGAAGTTTTAACGCGTAGGGCTTTGGACTTTGATAAAATACCTCCTCCTGATTTATGGCTTATAGATGGGGGAAAGGCTTTGCTTGATTTGGCTAAAGAAATCATTGTAAGTAGTGGGGCAAATGTCGATATTTTAGCTATTTCAAAAGAAAAAATCGATGCAAAAGCACATAGAGCTAAAGGGGGTGCTAAGGATAAAATTCATTCCTTAAAAGGAGAATTTAGTCTAAGCATTAACGATAAAAAACTACAATTCTTACAGAAATTAAGAGATGAAGCACACCGTTTTGCTATCAGCTTTCATCAAAATACTAAGAAAAAACAGGACTTGAAAAGTTCTAAGCTTGCAAATTTAGGACTTAGTTCAGGGGTTATACAAAAACTTTTAGCGTATTATGGAAATTTTGAATCTATATATAAGGCTGATTTTAAAGATCTTACAATGCTTGTAGGCAGGAAAGCGGCGCAAAAGATAAAGGAAAATTGATTTGATATTAGCAGGGATAATTTTTATTTTTAATCTAATTTTAGCGTATTTAAGTATTGATATCTCAAAGCTTGATAGTGTTACTGAACAACTGAAAATAGGTATGTTTTCTAGCATTTTTGTTTTATCTTTAACACTTTTTATTTTTGCTTTTAGGCAAAATAGAAATATAAACAAAATATATCAAAAAATTTTTTGCATGCAAAATGATTTTTTAAATTTTCAAAAAAAGATTGATGTTGATAGTGCGCTTGATTTGTTAAAGGAAAAATTTGAAACTACGAGCCAAAATTTAACTAAAATATCCCATGAAAAAGATAGATATTTGCATTTATTGGAGGAAAATTTATATCAGCTTGTAAATATATCTAATGCAATGCGTTGCTTAAATGAAGGGTATAATAAAGAAATTAATTCTTTGATTTTAAATGCCTTAAATTCTCAAAAAGATCAAATTAGATTAGAATTAAATGAGGCTTTAGAGCATCATAAAAGCATTATAGGAACATCTCATGGAAAGGTTTTGCAATTTGAAGCAAGTGTGGCCATAGTTAATAATGATGAGCTTGAGAATTTTTTACTTGCAAATTTACTTTCGTATTTTGGCATAGAAAGCACTTGTTTTAAAAATTTAAGTTTTGATGTTAATGACTTTCATTTGATTTTTATCAAGGATAAAATTTTCAATAAAAATGTAAAGAAAAATTATGATTTTATAGTGATGGGTCGGCATAAAAATACACATTATGAGTATTTTTTAACTTTACCTTTTGAAAAAAAAGATCTTGAAAATATTTTGCAAAACAAGCTTGATAAGGTTTGCACTTTAAAATTTAAAACCCCTTATCAAAATAATGTATTGCTTTTTAAACAAAATGATTTTGATGCAACCTTGTTTTTTAATATAATAGAAAAACAATGTGATAAAAATATATGTATAAATTCTTTTAGTCAATTAAAACAAGAATTAAGCAAGGAGACTTATCGTTTGATTTTACTTGATTATGAATTAATTAAATTTGATCTTGAGCAAATGAGAAATTTGCTAAGTGCTTATAAAAAACAGCATCCACAAAGCCATATCATCTTTTTTTCAAAGGAAAAAGTTAGGGATTTTGATTGTGTGAGCGAAGTTTTAAGTGATGTAAGTAGAAATGATCTTATAACTTTACTTAGAAAGTATTTGCCAAAGGCCTAAACTTTATAAAATTTAACTCCAGCTAAATCGAGAATTTTTACCTTTTTTTCTTTGATAAGTTGATTTAAGAGAGTTTTGGATTGTTCATCAAATTTCACTTCAATGTCTATTTCGCTTTGTGAGCGCAAATGAAGCATTTTTAATAATTCTTCTTCATTGAAGCTTAGTTTTTCACCTTCATAATGTCTTTTGGCTAAGAGTACGGGAGTAGAATCTATAAGTTTAGAAAGTTCTAAAAGTTTTTCTTCGCTTACTTTTTTAACAGCATAAGCAGGAGGTCTATCTATGGTGCTTAGATCAACTCTTAAAGGCATGATTTTTTTTAAAGCTTGATTAAGTGCTTCAAATTCTTCTTCGTTGTCATTAAGATCTTTAACAACTAGAATTTCCATAATCAAATCTCCATTAAACCTAGCTCTAAAATCTGCCATTTTTTCTATCATTTTTTCTAAGTCAATGTTTTTTAAAGCTCTATCAATACGATAAAAAGTTTTAGCAACTGCACTATCCAGGCTAAATTTGACCACATCTAGTTTTAGCAAAGCATTAAATTTGTCTTCATCTAATACAGCTGTACCATTGCTTAAAATAAGCAATTTTTTATCTTTAGCAATGCTGCGTAAAGATAAAATAAGCTCATTTAAATAAGGATAAAGACTAGGCTCTCCGTTGGCAGTAAGGGTAAGAAAATCAAATTCAACATTTTTTTCAAGCATAACTTTAACTTCGGAGATAATTTTATCTATGCTGATAATTTCATCCTGTTTTTCTTGGGCTTTTTTTGGATCAAGCTCGCAATAAACACAATCAAAATTGCATTGTTTTTTACTAGGGCTTAAATCTATACCCAAAGATCTTCCAAAACGCCTTGAGCTAACAGGACCAAAGAGTATTTTCATTTAGCTGAACTTTCTTGTACAAGCTTGATAAAATATTTTGCATTTTCAACAGGAATATCAGGCAAGATCCCATGTCCTAAGTTGAAAATATGAGCTTTATTTTGCATGGTTTTTAGTATTTTTCCGACTCCTTCTTTGATGGCATTTTTATCATAAAGTCTACAAGGTTCCATGTTGCCTTGAAGAGTGTATTTGTGCGATAGTTTATCACGTGCTAAATCAAGCGGAGTGCTCCAATCAACTCCAAAAACATCAAAATTACCATCGATTCTATCCAAATAACCGCTAATGCCTTTAGGGAATAAAATTACAGGTATATTTGGGTATTTGCTTTTAATAAAATTTGAAATTTCAAGCATATAATTAAAAGAGAATTCAAAAAACTTATCATATTCTAAAGCACTTGCCCAGCTATCAAAAATTTGTATAGCATTAGCACCTGCTTTAATTTGCTCTTCTAAATAAAGTTTTAAAACTTGAGTTAGTTTGTTTAGAATTTTATGTAAAAGTTCTGGGTTTTGATAAAGCATTTTTTTACACTTTGCATAATTTTTACTTCCACTTCCTTCTATCATATAGGTAGCTATAGTCCAAGGGCTTCCGCAAAATCCTATTAAAGCCTTGTTTTGAGATAATTTTTCTCTTGTAAGCTTTAAGGCATCATAGACATAATTTAATTTTTTATGTGCATTTTGATCGTCAAGTTTTTCTAAATCTTCTAGGGTTGAAATAGGATTATCAAAAACAGGCCCTTCTCCTTTTTCAAAACGTAAATTCATACCCATTTCAAGAGGAACAACTAAGATATCTGAAAAAATGATTGCTGCATCTACATCTAAAATATCAATAGGCTGTAAAGAAACTTCAGAAGCTTTTTTATAGTCTTTGCATAAAGAGAGAAAATCACCCGCTTGTTTTCTTACTTCCATATATTCTGGCAAATACCTTCCTGCTTGACGCATCATCCAAATAGGGGTGTAGGGTGTAGGTTTTTTAAAGCAAGCATCGATAAAAATCATTATTTTCCTTTGTTTTTAGCAAAATTATAACAGAATTTGATAAATTAAATTGGTCAATTTTTCTATATTTTCTTCATATAGAGGAAATAATAAATTTTTTCATTTTATCCAGAGTTATTAGAAATTTTACGAGAATTATTGGAATTCTCGTTTATGTAGTTTGAGTTTTGATTGATTTGTATATTAAGCCTTTGTATTGTTTGTGGCATTTCCTGCGTCAATTGTAGTAAAAAGCTTATTTAGCAAAGTCTCCTCATTTTTTTTGTATTGATCTTCTCTCATTTTTTGCCAAGCATAAGATCTAAAATCTTCTCTAACAGCACCAAGATCAATGTCTTCGTTAGTAAATTTGCTTGAGTTTGTTTTTTTATCTTCCTTTTCTTCTTTGTTTTTTACTTCATTTAATGTGGCTTGAAATTCATCTGCCGAAGTATTTTTTTCTTTAACTTTAGTTGTGGTGCTAAAGATAGCATTTGATGTTTTTTGAGTATTATCTACTACCATTTTCTCCTCCTTTATTTAACTTTACATTAAATAAGCAAGCAATTTCTATTCCAATTTATACCTTTGTAAAACTTTTTCTTTGAAATTTTTTATAATTTAATTTATCTTTGGCAAAAAGCAAGGCAAAAATCAAAGCAGGGCTTACAAAAAGTGCTGAAAATAAAGCATTAAATTCTATACCCAATCTTGCTAAAACAATCCCACCTAAAAAACTTGCTAAAGCTATGCCTACATTAAAAGCTGCTTCATTCACACTTACTGTACTGTCTATGACTTTATAAGTATGGCGTTTAGCTTTAGTAATGCTAAGCATTTTTAGTGCAGGTATGGTTGAAAAGGCAAAAAATCCTATCAAAGCTACGCTAAAAATGATTAAAATTTTAGAATGCATGGTGAGAAATACACTTAAAAATACTAGAACTTGTATGCTTAAAATAAGACGCAAAGAAAAAATAGCACCTTTTTTATCTACTATTTTTCCGCCCCATAAATTCCCACAAATTGCACAAATTCCATATAAAAGCAAGATATAAGCTGTATCTTGGACTTTAAAACCGCTTATTTCTACAAGTATTTTTTGCAAATAAGTATAAAGAACAAATTGAGCCCCACAACTACAAATGGTTATAGTATAAGTTTTTAACAAATTTTGATGAGAAAAAGCAGGGATTAGATTTTTAAGACTGGTTGGGCTAGGATGTAAATTTTTGGGCATCATATGCCATACTCCAAAAAATGCTAGACTTGTAATGATAAAAATGAGTAAAAAGATAAATTTAAAGCCAAAATAATGCCCTATAAAAGTTCCAAGCGGCACTCCAGTAACTAAGGCTACAGTAAGCCCTGTGACCATTATAGCTAGAGCACTTGATTTTTTATCATCTGGAGTTATAGCACTTACAGCTAAGGTGGCAATGACAAAAAATACCCCATGTTGTGTTCCTGCTATAAAGCGTGCAAAAGCAGTAAGATAGAAATTTTGGCTAAAAAAGATGATGAAATTTGCTAAAGCAAAAATTCCAAGATTGATTAAAAGTTGTGTATGTCTATGAAAACGACTTAAAGGTATGGTGATAAGAGGAGCACCTATAACAACACCTATAGCATATAAGGTTGTAAGATAGCCCGCGGTTTTTGCATCTACGCTAAAATACGCTTCAACATCAACCAAAACTCCTGCCATAACAAATTCAGTTACGCCCATACAAAAAGCACTAAGAGCTAGTGCAAAAAGAGCTTTTTTGTAATTTTGCATTTTAAGTTCCTTATAAAAAATAAAAACGCATTATAATAAAATAAAGGCTTAATTTCCTTAAAAAATTCAAAATATTTTTGTTAAAATAAAATAAAAATTTTAAAGGTAAATAATGAAAAAAATTATTTTATTGCTTGGTTTAAGTTTGGCGAGTTTAGGGGCTTTGAGTTTTGATGAGCTTATTTATAAAGATGAAGTAAAACCTAGTTTTGATTGCTCTAAAATCAAATATGATGGCAAAAGTGATGATGAACTTATGATATGCAATAAAATTGGTGTGCGTAATGAATTTGATAATAAAAAACTTGCTTTAGTAGATAACATCTATAGTAGTTTATATCAAAATATTTCAAAAAAAGCAGATAAAAAGATGAAAAAAGATTTTAAAGCCATTTCAAAAAAGATGCTTAAAGAAAGAAAAATTTGTATAAAAAATATGCAAAATACAAAAGCAGGGGAAAATCCTATTTTATCTTTACTCAATGCAAGTGATTGCATGCAAGAAGCTTATATTAAGGTTTTATTAGAACTTATGCAAAGAGCAAAAAAAGATACAAAGACTAAAGAAGTTTTAGAGCAAATTTTTAAAAATAAAGTTGATAAATATGAAAATTTACTCACTCAAAGTTTAAATACCAATAAAGATTTGCAAGATTTTATAGACAGCTTAGCTAAAGAAGATTTGATTGATTCTAGGGCTAAATTTAAGCTTTAGAATGTAAATTGATTGCAAATTTAGCCGCTTCAAAATAACTTTTAGTGTTGATTTTAGCATTTTTATAGGCCTTATCAAAGGCCGTGCCATGATCAACGCTAACGCGTATGATAGGTAAATTTAAACTTACATTGATGCTTTTATCAAAATACAAGGCCTTTAAAGGAGCAAGGGCAAGATCGTGATACATAGCCACTAAACGATTGCAGTTTTTTAAACCAGTCTTAGTAAAAGCTGTATCAGCCACTAAAGGATAGGGTAGATAAACGCCCCTGCCTTTAAAATTTAAAAGCAATTCTTTTTGTAAATTTTCATCTTTTAAGGCTTTTTTGAAAAATTTTTCATCTTTTTTAGAGTGTAAAAAGGCATTAACAAAGGCTATAGCTTTTTCCATGATCTTTTCTTCTTCTCCACCTATAACTCCATAATCTCCAGCGTGAGGATTAAAACCTAAAAGCCCCATTTTTTTAAAATGTGTTTCTTTGTAAAAATCTTTTAAAAAGATACTTAAATTTTTAAAAGTGATTTTTTTACTCACCTTAGCTAAAGGTATATGTTCGCTAAAAAGCCCTACAAAAAGTTCTTTGCAACCTAACATCATAATGGCATTTTTTTTAAAAAAATCCCTTAAAGCATCGGTGTGTCCTTTGTATTTAAGTCCTGCATCTTCCCAAGCTTTTTTGTGTATAGGTAGAGTAAGCAAGGCATGGGCGTGTTTTTCATAGACAAAATAACTTGCCGCCTTAAAACTTAAAAAACCATAAAGTCCACTTTTTGTATCTATTTCTCCGGCTTTGATTTCAAAATTTTCATCCACTTTAAAGCCTAAAGGAAGGTAGAAAGAGTAAATTTCAAGAGAATTTTCTTTTTTTACAAAATTAAACTCATAGTCTTTTCCATCTTTAAAAGCTACGATTTTTGCATTAAAAAGTTTTAAATTTAAAAGTTTTGAAGCTTTATCAAGCAAGCTTTCGTGGATAAAATAAAAAGGTGTGCAGATTTTGCTTAGTTCTTCATGAGAACGCACTAAAATTTCAAGTCCTATGCCGTTTATATCGCCTATACTAATGGCTAGTTTTTTCATCTTTTAATAAGTTCTTTCATTTCCAAAATAGCGTTTTGAAGTCCTGTAAATACAGATCTTGCTACAATGCTTTGTCCTATATTTAGCTCGCAAATTTCTTTAATTTTTACTACGGGTTTTACATTTTTGTAATTTAAACCATGTCCCGCGGCTACTTTTAAGCCAAGTTCTAGGCCTTTTTTGGCACAGAGTTCTAAATTTTGTAATTCTTTTTCAAATTGAGCTTGCAAGGTTTTTTTATCTTGATTGAGTTCTTTTAAGGCAAAAGCAGTATGAGAAATATTACTAAAAAGTGCGTTGTGCAAATTCGCATAATGTCCTGTATGAAGCTCTATGAATTGGGCTTTTAAAATTTTTGATTTTTCTATATCTTCTAAACTAGGATTAATAAAAAGTGAAACTTCAATGTTTGCATTTTGAAGTTTTTCTATGCTTTGTCTTAATTTAGCATGATTTAAACAAAGCCCCCCTTCTGTAGTAAGCTCTTCTCTTTTTTCAGGCACTAAAGTAACGCGGTGAGGTTTGAGTTTAAGAGCTAAATTTAAAATTTCATCATTTAAAGCACATTCTAAATTGATAGGGCTTTTGCAAAATTTTATAATATTTTCCAAGTCAAAATCCTGAGCATGACGGCGATCTTCTCTTACATGCAAAGTGATTTGATCTCCGTGTCTAGCTACTATAAAAGCAGCTTCTAAAAGATCAGGATCATTTACCATTCTAGCTTGTCTTAACACTGCAATATGATCGATATTTACACCTAAAAGCATATTTTTCCTTTAGAACTTTTTTGCTATTATACTATAAAATCAAATAAGGAAAGTCATGTTAGGTATAGATCTTGGTTCAAATACTTTAAGAGCAGTACAAATGGATGAAAAATTAAATAAATTAAAAGAATATGAATTTGTTATTGGGGCAGCGAAAAATCTAAATCAAAGTGGAGAAATTTCTAAAGAAGCCATACAAAGATTAAAAAATACTTTGAGTATTTTAGCTAAAGAGCAAGATTTAAGCAAAGCGAGAGCTGTAGCGACTGCAGCTTTTAGAAAGGCAAGCAATACAAATGAAATTTTTGCCCATTTAAAAAAAGAATTTGGGATTGATTTTAAGCTTATAGATGCCAAAAGTGAAGCTAAGATCAGTGTTTTAGGTATGCAATCAGGTTTAAGAAGGCTTAAAATTTGGGGAGAGTTTGCGTATTGTGATTTAGGAGGGGCTTCTTGTGAGCTTTCTTTTGGAAAAAGTTTTAAAAGTTTTGATTTTGGTATTATTAGTTTTTATGAAAAAAATTACCATTCTTATTATAAATCTTGTATTTCTTATAAAAAATTAATAAAAAAATATCCTAAATTTATCATAAATATTAAAGATAAAAAACTTAAAATTCATTTTTTAATTGCAAATCCCTATTTAAAGCATCTAGCTTTTAGGGCTTTTGATGAGGTGGCTATGATTAAAAAGGAACTTCGTTCTTTAGGGGCTAAAACGGTGGTTTTAAATTCCGGAGTTCCTACCACACTTAGCGCATTAAAACAAAATATAAGCTATGAAAAGTATGAAGCAACTAAAGTAAATGGTAAAAAACTTTACCATAAGGATTTTTTAAATTATGCTATTAAACTTTTTCATATGGAAGAAAAAAAGGCTATAAAAGAAGTAGGCGCGATGAGAAAAAATTATTTGAGTGCAGGTTGTTTGCTGTTTTATGCTTTGTTTGATAAACATAAACTTCTAGTCATTGATGAGGGTTTAAGGGAGGGGGTTTGTTTAGCGAGTATGAAAAATATAAAATTTTAGTTTTTTTGAAATTCGAAAAAATGAAATTTTTCATCAAAATTAAAAAATAAAATTTTAGCTTGAGATAAAAAACTTTCGTAAGTTTTAATGTTTTTATTTTTTGTGTATTCTAATAAATCTTCAAAACCAAAATCCATTAAAGCAAGACTTTGTTTTTTAAAAGCTAAAGGTTTAAAATCATATTCTTTGATGAGTTTTTGAAGATGAGTAAAATTGACATTATAAGTTAGATCGCTTTTGCAGAAAAAATTTTTTAAAGATACTTTAAAAGGGCTAAAAACTTCGTGCTTTTGATAGATTCTTAAGCTAAAACTTTGTGGATTTAAAGTTCCATAGTCAAATCCCGCAAATATAAATCTCTCACAAGTTTGGTTTAAATCTTTAAAAAAATTTTCAAGCTCTAAACTGAGTTCACCTTTTTTAAGATTTAAAGCTTTGCATTTTGTGATTAAATTTTCATCCATATTTTTAAAAATAAGTTTAAAATTTTCTACAAATGCCATTTTATCATGATCTATAAGTTCGCAAGCAAAACTATCAAAAAGTTCATTGCAAAAGAAAAAAGCGTTCTTAAAATGGCATTCTTTAAGACTATTTTTGTGAGTAAATTCCACTCCTTCTAAAGTCTTTTTTTGTAAAGTTCTTAATTTTTCATGCGGTTCTATGACGAAAAAAGAAATTTGAGAAAAAATTTCAGGTCTTAATTCAAGCAAAGCGGCTAAAAAATCACGACTTAAATATCCTTCATTAGCGCCTATTTCTACAAGTTCTAAAGGGAGTTGTAAAATTTTTTTATCTATTAAATTTAAAAAATGCTTGGCTAAAAGTGTGCCAAAAAGATTTCCTACGCTTACAGCAGTAAAAAAATCTCCGTTTTTTCCTATACTTACAGCATTTTTATAATAGCTTTCATGGAGCCAAGCATGGAAAAAGTCACTAAATTTCATTGAAAAATAGCATTAAATTTGGATACAAAATCCAAAGGATCAACTTGTTTGCCTCCAGCTAAAATTCCAAAATGCAAATGCGGCCCACTTACCCTACCTGTAGCCCCGCTAAGTCCTATAAATTCACCTTTTTTTATCTTTTGTCCTATTTTAACATCGATTTTAGAAAGATGATAATATTGTGAATAAATTCCAAAACCATGATCAATGACTACTGAATTTCCTGCGAAATAACGATCTTTTGCAATTTTTACTATGCCTGAGTTGGCTGCATAAATAGGTGTTCCTGTGGCAGCTCTAAAGTCCGTTCCGCTATGATAACTTGCTACTTTTTCATTAAAAGTTCTTGCTTTGCCAAAATCACTTGTGATAAAAGAATTTAAAGGTATATTAAAAGCACCGTTAAATAAAGCTTTTGGAGTATAAGAACTATAAATCGCATTGGCTTCTTTTAATTCTTTAGTGATGCGTTCTTGTATGGTTTTTGGTGGAAAAATCTTTTTGTTTTCAACTTGCAATTTTTCACTTTTATAATTACCTTCTAAAGTTTTTATGAAAATTTCTTCTTTTTTATCTTTATAAAATGCGATAAGTTTTGTATTTTGCGGGGGATTTTTGTAAGGTAAGGAAAAAATAGCTAGAACTTTTTCTTGATTTTTAGGATGTGTAAAAGTGGGAATATTTTTACCATTATTTTTTAAAGATAAAAAATCTTTCTTATCTAGCTCCAAAAATAAAGCTTGACCTTTGATGAGTTCTAAATTTTGAGCTCCAAAAAGCCAAAGAGTAAGGCTTAAAAAAAGCCATAAGGCTTTCATAGGCTTAACTCTTTAAGATCGGCGATTTTTAAAAACTCCGCATAAATTTCATAAACCAAAGCTTGGCGATTATTTTTAAGTTTTTCATCTTCAGCATTAATCATCACTTGATTAAAAAACTCATCAATAAAAGGCTTAAGTGCAAAAAGATTTTCAAGTTTTTCTTGTAAAGAGTTGGCTTTAGTTTTTTCTTGAAAAGCTTTGTAAAGTTTACTTTCTGCTTCTTGAACAAAAAGACTTTCATCAACTTTATGAGGATTTTTAGTGGCGATATTGGCTAGTCTTTTAAAGGTTGCAAAATTTTCATTAAAATTATCTTTTTTGCTAAGTTTTATAAGAGCATTTACGCTTTGATTGATATGGATAAGATCTGTATTGTGTGAGCTTAAAACCGCTTTTACAAAAGAAGCATTGACTGTATAAAAAGTATAAAGTCTTTCAAAAATAAAATCTTTTAAAATTTGCATATCAAAGCTTTTATAATGATTTGAAAGTTTTTCTAATAAAATTTGGATATCAAATTCTTTATTTAAATTTAAAGCAATTTTAATGATCCCATTGGCAGCTCTTCTTAAGGCATAAGGATCCTTTGTTCCGCTTGGAATTTTTCCTATGCTAAAAAGTCCTATAAGGGTATCAAGCTTGTTTGCAAGGGCTACTATGCTTGAAAATTCTGTACTTGGAAGTGGAGCTTGTTCGGAATTAGGAAGATATTGTTCTTTGATGGCTAAGCAAATTTGATAATCTAAGCCCATTTTTTGCGCATAATAACTTCCCATAATGCCTTGCAAATCAGTAAATTCATAAACCATTTGTGTGGCTAAGTCTGCTTTGGCGTATTTTAGTGCTGTGCTGATATTTTCGATTTTATCATTATGGAGCATTTGACATAAAATTTCAGCAATTTTAATCTCTCTTAAACTTTTATCTTGCATTGTGCCTAAACCTTCAAGATAGGTCATTTTGGCAAGTTTTTCAGGTTTTAAGCCATTTTGTAAATCATTTTGATAAAAAAACATTGCATCGCTAAGTCTTGCACGCAAAACTCTTTCATTTCCATGTATGATTTTTGAATAATCCTTACATACTGCATTACTTACTACTATAAAATGATTACTTAAGCCTTTATCGTTAAAAACTGCAAAATAACGTTGATTTTCTCTCATTGAAGTGATGATTACTTCGCTAGGAATTTCTAAAAATTCTTCTTCAAAACTTCCTAAAAGTGCATTAGGATATTCTGTGATAGCAACTACTTCAGCTAAAAGCTCTTCATCTTCTCCAATTTGTATATTTTTTTGACTTTCTATGAGTTTAAATTGCTCAAGTATTTTTTCCTTTCTTTTGATTGGATCAAGGATGATATAGTTTTTTTCTAGTAGTTCAAAATATTCTTTTGCATTGTTAAAATCTTGCAAATCATAACTTACGCTTCTGTGAATGAAAGTTTTTTTAGTACTTTTTACTCCATAGCTTTGAAAATTAACAAGTTCATCATTTAAAATGCAAGCTATAGAACGGATCGCACGGATGAATTCAAAAGAATTTGCACCCCAGCGCATACTTTTGCCAAAACTAAGACTTTTTAGAAATTTTTCTACCATTTCTCCTAAAATTTCTTGACTTTGCAAACCTTTAATAGCTTTTTGATGGTACAAAACTTCCTTGCCTTTGATTTCTTTAAAAGAGAGTTCATTTTCACTGATCCTTGCTTTTTGCAGGAAGCTTTGTCCCGCAGGAGTTAAAACTCCATCTTTATAAGCAACATTTTTAGGTGCTCCTATAAATTCAGCAAAGCTATCTTCTTGTTTGTCTGCAAAATTTTCATGAAAAAAAACTAAACGACGCGGAGTATAATAAAATTTAAAATCACTTACCAAGCGGTATTCTTCTAAAACATTGCTCCATTTTTTTTCTATATTAGCTAATTCTTTTAGCAAAGGAATAGCAGGTAATTCTTCTGTACCAATTTCTATTAATAATTCACTCATAATTTACTCTTTTTAAAATTTATTTCTAATTTTAACTAAAATTTCATTAAAAAACTTATAAATACTTTTGCAAAAAGCCTTTAAGTTCACTAGCGTTGCTAAATTCATTTTCTTTTAAATTTTTTTGATACCATTTGGCATGAAAATAAGGCAAATTAGCATTTTTAGCACATTCTTTATCTTTTTGACTATCTCCTATAAAAACGCTTGTTTTATATGGAGCCTCGCTTTTTAAAAGCTCTAGCATCATAGGATGAGGTTTGGGTTCTATGCCTAAACTTACGCCTAAAATTTTATCAAAATAAGGAATGATATCGTGTTTTTTAAGTATGTTTGAAAGTGAGCTTTGCGGGGCGTTAGTAGCAATAGCTAAAAAACAATTTTTGCTTTTTAAAAATTCTAAAAGTTCTTTTACTCCTTCAAAAAGCACCACGCTTTGTTCATAGTGCTTGACAAAATATTTTTCATAGCCTTCTTTAAAACTAGAATGATGGAAATTTTCTATATTGTAAAGTTCTTTTGCCCAGTCAATATTGGGAGTATTGATGGTTTGCATAATGATTTCTCTTGAAAGTGGGGCTAGGTTTAAATCCTGTCTTATTTCATTGACTGCACAAGAAATGGCATTTGCACTATCGATTAAAGTTCCATCCATATCAAAAAATACATTAATCATTCATAATCCTTTAAATAATTTTTATGTTTTTCTTTTTTCTCACCTTGTTTTTTTTGCTTATCTAAAGCATTGGCAAGATTTAAAAGCTCGTTTTTTTCTTTGGAAAAATCTAAACAAGCATTGACAAAAAATTCAAGATTTTTTGCATAGGTTGAGTTAAGATTTACCGCGGGATTTTTTTCAAAAAATTTAGCATTTTTTAACATTCTTTCTTCAAATTTAGTTTTATCAAAATCTTCTTTTTTAAGTGCAGATATAGCACCATTGAAAAATTTTTCAAGATTTCTTAGGTATTTTACGCGTAAGGCTTTTTCTTCATTTTTTGTCAAAATTCTTCCTTAGGTATTTTTATGAATGCGGCATTCTAGTGCTTCTTGAACTAAATTTCTAGCGATTACTTTTTCAGAGCGAATGATGCGTATATTTTCATCTATGCTAGAAAAAAGCATCTTTTTCAAAGTTCCATTTACATGAATGATAGTATCTATAGGTTTTGGATAATTAGCTAGCACTTGACATAAAATTTCAAGTTTAGCTTCATTTGTAACTGTGATAATAGCTACGGCACATTCTTCTATATTGGCAATTTTTAAGGTTTCTTCTTGAGCAGCATTGGCAAAAACGACATTTTCACCCCGACTAACTCCAAGTTCTACTAAATTTAAATCACTTTCTAAAACAAGATAAGGTACGCCTGTGTTTTTGATTTTTTGTACGACTTCTTGTCCTAAGCGTCCATAGCCAAAAACAACAAGATGATTTTTAAGCTTGATATTGCTGTCAATATTTTGCACAGCGTTGGTATTAAGTGCTATATCTTCTACAACATTGGTAATTTTTCTTATATTGTTTAAAATAAAAGGCGTGATAATCATGGTTAAAATAGAAACAACAATTAAAATTTGTGAAGTTTTGGTATCAAGCATATTTTTTGCTTGTAAAAGAGAAAAAATTGCTAGGGCGAATTCGCCAATTTGAGCTATGGCAAAAGCTGTTTTAAGCGCTACTCTTTTTTTGGTGTAAAGAAATAAAAAGCCAAAAACTATGCCAAATTTTAAAGCCATTACAAGAAGGGTTAAAACTATGATTAAAAACCAATTTTGCGCCACTACATCAAGTTGAATTTGCATGCCTACAGTTATGAAAAAAAGCCCTAAAAGCAAATCTCTAAATGGGATTAAGTCTGCTTCTATTTTGTGTTTATATTTTGTTTCTGCTATCAAAGCACCTGCTATAAAAGCACCCAAAGAATAAGAAAATCCAAAATAATTTGCTAAAAAACTTGCTCCAATAACCATAAATAAAACAGTACTAATAAAAATTTCCTGAGAAGAAGTATGGATAATGAGTCTAAAAATTCTATCCACTAGATATTTACCTATGAAAAATAATAAAGTGATTAAAATAAGTGCTGAAATTAAAGTGGTAAAAAGGAGTTTTTCTATGTTTTGATTGTTGGATGAAAAAATATCTACAAGCAAAAGCAAAGGAATAACAGCTATATCTTGAAAAAGCAAAATTCCCAATGCTTTTCTGCCATATTGCTCATTTATATCGCCATTATCATTTAAAATTTTAAGTACCACTGCGGTTGAAGAAAGTGCTAGTGCAAAGCCTACTATGGTAGCACTTTTATCTCCAAGTCCTAAAATTCCTATAGCAAGTAGCATAAAAACAAAGCCACAAGTAAGCATCTGCAAAGAGCCGTTTAAAAAAACTTCTTGTTTCATTGCCATTAAATGCTTAAAAGAAAATTCAAGCCCTATGGTAAACATTAAAAACACTATACCAAATTCGGCTATATGGGTGATTTCGCCTTTGCCACTTAAATGATAAATTTCAGAAATGATTTCTCCAGCAGCTATATATCCAATGATAGTTGGAATTTCAAATTTTTTAAATATGACATTTAAAACTATAGCTATAGCAACGGTGATTAAAAAAATTTCTAAAAAATTATCCATTATTTTTTATTTTTTCTTATAAAAAATCAAATCAAAGCTATTTTTATGCTTGACAACGGCTTTACTAGCCGCTTCTTTATCTTGTTGTTTGCTTAATTCTAAGCGTAGTTCATCAATTAAATTTTCAAATTCGTGAAGTTGGTTTTTCAATTTTAAGATAACATCTACCCCAGCAAGATTGATTCCCATATCTCTTGTTAAACGCAATATAAGTTTAATACGGTCAATATCTCTTTGAGAATAAAGTCTTATTTTGCCATCGGTTCTACTTGGCTCTATCAATCCTTCTCTTTCGTATTGCCTTAAGGTTTGTGGATGTATGCTTAAAACTTTAGCTACAACACTGATTAAATATACAGGTTCATCATAATGGTGTTCCATATTTTATTCCTTTTTTTAAGGTAATTTTTCTTTTAAGAGTTTTATAAATTTTTCATCAAGAGTATCTAAATTTGGCAAAACAACATTTAAAATCAAATACATATCCCCATAAATATCACTTTTTCTATTTTGCACTCCATAACCTTTTAAACGAATTTTTTGATTATTTTTTGAATTAGGCGTTATGTTAATTGTCGCTTCTTCCTTGCCTTCTTTGAGTGTTTTTATATTTATTTTTCCACCAAAAAGTGCAGTTTTTAAAGAAATATCAACCTTTTGATATAAATCATCATCTTCTCTTGTGTAAATAGGACTTTCTTCTATTTTTACAATAATGATTAAATCGCCTCTAGCTCCATTTCTGCTTTGTTTTCCTTTAGAGCGAATTCTTAGTTTCTCGCCTTCTTTTATACCGTGTGGAATTTTAAATTTAATGGTTTCGCCTTGAAAATTAAAACTATGTTCCCCGCCTTTAACAGCTTTTTCGAAAGGAATATGAAGCTCTAGATTACTGTCTAAATTTTCTTCTTCAAAACCTCCAAATCCTCCAAAACCACTGCTAAAGCCTTTTGAAGAAAAGCCGTTAAAATCCCCTCTTGAGCGTCCACCAAAGCCTCCTCCAAAGAGATCTTTTAAAATATCGTCTAAATTTACCCCACCAGTATTTCTTGAAAAATCATGAAAACTTTGTCCACCAAACATAGAATCGCCGTATTGGTCATACTGAGCTCGTTTTTTTTCGTCACTTAAAATTTCATAAGCAGCATTAATTTCTTTAAATTTTTCTTCCGCGCCTTTTTCTTTGTTGATATCAGGATGATATTTTCTAGCTAGGCGACGGTAAGCTTTTTTTATTTCATCTGCACTAGCGTTTTTGCTAACTTCAAGAGTTTCGTATAAACTATTCATGTTATATTTCCTTAAAAATTTTTACTTGATTATATAAAGGATTAAATTATAACATAAACTTTAGCCTAAGTCAATCAAGTTTTATAAATTTTTATCACTCAAGGTTTTATTTACAATTTTGTAAATTTTCGGTTTTATACTATGAAGACAGTAAAATATTTTACGAGATGATTTATTTTTAAAGACAAAAGGAAATGAGATGAAAAAGATTTTTTTATCATTAAGTTTAGCAAGTGCTTTATTTGCTGCAAGTATTAATTTTAACGAATCAACTACAACGGCTAATCGTGTGAATCCTGCTGCTGGAAATGCAGTGCTTTCTTATCATGATTCTATTAAAGATGCAAAAAAATCAGTGGTTAATATTTCCACCTCAAAAACTATTACAAGATCGAATCGTCCAAGTCCTTTGGATGATTTTTTTAATGATCCTTATTTTAAACAATTTTTTGATTTTGATTTTCCTCAAAGAAAAGGAAAGAATGATAAAGAAGTGGTAAGTTCTTTGGGATCGGGAGTGATTATTTCAAAAGATGGTTATATAGTAACAAATAATCACGTTGTAGATGATGCTGATACGATTACAGTGAATTTGCCAGGAAGCGACACAGAATATAAAGCAAAACTTATAGGCAAAGATCCAAAAACAGATTTGGCTGTTATAAAAATAGAGGCTAATAATCTTTCAGCTATTACTTTTACAAATTCTGATGATTTAATGGAAGGAGATGTTGTTTTTGCACTTGGAAATCCTTTTGGAGTTGGTTTTAGTGTTACAAGTGGGATAATATCTGCTTTAAACAAAGACAATATAGGTTTAAATCAATATGAAAATTTTATACAAACAGATACTTCTATCAATCCAGGAAATTCAGGCGGAGCTTTGGTAGATAGTCGTGGATATTTAGTAGGTATTAATTCAGCTATTCTTTCTCGTGGAGGTGGAAATAACGGTATAGGTTTTGCTATACCTTCAAATATGGTAAAGGATATAGCTAAAAAACTTATTGAAAAAGGCAAGATCGATAGAGGATTTTTAGGTGTGACTATTTCAGCTTTGCAAGGTGATACTAAAAAAGCTTACAAAAATCAAGAAGGAGCTTTAATCACTGATGTTCAAAAAGGTTCAAGTGCTGATGAAGCAGGGATTAAGCGTGGAGATTTAGTTACTAAAGTTAATGATAAGGTTATAAAAAGTCCTATTGATCTTAAAAATTATATAGGAACTTTAGAGATTGGTCAAAAAATTTCATTAAGTTACGAAAGAGATGGAGTAAATAAGCAAACAAGTTTTACTCTTAAAGGTGAAAAAGAAAATCCTAAAGGCGTACAAAGTGATTTGATTGATGGTTTGAGTTTGAGAAATTTAGATCCAAGACTTAAGGATCGTTTGCAAATTCCAAAAGATGTTAATGGTGTTTTGGTTGATAGTGTTAAAGAAAAGAGCAAAGGAAAAAATTCTGGTTTCCAAGAGGGTGATATTATCATAGGTGTTGGACAAAGTGAAATTAAAAATTTAAAAGATTTAGAACAAGCTTTAAAACAAGTTAATAAAAAAGAATTTACCAAAGTTTGGGTATATCGCAATGGTTTTGCGACTTTGCTTGTGCTTAAATAAAAATAACGGAAGGATTTTCCTTTTGTTATAAATTTTAGTTTAAAATTAAAATTAAGTTTAAAATAAAGGAAAACTATGACAAATATTCTTATGATAGAAGACGATTTAGAATTAGCAGAAATTACAGCTGAATATTTGGAAAAATTTGATATGAAAGTTGATATAGCTCATGAGCCTTATATAGGTCTTTCTAAGCTTGCATTAAAAGAATATCAGCTTATCATTTTAGACCTTTCTTTGCCAGGGCTTGATGGGCTTGAAGTGTGTGAAGAGATTCGTAAAAAGTATGATACACCTATTATTGTTTCAAGCGCAAGACATGATATTACAGATAAGGTTAATGCTTTAGAGCTTGGAGCAGATGATTACCTACCAAAACCTTATAATCCAAAAGAATTACAAGCACGCATTAAAAGTCATTTAAGACGTATTTCAAATACAAAAAGCGCCATAGCAAAAAGTGTAAAAGATCTTGTTTATGATCAATATAAGCATATTATTACCATGAAAGGACAAGAGCTTACTTTAACTAATGCTGAATTTGATATTTTAAGCTATTTGATTAAAAAAGAGGGTGGAGTGGTAAGTCGTGAAGAGCTTGTTTATAATTGTTCTTCTATTAGTGAGGATTCTAGTAATAAAAGTATAGATGTTATTATCAGTAGAATTCGTCAAAAGATGGGAGATGATCCAAAAACTCCAAAATATATTCACTCTATACGTGGAATAGGTTATAAGCTTACTCAATGAATAAATCTTCGATTTTTTATACTATAACTTTTATTTTTATTTTTGCTGGGGTTAGTGTTATACTTGGCTTTTTGTGGCTTATAGAATATGATCAGCAAAATTATACTAGAGAATTAAACACAAAATATTCTTTGATAGCTAATGCAAGGCTCTTAAATTTTGCAGGAGTTATCAGTGAAAAAGAATTTGAAGAGCAGACAAAAAATTATAATAAAATGGATGAGATAACAGAAGCAAAGCAGATCCGTAAAATTCTTTTTAGAGGTGATGTTTTAGCTAGGGTTGAGGTTAACAATGGCTTAATCGAGATTATTTCTTATAATAGACAGGTGTATTTAAATATTATTTATGATGGAAAGGTTTATCTTTATAAGGATCAAGATTATCAAACCTATAGGTATTTTATTATCAAAGCTATAGCTGTAGCTGTGATTTGTATTCTTGTATTGCTTTATATTTATATATTTAAAAAATTAAAACCACTTAAAAGACTTAAAAAACAAATTGATAAATTTGCCCAAGGAAAGCTTGGTGATATAGAAGATGTAAGCACTGGGGTGGATGAAATTTCACAAGTAAGTGAAGCTTTTTATCAAGCCATTGTTCAAATTCGAAAGTTAAACCAATCTCGTCAGTTTTTTTTAAGAAATATTATGCATGAACTCAAAACTCCTATTACTAAAGGGCTCTTAACTTTAGAAATGATAGAAGATAATAAATATAAAGAGCGCTTAAATGGGGTTTTTACTAGACTTGAAATTTTAATTAATGAATTTGCTGCTATTGAGCAAATTACTTCAGGGGCTGCTTTTATAAATAGAAAAAAATACAATATTTTAGATGTTTTAGATGAAGCCAAAGAAATTGCAATGCGAGATGATAGCAATATACGTATTTTTATGGAAGAAAGTTTTTTTGTAAATGTGGATTTTAAACTTTTTACTACGGCGATTAAAAATATGATAGATAATGGTATTAAACATTCTGAAGATGGGTTTGTGCAAATTGATATTATAGATGATTATATTTGTTTTAAAAATCGTGGTCCTGAGCTTAACAATACTTTAGAATACTATACTCAAGCTTTTACTCAAGGATCAAAACAAAAATCAAGTTTTGGATTAGGGCTTTATATTGTAAATACTATTTTAGAAACACATGGAATGAAGCTTGATTATTTATATGAAGATGGGGTAAATTTGTTTTATTTTAGAAATTTAAAAAGTGTTATTGTTAAGGAGTAAATTAATTTTTTTACATAAAAAATGCATTTTTGTGAAAAAATCCTTGACAAAGTTTTTTAATTTCACTATAATCACATTTTACTTTTAAATATTCCGGATTAGCTCAGCGGTAGAGTAGTCGGCTGTTAACCGATTGGTCGTAGGTTCGAATCCTACATCCGGAGCCACTTTTTTAACTCCATTTTTAATATTCATAAATGTATTTTAATATAAAAAAATAATAAGTCTTTATCACAAAAAATTGTGATAAAGTTTTTATTTTGTTTGTTTAAGATTTTTGACAATTTTATCTATTTTTTTACTCGCCTTTTGATAATCCCCATCTTTAAGTTCTTCTAGGGCATTAACAGCAAAAGAAAAATCTTCAACTTCATTAAGATAAGCCTCTATAGCTTCTTTTACTATGGTTGATTTTGGTTTAGAAAGATTTTTACTTAAATTATCCAAACGCTCCTTAAGCTCTAAAGGCATTCTAAAAGAATAAGTTTTTACATTGCGTTTCATTTTATCCTCCTTAAGAATATTTTTTGTAAAATTTTATAGCTTGTTTACAAGTTTTACAAGTAAATTTATGACCTTGTAATTCTATTTTTTGATGAATGCTATAAGGAACATCGTGAATTTTACCAGGACAATTACAGGTATAAAGATAAAATTGTGGATACTCATTATCTTCATCTTCTGCTGCTTCAAAGCTAACATCGCCACCATCATCTGTAGACAAAGAAGAACTTCTCCATTTTTCAACTTTCATGTCTTCATATAGTATGTGTTCTAAAAGCCACTTTTTAGCCACTATATAAAGTTTTTCTTTAAGATCATTGGTTGATTTGATATTTTTGATTAAATTAATCATGGTTTGGATGATTTCTTTATGTATTTTTCGATGTTCTTCTAAATTTGGATAGCCTATTAGCTGCATGTATTTTTCTTCATCATTAAAGTGATCTTTCATATAATTAAAAAATTCAGCCAAAAGTTCTTTGACTTCATTTTTACTTACAGATCTATCTGATACAACTTCAACTTTTGTAGCAAGTTTAAAAAGCTTTTTATGCTGCTCATCAATTTTAGCATTGTGCACACTATAGCTGTTATCCCATTTTGGAAGCATTTTAACTCCTTAAGGAAAAATTTATTTGTATGAAAGGATTATAGATAAAAATAAATTAAATAAAAATGAAATTTTATTAAATAATTGATAAGAATTTTGATACAATGATATATATTTAAGAGATTTGAAGTTAGAAAGATTTAAATTATGGCTGCTAAAATTTTACTTTTAGAAGATGATTTGAGCTTGAGTGAGATCATTGAAGAGTTTTTAAACGATGAAGGATATGAAGTATTTTTATGCGATAATGCACGAGAAGCTTTAGATATGGCTTATGAAAGATATTTTGATCTTTGGATTTTAGATGTAAAAGTTCCTTTAGGAGATGGATTTTCATTACTTAAAGAATTAAGAAAAAGCGGAAAGCAAACTCCAGCAATTTTCATGACTTCTTTAAACACAACAAACGATTTAAAACAAGGCTTTGACGCAGGTTGTGATGATTATATAAAAAAACCTTTTGAACTTGCCGAGTTATCTATCAGGGTTAAAGCTTTGCTTAAAAGAGCTTTTTCACATAAAAATGAAGATTTTGAAGATTTAGGAGATGGATTTAGATTTGAATTTACTACACAAATTCTTTACCATAATAATAAAGCCTTGACTTTACCGAGTAAAGAAATTAAGCTTTTGTCTTTATTACTTAAAAATAAAAACAACTTTTTAAGCACAGAGAGAATTTTTGAAGAACTCTGGGATTATGATGAGGAGCCTAGTGAGCTAAGTTTAAGAGCTTATGTAAAAAATTTACGTAAAATTTTAGGAAAAGAAAAAATTATAAATCAAAGAGGCAGGGGATATTGCTATGGCTAAAAAAGTCATTAGGCAAATTTTATTAATCTACCTAACAACTACAGGTATTTTTTTAACTATTTTTTTTGCATTATGGTATCAAAAATTATATGAAGAATTAGTTGTTTTGAAGGGTGCCACTTTGAGAGAAAATCATAGAAACATTGTTATAAGCATCTTAAATTCTCGTTTTACCCCTATAGATATAAGTGCAAAAAATATTGCTCAAAGCACAGCACTAAAATTTGCTATATTTGATGCTAAAAAGATTGTTTTTAGTAATATAGATTTTGATTTAAGAAAGGCAAAGATAGAGCTTAAAGGTAGAGGTATTTGTGATAATAAGGTTTTTTTCCTTGCTCCTATGAGTGCAGATCATTATTTTTTAAGACATGCTAGCAATGAAGAAGTAAATACTAACGATGGTTTGCAAATTTTAATACAGGGTGAAGATGTTGGCAAAGATCTTTTTTGGATTAGAACGAAAGTTTTTGGTTTTGCTATTATGGCTTTTTGCATATTGGGTTTAATATCTTATATTTTAGTAAAAATTGCTCTAAAGCCTTTGGAGGATAAAATCAGCACACTAAATCGTTTTATTAAAGATTCAACTCATGAACTCAATACCCCATTAAGTGTTATTTTGATGAGTATAGAACAACTTGAGCATCAAAATTTAGGAGATAATACTAAATTTACAAGGATTAAGCTTGCTGCAAAAAGTTTGTCTCAAGTGTACTCTGATCTTGTTTTTTATAATTTCCCTAATACCTTAGAAACAGAAAAACAAAAATTTGATTTAAGAATACTACTTGAAGAAAGATTGGAATATTTTAAAGTATTTTTTGAGCAAAAAAAAATTACACTAAAGCTTGATTTAAATCAAGCAAATATTTTTGCTCCTAAAAGTCAAATTTCTAAATTGATTGATAATCTTATAAGCAATGCTATTAAATACAATAAAAAAGGTGGAGTAATTTCTATAATTTTAAAAGCCAATTTTTTAAGTATTGCGGATACAGGTTGTGGAATTTCAAAGTCAAATTTAAATCATATTTTTGATAGATATACAAGATTTAATACCGATCAAGGAGGATTTGGTATAGGGCTTTCTTTGGTAAAAAAAGTTTGTGATGATAATGATATTAAGATTATTTGCGAATCTGTAGAAAATCAAGGGAGTGTTTTTAAATTAAATTGGTAATCAGCAAGGAAAATCCTTGCTGATAAGAGGTTAGAGCAGATATTACATCATTCCGCCCATGCCACCCATTCCTCCCATACCGCTCATATCTGGCATAGTAGGCTTATCTTCTTTAATTTCACTAATTGTTGCTTCTGTGGTTAAAAGCATACTAGCTACAGAAACTGCATTGAGTAAAGCTACTCTTTCTACTTTAACAGGATCGATAATTCCACTTTCAAGCATATTAACATATTCACCTTTTGCAGCATCAAATCCTGTGTTTTCATCTTTAGCATTTTCTACGCTATTTACAACCACACCTGCATCAAATCCTGCATTTTCAGCAATTTGTCTTAAAGGTGCTCTTAAAGCTCTTTCAACGATAGCTGCGCCAATTGCTTCATCACCCTGTAGATCAAGTTTGATTTTAGCTTTTGCTTTGATAAGCGCTGCACCACCACCGATTACTATACCTTCTTCAACTGCTGCTTTAGTAGCGCTTAAAGCATCATCAACACGATCTTTTTTCTCTTTCATTTCAGTTTCAGTTGCTGCACCTACTTTAATAACTGCAACACCACCACTTAATTTTGCAAGTCTTTCTTGTAATTTTTCTCTGTCATAATCTGAAGTTGTTTCAGCAATTTGTGCTTTGATTTGATTGACTCTTGCATCGATATTTGCTTTTTCGCCTGCACCATTTACTATGGTTGTATTGTCTTTATCGATGATTACACTAGAAGCTTGTCCAAGATCTTGTATAGTCGCACTTTCAAGAGTTCTTCCAAGTTCTTCAGAAATCACTTCTCCACCTGTTAAAATCGCTATATCTTCAAGCATAGCTTTTCTTCTATCGCCAAAACCTGGAGCTTTTACTGCTGAAATATTAAGAACACCGCGAAGTTTATTTACAACCAAAGTTGCAAGCGCTTCGCCTTCAATATCTTCAGCGATAATTAAAAGTGGTTTGCCTGTTTTTTGAATTTGTTCTAAAACCGGTAATAAATCTTTTAAATTTGCAATTTTTTTATCAAAAAGCAGGATATAAGGGCTTGAAAGCTCTACTGTCATTTTTTCTGCATTAGTGATAAAATAAGGGCTTAAATAACCTCTGTCAAATTGCATACCTTCAACTACATTTAATTCATCATTGATTGATTTTGCCTCTTCAACAGTGATAACACCATCTTTGCCCACTTTTTCCATAGCATCAGCGATTAAATTTCCGATTTTTTCATCAGAGTTGGCTGAGATTGTAGCAACTTGTGCAATTTCTTTTTTATCTTTTACTTCGCGAGAAAGTTTTTTAAGTTCTGCTACTATAGCTTCGCAAGCTTTATCCATACCGCGTTTTACCTCGATAGGATTTGCACCTGCTGTGATATTTCTTAAACCTTCTTTGAAAATTGCATGAGCTAAAACCGTTGCAGTAGTTGTTCCATCGCCTGCTTGATCAGCTGTTTTACTCGCTACTTCTCTTACGAGTGAAGCACCCATATTTTCAAGACTATCTTTAAGCTCTACTTCTTTAGCAACACTTACGCCATCTTTAGTAATGCTTGGAGCACCAAAGCTTTTTTGGATTAAAACATTGCGTCCTCTTGGCCCCATAGTTACTTTTACTGCGTCATTAAGTTTTTTAACGCCCTCGTAAAGTTTATTTCTTGCTTCATCTGAAAAAATAATTTCTTTTGCCATTTTTTATCCTTTTTTATAAATTATTTTAAAATTCCTAAGATATCATCTAAATTTAAAACTAAATATTCATTATTATCAAGTTTAATTTCTGTTCCACCGTATTTAGCAAACACGATTTTATCACCATTTGCAATATCAGTGATTTCTTTACTTACTGCTACTACTTCACCCATTAAAGGCTTTTCTTTAGCATTATCTGGTATAATTATGCCTGAGGCTGTTGTTTTAGTTTCTTCTACGCGTTTAACTAGAACACGCTTTCCTAAAGGTTGAAAATTCATTTTTGTCCATCCTTAAAAATATTGATTTTAGCACTCTTTAATTTAGAGTGATAATATCATACTATAAAAAATGAATTTTGTCAATACTTTAAATTAAAATATTTATAAAAGTTTAGTTTTATAGACTAAAGTTATTTTATAAAATAAACTAAAGGATAAAAATGAAAAAGATTTTTTATGGCATTGTAGCTTTTGTTGTTGTGCTTTTAATCGCTCTTTGTACCATACTTTTTACAAGTTTTGGTAATAATATAGTGGCAAATATAGTACAAAAAAAGATTAAAGAAAATGCGGGATTAGATGTAAATATCACGCGTTTTAATTTGCGTTTTTCAAGTCTTGAACTGCAAGCAAATATTGCAAATATGGCAGATTTCAATCTCAAGGGAGCTTTGAGTCCTTTTAAGCTTGGATTTGATCTTGACTATCTTATTTCTTTAAAGCAAAATTATGCTAAAAATTTAGGTTTAAATTTAAATCAAAACCTTTCTTTTGGCGGTAAAATTCAAGGCAAGGCAAGTGATTTTACTTTAGATGGAAGGGGTTACTTACTAGGTTCAAATGTATTTTTAAATGCGAGAATGTATAATTACAGCCCTATCGCTTTAAATTTAGATGCAAAAAATCTTAAGATAGAAGAAATACTTCATCTTTTATCTTATCCTAGTTATGCTAAAGGTTTTTTAAATGCTCAGGCAAAAATTTCAGCACAGAATTTAAAACCTGATGGAAATATTATCATAAAACTTGATACAAGCTATATAAACTACGAGGCGATAAAAAAAGATTTTTCTTTAGACTTGCCTTTAAATTCTAATCCTAAAGCAGAAATTTTAGCCAATGTTAAAGAAGATAAGATTTATGCTGTAAGTAAAATTTACAATGATTATCTTAACTTACAAACCCAAAAAACTCTTTATGATATGAGTAAGAATATTTTAAGTACTGATTTTAATTTAAATATTCCTTCTCTTGCAAAGCTTGAAAAACTTACAAAAACTAGATTAAATGGTAGTTTGGGCGTGATAGGCGAAACAAGTGTTGTAAATAATGCCTTATCAAGTTTAAATGCTCAAGTTATCGGACTTGGTGGAGAGGTAAAGGCAAGTTTGAAAAATAATAAAATTTTTGCAGATATTAATGAAGCAAGTTTGGAAAAATTATTAGCTCTTGCAGGATATGGAGCCTTAGTTTCTGGAAATTTAAATGCTAAACTTTTAAATGCGGATTTGGATTTTTCTAATTTCGATCTTGAGGCAAAAATAAACAATGCAAAGATTAACACCAATGAGCTTAAAAAAATTGCTAAAATAGAACTTCCAAATACAATTTTTAGTCTTGATGCTAAAGCAAATGCAAAAAATAGTAATATTTCTTACAATGCTTTACTTGCTTCAAATTTACTTAATATCAAAAAACTTCAAGGAACTTATAATTTAAAAAATAGTGAGTTAAATACAGATTTAAATGCTTTTATTGATGATTTGTCTCAGTTTAGTGCTATAGCGGGACAAAAATTACAAGGTAAGGCAGATCTTAATGCAAAAGCTCATATTATAGGTACTCAAATACAAAATTTAAATGCAAATGCAAATTTGGCAGATGGCGTAATCAAAGCTGATTCAAATGGTAAAAAACTTGATTTGAACATTGATAAACTTGATTTATCTAAACTTTTTGTTATAGCAGGTATGCCAAATTATGCCAGTGGGGTTGTTAATGCAAAAGTTAATTTAGATAATATCGATTTTAACAACCTTAATGGTAAAGCAAATTTAGAGGCTAAAGGCATTTTAAATGCTGCAACTTTAAGTAAAATTTTAAATAAAAATTTTCCAAACAATACAAGTTATGATTTAAATACCAAAATTAATTTTAAAAACAATATCGCTCAATTTGATTCTGTTTTAAATTCATCTTTAGCTGATCTTACAAAACTACAAGGAAGTTTTGATATAAGTAAGATGCTTTTAAATTCGGATTTTAATTTAAAGATAAATGATTTTTCAAAACTAGGCTTTTTGTTAGATAGAAAACTTAAAGGTAAGGCAGAATTTAATGGAAAGGTAGGTTTTGATAAGAGTTTAAATTTTGTTGTAAATAGTCCAAATTTATTTGAAGGAAAACTTCAAAGCACATTTAAAGATAACCTTTTGCTTGCTGATTTAAACGGAGTGGATTTAAGTAGTCTAGCTCAGGGTTTGGATTTTATGGATATTTATCAAGGTAAGGCGGACATGAAGGCAAATTACAATCTTTTAAGCGAAGAAGGCGAGGTTAATTTGGATATGAAAGAGGGTAAATTAAAACCAAATCTTATTACCAATGCTTTAAAAATTTTAACATTAAAAGATATTACAGATGATGTTTATCGTACTGCTAATGCTAAAGCTTTGATTAAAAAAGAAAATATCAAGCTTGATCTTAATATGCAAGCAGATCGTTCTTATATTTTAGTACAATCAGGAGCTTTAAATTCTAAAAGTGGAGCTTTAAATTTGCCTTTTGATATTAAACTCGATAGAGCTAATTTTAAAGGAAGTATTACAGGAACTACAGAAAATCCTAAAGTAAATTTAAATGCAGGAAGTGTTTTAAATTCTATTAAAAATGTAGTAGGTGGCGGCGTGAGTGATGGTGCTAAAAATACAGGCAATAAAGTGGATAAAGCGGTAAATAAATTATTAAATAAGATTTTCTAAGGTAAAAAATGTTTAATGGACTCATAAGAGAAATTGCCAAAGTTCAATCTTATCAAAACAATACTTTAAGTTTAACAGCTAAGCATCGTCCAAATCTTGGCGATAGTATAGCTGTAAATGGAGCTTGTTTGAGTGTGACAAAACTTTATGAGGGAGGTTTTGAAGTGGAACTTTCTCGCGAAAGTCGCACTCATATAGCTATAGAGAATTTAAAAGATAAAGTTCATATAGAACCTGCTTTAAGATATGGCGATAGAATCGATGGACATCTTATGCAAGGGCATATTGATTTTATTGGTATACTTGAAAAGATTCAAAAGGATGAAAATGGAGTGGATTTTCATATAACTTTACCTAAAGAAGCTATGAAATTTATGGCAGAAAAAGGAAGTATAGCTGTTGATGGGGTAAGCCTTACTATCAATGAAATTTTAAAAAATGGTATTAGGCTTACTATTATTCCTATTACTTTTAAAGAAACGCTTTTTAAGGACTATCAAGTAGGTAGAAAAATAAATATAGAAAGCGATTTGCTTGCTCGTTATATTTATGCACAATTGCAAGGTAAAAACAAAGGATTATCATGGGAAGAAGTGGAAAGAATTTCTTATCTTTATTAGAAAATGATAAAGTCGGTATTTTTTGTGCTTTTGATAAGGATTATAATGTTTTTAGGGCTAAAATTCATAATGAGAATTTATTTTCTCATTTAGGTTTTAAAGATATTGAAAAATGTGTTTTTATGGATCAAATTCACTCTCATAAAGTTATCATTTATGATGAAAATTTAAAAAATCTCAGTTGTGATGGACTTATAAGTAAAGAAAAAAATACTGCTCTTTGTGTCTTAAGTGCGGATTGTCTGCCTTTGATCTTATATCATGAAAGTGGCATTATAGCAGCTTTGCATTCAGGTAGAAAAGGAAGCTTTGAAAATATCCTAAAAGAATGCGTTGATCAAATTACTATGCAAAATTCACATTTAGATAAGAATAAATTTCATCTTTTTATTTTACCTGGAATTTGTGCTAAAAATTATGAAATAGATGGAGAAATTTTAGAATTTGCTAAAAAAGAATTTAAAGAATTTGTTCAAGATAATAAACTTGATTTAAAAGCCTTGGTAAAATTTCAAGCTCAAAATTTAGGCATTGAAAATATTAAAGATTGTGGAATTTGTAGTTTTGATGATGAGAGTTTTTTTTCTTATCGTCGCGATAAAACGCCTAAGCGTTTTGTGAGCGTGGTTTATTTAAAGGATTAAAATGTATGAAAGAAAAGATTTAAGAGTGTTAAAAATCATTCAAAAAGCTAGAGAATTTGGCGATGGGGATTTGTTAAATGAAGCTTTGGTGAAACAATTGATTGATGCAGATTTTTGTGAAATTAGTGAAAAAGAAAAAGAAGAGCTTGCAACTCTTCTAAATTCTTTAATCAATGCAAAAGATAAAGCGTTGTTGAGTAATTAAAATTCTATATAGTTTTCAAAATCTTCTTCTTTTGGGGGATTAGGTTGATTCGAGACTAGGGCTTCTTTAACAACCTGCTCGTATCCAGCTATGATATGTTTAAAATTCTCTTTTGCTTTTCCACTAAGTTCTGATTTGGCGATTTTTACAACAGATGCAGGATTTATAGCTTTATTATTTAAATATACTCCAAAATGCAAATGAGGCCCTGTGCTCATACCTGTTGAACCAACATATGCAATTACTTGTCCTTGATTTACCTTTTGTCCGTTTTTAATTTTTGCAAAACGACTAAGATGAGCATATAAAGTCATATAACCTGAGTCATGCTTGATTTGAATTACATTTCCATAACCACCTTTTGTGCCTATAAAGGTTACTACTCCTTTGCCAGCACTTTTCACAGGAGTTCCAGTAGGTGCAGCATAGTCTATACCAAGATGGGCACGATAGCGTTTTAATATAGGATGATATCTTGCTGTTGTAAAAGGAGAAGAAATTCTAGTGTAATTCACAGGTTTTGTAAGTAAAAAAGATTCTAATTCTTTGCCATCACGATCATAGAATATATCATTATAAGAAAAGACTTCTCTAGCGCTTTTATTGATTTCTACCATTGCCATTTTTATATTTATATCACCCCAAAGTTTACCCATGCGTCTTTTTTGTTCATAATATAGGGTTACTTCATCACCTTTTTGGATATTGCGAAAATTTATACTTCCTCGAAAAGCACGAACCATAGCACGAGCTAAAGTACTGCTACCACTTTCTTCATAGACATCTTGATAAGCAGAGCTTTTAATGGTTAAATGTAAAATTCTATCTTCTTTTTGATAAGATACAGGAGTAAAAGCAAGAGTGTATTGTCTATCTTTATCTTTATAGATATGAATTTGTAAATCATCACTAATTGGAATTAAAACTTGTTCTATGTTGTTGTTTTCATCTTTTAAAACTTGATATTTTATTTTATAGGCTATATCAGAAGCAAGTTCTTGATCTTCTCTATCAAGTCCATAATAAAGCGACATAGGTATGGAATTTCTTTGTAAGAATTTAAGCAAGGTATCTCCATTATCCCAAGTTAGCTCTTCAACACTTAAAGCTGCAAAACTTTGAACAACAAAAATAAATAAAAGCAATAATTTTTTCATGAGATAACCTTAATTTTTAAAAGAATTTTGAAATTTGAAAGCTATATTTTACTTTATTTTTCTTACAATTGCTTAACAAAAAAGGATTATAATTCTATAAATTTTTATTTAAGGAGCAAATTTGTTTAAAACTATAGTGTGTTTTTTAGCTTTAAACCTTAGCCTCTTTGCGGTTGGATTTGATTTAAAACCTATAAAAAGTGAACTTGTAAAAGTTGATGATATTTATGGTTATATTAAAGATAGTGATGATATAAAACTTTATTCAAGTGGCGTAGTAGTGCAACATTTTAGCAATTCGCAAAGTATCATCGCTAGAGCAAGTGTTATAGATAAAAAAAATGGTTTGGCAAAATTAGAATTTAGTGTTTTTTCAGCTCTTAAGCAAGATGCTTTGCCTTTACCAAATGTTTTACCTAAAGTAGGTGATGAGGTTGTTTTAAATTTTCTTTATGATAGAGGATTGGTAATTGCTCCTGATGAACAAACTTATAATGAACTTGTTAGAGAATTTCCGCAGATATATTTTACCCATATTGATATTTTTGGAGCACAATTAATTAGAACGGCTACTCTTTCTCCTAAGCGTTCAGATTTTAGGCAATTTTGTGATGATAATGCGGTCGGCATTTTGGTTGTGGCTTTGGAAAATCATGCAGAAGTTGTGGATTGTCAAGATTTTAATAAGCTTTATGAAGTGCCTATAAGCAAGCCAACTAGCGTTCAGGTTCCTTTTTATTCTCGTATAGGTGGATATAAAAGTAATTTTTTTGATTTTAACTCTCAAGAAATAGGAAATTATTATAGGTATTATGATGCTTTGATTAATCTTCCTTAGGTGCAATAAACATGAAAAAAGAATTTGAACAATATTTTAAACGATTTTTAGGAGAAGAAAACGCTTATTTTGATGAAATTCACAAAAGAGCTTATAGCTATGATGCGACAAAAAAACATTATTTACCTGATGGGGTTCTTTTTCCAAGAAATGAAGAAGATATTGCTCAAATTTTAAAATTTTGCAATGAAAATAATATCATAGTCATACCTCGAGGCTCAGGATCTGGTTTTACAGGAGGAGCTTTAGCTGTTAATGGCGGGGTGGTGCTTGCTTTTGAAAAGCATATGAATAAAATTTTAGAAATTGATCTTGAAAATTTAGTGGCTGTTGTGCAACCTGGGGTTATTAATATACATTTACAAAAAGAAGTGGCTAAATATGGACTTTTTTACCCACCTGACCCTGCTAGCATGGAGTATTCAAGCTTAGGGGGTAATGTAAGCGAAAATGCTGGGGGAATGAGAGCTGCAAAATATGGCATTACAAAAGATTATGTGATGGCTTTAAGGGCTGTTTTGCCTAGCGGAGAAATCATTCGTGCAGGGAAACGCACTATTAAAGATGTAGCAGGTTATAATTTGGCAGGAATTTTAATCGCTAGTGAAGGTTCTTTGGCAGTTTTAAGTGAGCTTACTTTAAAATTAATACCTTTGCCTAAATTTAAAAAAACTGCTTTTGCTATTTTTCCAAGTGTAAAAAGTGCTATGAATGCGGTTTACAAAAGTCTTGCTAGCGGTGTAAGTCCTGTATCTATGGAATTTTTAGACAATCTTAGCATTAGAGCGGTTGAGAGCAAATTTAATAAAGGTTTGCCTATAGAAGCTGGAGCTATTTTGATTGCTGATGTGGATGGTAATGTTAAAGAGGCTATTGATGAGGATTTAAGAAATTTAGAATATTATTTTTTAGAAGCTGGCGCTAGCGAATTTAAAATAGCAAAAGATGAACAAGAAACCGCAGATATTTGGTTTGCTAGAAGAAATTGTTCTCAAAGCATTGCCATGTATGGAACTTTAAAACTTAATGAAGATATTACAGTTCCGCGTTCTAAACTACCTACTTTGCTTGAAGGTATAGATGAGATTTCTAAAAAATATGGTTTTAAAATTCCTTGTTTTGGACATACAGGGGATGGAAATGTGCATACTAATGTTATGGTTCCTGATAAAAATGATAAAGAGCAGGTGAAAAAAGGCTATGAAGCTGTGGAAGAGATTTTTAAATTAACAGTGAAACTTGGAGGAACTTTAAGCGGAGAGCATGGTATCGGACTCTCTAAGGCACCTTTTATGAATTTAGCTTTTTCTGAAGCCGAAATGAATTTAATGAGAAATATTAAAAAAGCTTTTGATCCAAATAATATACTAAATCCTTTTAAAATGGGACTTTAGAAGGTGAAAAATTTTTTTACTATTTTACTAAATTTGCGTGATAAGGAAATTTTAAATTATGCAGCAGCGCTTAGTTTTTATACTGTATTATCTTTAATACCTATTTTATTTGTATGTTTTTCTGTTTTTACGCAAATTTCCAGTTTTAAAGCTTATTATGAAAAAGCAAAGCAAGTAATTTTTGCTTTTTTAATACCAACGCAACAAGATGTTGTTGCTACCTACATCGATACTTTTTTAAAAAATAGTGTAAATTTGGGTATTGTAGGTCTTATTGCTATGGCATTTACTTCTTTAGCTTTTTTTTCAGGCTATGATTTTGTAATCAATCGCATTACTAAAAATGAACCTAAAGGACTTTGGCAAAGTATTAGTTCTTATTGGACTCTTTTAACTCTTGTTCCTTTGGGGCTTGGGCTTAGTTTTTATATTTCAGGTTTTATCCAACAAACTTTAGATGATTATAAAATAGGGTTTAATTTTTTTGAAATTTTACCCTTTGTAATTATTTGGGGTTTATTTTTTATATCTTATTCAAGTTCTGTTCATAAGGGAACTCTTAAAAGTTTAGCTTTAGTATCTTTTGGAGCGGGTACTATTTGGTATATAGGAAAAAATTTATTTGTATATTACGTGGTATATAATAAAACATACGCTAGCGTTTATGGATCTTTTTCTACTATTTTATTCTTTTTTATTTGGATTTATATTTCTTGGATTATTTATCTTTTTGGGCTTAAACTCTATTATTTTCTAAATCACAATCATAATGAAGGGAATAAAATTCGCAAAAATACAAAGAAAAGCTAGATATTTAAATCGCACAGAGATTAAAGAAGCAATAAGATAACTTATAAAAATCCAAAATGGGATATGGATATTAGTTCCATAAATTTTAAATTTAAAAAATTCATCTAAGATAAAATTGAGCAAATCTCCATAGTTTATAAGATGCAAAAATAATACTAAAGGATAAAATATTACAAAAATTCCACTCAAAATAATACCTAAAATTTGTTGGTAGCTTATAAGTGGAAAAAAATAAAGCACAGGTAAAACCATAGCAAAAAAAGTCCAAATATTAAGCAAAATAATATTTATAAGATTATTAAATTTATTTGCAAAATGATGCATATATAAAAAAATATAAAAAACACCTAAAATAGAAAATAAAAATCCAATACTAAATAAAAGTCTAGGGTAAAGAGAAATGCACAATAAAATACTACAAAAAAGCGTAACGAAATTAATGATTTTTATATTTTTACACAATAGATAAAAAATGCAAAAAGCCATAATCAAGGAGCGCACAAAAGAAGGGACAAATCCTATTAAACAAGCATAAGCTAAAAGTAGTGCAAAAATTAAAATACTTAAATCTAAACGTAAATTTCTATAAGGAAAATATCTTTTTTGGAAAAAACTATAAATTGGAGCTAAAATAAAGAAAATTAAACTAAAAAGTAAGCCTATGTGATAACCGCTAATTGCTATAAGGTGTGCTATACCGTAGTAATTTACATCGTTTCTAAGCTCTAAAGATATGGGCAGTGCAAAAAATAAAGCACCATAAAATTCTTTAATCTTTTCATTTGTATGTTGATTTAAGAAGTAAGATATAATGGGATTGTATTCTTTTTCTTTTAATTTTTCAAAATCATAAGAAGGTGCGTAAAAACTTTTACTCAGATAGTCTTTAAAGTTAATATTATGGGTGATAATTCTAAGGCTTAAAAATTGATTCTTGCTTAAATTTAAATCCTTAAAACTTGTAGTATAAAAAGTGAAGTTTTCAGTTTGTAACTTTAAAACCCAGTATTTTTTATTTTTTTTATTATATTTTATATATTGGTGCGTTAATAGAGCGTTGTCTATAAGGTAATGTTTTTGGTTTTTAAAGTTTAAAAAATTATTATATTCTAAAAGGATATTAAAAATAAAAATAACAACAACAGAGAAAAATAAATAATGAAATTCTTTAAAAGAGTAAGAAAAAGAATTCCATAGAGACATTATTTTTTAGAAAATTTACTTAAATAAAGCCAAATTATTCCGGCTAAAAATAATAAAAATAAAGGAGCAGCATAAGGATATAAACTCAGTTTATCAAAAATTGCTTCAATAACATACCCAAAAGTATAAGCAGCAAAACCTAGAACAATAGCCCATGCCAAACTAGCTAGAGTATTGATAATAAAAAATTTAATAAAATTATATTTTGCCATACCTGCAGCTATGGGAATAAAAGTTTTTAAACCATAAATAAATTTTTGAGTTACAAGTAAAATAATTCCATGTTGTTTTGTTTTTATCATAGCAAGGGCTATCTTGCGTCGGTGTTTTTTAAAATAAGGCATAATGTCTTTTTTATAATATTTTCCAAGTATAAAAAGCAAAGTTGAACCTATGGTATTAGCAATAAAAGCAAGAGCAATGCAAAAACTAAGATCCATTTTTCCTTGAGAACTTAAAACTCCTGCAGCTAAAATTCCAACCATTCCACCTCCTAAAGAGTAAAAGAATAAAACAATATAACCATATTTTATTAAAGTATCAATCATATCTTGCATAATAAACCTTATTTAGCGTATTCTACAGCTCTAAGTTCACGTATAACATTGACTTTAATTTCACCAGGATATTGCATTTTTTCTTGAATTTCAGCTGCTATTTCCTTAGCTAAAAGTACACTTTCATCATCATTAACAAGCTGAGCATTGGCTATGACGCGAATTTCTCTTCCGGCATTGATTGCATAGGCATTTTTAATTCCTTCTTTACTTTTAGCGATATCTTCTAGCTCACTGACTCTTTTTAAGAAAGCTTCTAACACTTCTCTTCTAGCTCCAGGTCGTGCAGCACTTAAAGTATCTGCTGCACAAACAGCTGCTGATTCTATGCTTGTAGCTTCTTCGTGTCCATGATGTGCGTAAATAGCATTGATTACTACAGGATGCTCTTTGTAGCGTTTGCAAAGTTCTGCACCTAAATCCACATGAGATCCTTCAAAATCATGGGTTAATGCTTTTCCTATATCATGTAAAATTCCCGCACGACGTGCTAAATTCTCATCTCCACCACACTCAGCAGCAATGATTCCTGCAAGGTGAGCCACTTCCAAAGAATGTGCTAAAGCGTTTTGTCCATAGCTTGCTCGGTATTTGAGTTTTCCTATGAGTTTTACAATTTCAGGGTGTATTTTATTTAAACCTAGATCCATAACTATGGTTTCGCCTTCTTCTAGAATGGCACTATCAAATTCTTTACACACTTTTTCGTGAATTTCTTCTATGCGCGCGGGTTGAATTCTGCCATCTTCAACTAAAAGTTCTATAACTTTTGTAGCAATAGCACGGCGATAAAGATTAAAACAACTTACTATAATAGCACCTGGTGTATCATCGATGATAATATCAACACCTAAAACCATTTCCAAGGTTTTAACATTGCGCCCTTCTTTACCAATGATACGTCCTTTAAGTTCATCGTTTTTAATGTTAATAACATTGATAAGTCTTTCAGCTGCAAATTCACCTGCAAAACGAGAAGTAGCTTGAGCAATGATGAAATTAGCTTTTCTTTTAGCTTCATTTTTTGCTTCTTCTTCATATTTTCTTACTATATGTGCAATTTGCTCGCGAGAATTTTCTTCTACTTTTTTAAGAATGATTTCTTTGGCTTCATTTTGTGTAAGTCCTGTCGAATGTTCTAAAATTTTTAAAACATCGTCAAGTTTTTCTTGATATTTATTTTTTAATTTATCAACATCAGATTGTAAGTTTTGAATGTGTCTTTGTGACTTGCAAAGGTATTCTTTATCTTCTTTTAGTTTTTCTTCTTCTTGCTGAAGTTTTTGTTCTTTTTTAGAAAGATCATCAAATTTTTGATTAAAATCTTTTTGAATTTTGTGAGTTTTTTCTTCGTATTTTTTTTTAACTTCTAATTCTGCATTAAGAATTGAATTTTTTGCATCTTTTAAAATAAGCTCCGCTTCGTATTCTATAGCTTTGGCTTTAGCTTTGGCTTGTTCTACGAAAATTTCATATTTGGCATCATTGATTTTTTTTGCAACTAAATATCCTATACCGAGTCCGACTATAGCGGCTATAAGTGCGATAAGTGATTCTATCATTTTTTCTTTCTTTCTTGTAATATTTTTTATAAGGGTTTATGTATAATTTTCCTGAAATATCATGCTTTTGTGTTAGATTATTTTGACTTAAAGCATCTATACTTTGGACAAATATTATATGAGGTTTGTAATTTAAATTTTCAAAAAATCTATCATAAAAACCTTGCCCATGTCCTATTCTTTTTAAATTTTTATCGACGCCAATTACAGGCACAATAGCTAAATCAATTTTTGCTTTAAAAAAAGAATCTATAGGCTCTAAAACCCCAAACCTTTTTTTAATAAAAGGCAATCTTAATTTTACAATTTTTAAACTTTTATCTTGCATAAATGGAACAAAAAGTTTGTAATTTTTATTAAGAATATGGCGAAATTTTATTAAGTTTGGTTCATAATGCAAAGGAATAAAAATTAAAATATTTTTAGCTTTAAATAGTTTTATTATTTTAAGACATTCTTTAAATATTTTATAATCTTGTTTGAAATTTAGTTTTGAATGTTTGAAAAGGCGTATTTTTTGCAATGCCCTAAAATCTGTTTTTTCCATTAATATGCCTTTAAAAAAATATTATCTTATGTATGTTATAATTTTAGCATTTTTATAAAGAAGAATAAAGGATTGATAAATAATGAAGATTAAAAAAATACTTTTACTAGTGGCAATATCTTGTTTGTTTGTTGCTTGTAGCAATGATAAAGAAAAGCAGCAAAATGATGTAAATTTAAGCACCGAGGCAAGTATAAATCAAAGTGATGATATGAATTTTAAACTTAATTTGATTGATGGAGGATCAATTTCAATTAAAAAAGAAAATGCCGTTTTAAATTTCAACGATGAAGATAAGGCAACTTTGTTTGTATTTTTTACCACTTGGTGTACCCCTTGCATTGCTGAAATCCCTCATCTTAATAAATTACAAGAAAAGTATAATAATGATTTTAATATAGTTGGGGTTTTATTAGAAGATAAATCTAACGATGAGATTCAAAAATTTATAGAACAGCATAAAATATCTTATAAAGTCGCTAATGGTGAAAATAACTATCTTTTAGCTAAAGCTTTAGGTGGGGTAAATGGAATTCCTACCATGTTTCTTTACAACAAGCATTCTAAATTGATTAATCAGTATTTAGGGCTTATTCCTGAAGAAATGCTAGAAATTGATATACAAAAGGCTATACTTTAATGTTTAATTTTTTTAAAAAAGGACTTGCAAAAACTCTTGAAAATATTGTTGGGATTAAAGGAGAGAATAAAAAGATAACCAAAGATTTGCTTGAAGAAATTTTGCTTGAAGCAGATGTAAGTTATGAAATAGTTGAAGAGATAATTTATTATTTACCACCTCAAAATGAAGTAAAAAAAGAAGATTTAAAGCGTGTTATGGGTTCTTATTTTCTTTATGAAAAAAAAGAAACCAATCAAGAAAAACCTTTTGTAGAGCTTATTTTAGGAGTAAATGGAGCAGGAAAAACAACAAGTATTGCCAAACTTGCTTATTTATATAAAAACCAAAATCAAAAAGTGATTTTAGGAGCGTGTGATACTTTTAGAGCAGGTGCGATTGAACAATTAAAACTTTGGGCGCAAAAAGTGGATGTAGATATAGTTTTAACTGCACAAGGGCATGATCCTTCAGCGGTTGCTTTTGATACCATTTCTAAAGCAAAAGCAAAGGATTTTGATAGAGTTATTATCGATACAGCAGGGCGTTTGCAAAATCAAAAAAATTTAGCCCATGAGCTTGAAAAAATTGTGAGAATTTCAAACAAAGCTTTAGAAGGTGCACCCCATAGAAAAATTTTAGTTTTAGATGGAACACAGGGAAATGCTGGAATTTTACAAGCTAAAGCTTTTAATGAGCTTGTAAAACTTGATGGTGTGATTATCACAAAGCTTGATGGGACAGCTAAAGGGGGTGCACTTTTTAGTATAGCAAGAGAGCTTGAGCTTCCTATTTTTTATGTAGGCGTGGGTGAGCAAATGACGGATTTGCAAGAATTTAATGCAAGTGCTTATTTAGATACTTTATTAGATCCTATTTTTGAATAATGGCAAAAAATAAAGCACTTTTTGAATGTCAAGCTTGTGGAAATCAACAAAGCAAATGGCTTGGAAAATGTCCTGATTGTGGAGCTTGGGATAGTTTTGTAGAATTAAAAGCTGAGCAAATTAAAGTTTTAAAAGAGCTTGCGCAAGTTAGTATGAAAACAAGTGAAGCTGTTTGTATTGAAGATGTGGAATTAGAACATTTTACAAGATACAGCACAGATGATAATGAGCTTGATTTGGTTTTAGGCGGAGGGCTTGTTGAAGGTTCTTTAGTGCTTATAGGCGGAAGTCCAGGTGTGGGAAAATCTACGCTTTTGTTAAAAATTGCTTCAAATTTAGCCAAACAGGGTAAAAAAGTGCTTTATGTCAGTGGCGAAGAAAGTAAAGCTCAGATTAAATTAAGAGCTGATCGCCTTGAGGCTAATACTCCGAATTTATTTTTACTTACTGAACTTTGCCTTGAAAATATTTTAGAAGAATTACACAAAAAGGATTATAGTATTCTTATCATTGATTCTATACAAACTCTATATTCAAATAAAGTCACTTCAGCAGCAGGAAGCATCACTCAGGTGCGTGAGATTACTTTTGAACTTATGCGTGTTAGCAAGGCTTATAATATCAGTACTTTTATCATAGGGCACATTACTAAAGAAGGTGCTATAGCAGGACCTAGGGTTCTTGAACATATGGTGGATGTGGTGCTTTATTTTGAAGGAGATGCCACTAAAGAAATTAGACTTTTAAGAGGCTTTAAAAATCGTTTTGGTGGAACGAATGAAGTAGGTATTTTTGAGATGACTACTAAGGGTTTGATCAGTGCAAAAGATTTGGCAAATCGTTTTTTTACTCGTGGAAAGGCTATTTCAGGAAGTGCTTTAGGTGTTGTGATGGAAGGATCTCGTGCTTTGGTTTTAGAAGTTCAAGCTTTAGTGTGTGAAAGTTCTTATCCAAAACGCAGCGCTACAGGGTATGAAAAAAATCGCTTAGATATGCTTTTGGCTTTGCTTGAAAGAAAACTTGAAATTCCTTTAGGGCATTATGATGTATTTGTAAATATTAGCGGCGGAGTAAAAGTAAGTGAAACTGCTGCGGATTTGGCTGTGGTTGCAGCTATTATTTCAAGTTTTAAAAATCGCCCTTTGAGCAAAGATAGTATTTTTATAGGGGAGCTTAGTTTAAATGGAGAAATTAGAGAGGTTTTTAGCCTTGATACGCGTTTAAAAGAAGCTAAAATGCAAAAATTTAAAAATGCCATTGTTCCTTCTAAGCCTTTGGAAGATATAGGGCTTAAGTGTTTTGTTGCTAAAGAACTTTCACAAGTTTTAGAATGGATGTAAATTTTCATTAAAATATAAGTAAGATTTTGCTAAAATTCCGAGTTTAGAATAAAATTTTTGAGGAAACCATGAAAGATTTATTTTTATTTAGCTCTTTGCTTGATGCAAGTCATACTTTTTCTTATTTTTTTCACATAGGTTTGGTAGCTTTAATTGCTGTTATAGTGGCTATGATGGCTACTCGTTCTATGCAACTTGTTCCACGCGGTATGCAAAATTTAGGCGAGGCTTTTTTAGAGGGAGTTTTATCTATGGGTAGAGATACCATGGGAAGTGAAAAAGGTGCAAGAAAATATCTTCCTTTGGTTGCAACTTTGGGGATTATAGTGTTTTTTAGTAATATTATAGGCATAATACCTGGTTTTCACTCTCCAACTGCAAGTTTAAATTTGACTTTGTCCTTGGCTATTATAGTTTTTGTATATTATCATTTTGAGGGTATTAGGGCGCAAGGTTTTGTAAAGTATTTTGCTCATTTCATGGGACCTATTAAACTTTTAGCTCCTTTGATGTTTCCTATAGAGATAGTCTCTCATCTTTCTCGTGTGGTTTCTTTGTCCTTCCGTTTGTTTGGAAATATTAAAGGTGACGATTTATTTTTGATGGTAATTTTAGCTTTAGTTCCTTATATAGCTCCACTTCCTGCTTATGTGCTTTTAACTTTTATGGCATTTTTACAAGCTTTTATTTTTATGATTTTAACTTATGTATATTTAGCGGGTGCAACTGTTGTTGAGGAAGGTCATTGATCTATATTTTAGAATTTTTCAAAGGTGCATCTTTAGCTTTAATGCTTTTTGGTGCACTTTTCTTCTTTTTTAAATATAATTCTTTTTTCTATCTTTGCTTGGGTATTATACCAGGTTTGCTTTTATCTTTAATTTTTGTTTTACTTATAGAAAACCATAAGCTAAAAAATGAAAATAAGTTAAGATAAAAGCAAAAAATAGTTTATTTTCTAAGCATGAAGCTCTTCTTTAAGCAAATGCTTTACAGCTTCATAAATTTTAATAGCCGCTTTGGATTTATTCATAGTATAAAGATGAATTCCATCTACACCACTTGTGATTAAATCGACAATTTGATCGCAAGCATACGCGATACCTGCATCTTCTAAAGCCAAAGTATTATTTTCATATTTTTCTAAAATTTTAACAAATTTAGGAGGGATTTTAGCTCCGCAAAGTTGAGAAATTTTTAAAACCTGTCTTTTGTTAGTAATAGGCATAATACCTGCGTAAATAGGTATGTCAATACCTGCTAAAGCACAATTTTGTTTAAAAGTATAAAAATCTTCATTATCGTAAAAAAGTTGAGTAATGAGCTTATCTGTTCCTGCATTTACCTTAGTTTTAAGATGGTGTATATCCTCGATGAAATTTTTAGATTCATTATGTTTTTCGGGATAGCATGCGGCATAAATTTCAAAGTATTCTTGTTTTTTTATAAAAGAAATTAAATCACTAGCATAAGAAAAATCTTTGCTTTTTTCTAAATTCTCACATATATCGCCTCTTAGGGCAAGAATTTGATTAAGATTTTTTTCTTTGCATTTTTGAAGTATCTGAGTGATTTTTTCTTTACTAGAATGGATGCAAGGTAAATGTACTATGCTAGGAATTTGATATTCTTCCTGGATTAAGCTTGCAATTTCTAAAGTGTTTTGTGAGTTAATAGAGCCTCCAGCTCCAAAGGTTACGCTGATAAAATTAGGGCTTAATTGCCCTAAATCATCTAAGATAGCATGAAGATTTTTGATATTTTCATCCTTTCTTGGTGGAAAAACTTCAAAAGAAAAACTACACATGAAAACTCCTTATAATTGTTCTCGTATTTTTTGCGTAGCCGTAACTAAATTTTTAAGAGAGGCTATAACTTCTTCATAGGCTCTTGTTTTAAGTCCGCAGTCTGGATTGATCCAAATTTGCTCCTTGGGTAATTTGTTTAAAATTTTTTCTATAGTTAAACTTAATTCTTCTACGCTTGGAACTCTAGGGCTATGTATATCATAAACTCCTGGTCCCACCTCAGTTTTAAAACGAATAGCTTTTAGGGTATCTAAAAGACTTAAGTTTGATCTTGAAGCTTCAAAAGAAATCACATCAGCATCCATAGCGTCAATTTCTTTTAAGATATCGCTAAATTCACTATAACACATATGAGTGTGAATTTGAGTTTTAGCTTTTACCCCACTATGCACAAGATTAAAAGCAGGAATAGCCCAATCTAAATACTCACTATGCCAATCACTTTTCCTTAAAGGCAGTTTTTCACGCAAAGCCGCTTCATCAATTTGTATGATTTTTATACCTGCATTTTCAAGATCTAATACTTCATCTCTTATAGCTAAGGCAATTTGCTCAGTGCTTTCTTTTAGACTAATGTCTTCTCTTGGAAAGGACCAATTAAGTATGGTTACAGGTCCAGTTAGCATACCTTTTACGATTTTTTGACTTAAACTTTGTGCAAATTTAGACCAAGCTAAGGTGATAGGCTTTATGCGCGATACATCACCCCAAATCACAGGAGGTTTAACGCACCTTGTGCCATAGCTTTGCACCCAACCATTTTGAGTAAATAAAAAGCCCTTTAGATTCTCTCCAAAATACTCCACCATATCATTTCTTTCAAATTCTCCATGCACTAAAACATCAAGTCCTATTTCTTCTTGAATTTGTATGCATTCTTTGATTTTTTGTTGGTTAAATTCAGTGTAGTTTTGAGCTGAAATTTTTTCTTGCTTAAAGGCAAGGCGATTAGATCTTACATCAGCACTTTGAGGAAACGAACCTATGGTTGTGGTTGGTAAAAGAGGGAGTTTTAAAAATTCTTTTTGGATTAAGGCGCGTTCTTTAAAACTAGGCGTTCTGGTAAAATCTTCTTTTTTTAAAGCCTTAAGCCTTGCTTTGACTTTTTCATCTAAACGCTCTGGGATATTTTTAAAAAGCTCTTGATTGGCTCTAAAGAGCGGATTTTCTTCGCTAGAATTTAGAATTTCTTTTAAATCTTTAAGTTCTTGAAGTTTTTCTTTGGCAAAGGAAAAAAGTTTAAGATAGTTTGAATCTAATTTGCTTTCAAATTCAGTGCTATAAGGCACATGTAAAAGTGAGCAAGAAGTGTTTAAGATGATATTTTGTGTATATTTTTGAAGCTCTTTAATAAGCTTTAGGCTTTTAGCATAATCATTAGTATAGATATTTTTGCCATTAATAAGACCTGCAAAAAGGATTTTATCTTTAGCAAAGCCGTATTTTTGAACTAAGGCTAAGCTTTGTTTACCTTCGATAAAATCAAGACCCAAAGCATCAAATTTGCTTTCTAAAAGTTTAGGATAAATATCTCTTAAGTCTCCAAAATAGCTTTGAAGTAAAATTTTAAGATCTTTTTTGTGATTTAAAAGTTCTTGGTAAAATTCTTCAAACAAAGCGATATCTTCCTTGCTTAAATCATAAACCAAATAAGGCTCATCAAGTTCAAGCCATGTCACTTTAAGTTCATTTAGTTTATCAAAAAGCTCTATGTAAGCGTTTAAAAGCTTTTCTTTGGCGAGTTTTTGAGTTTTTTCATCTTTAAAGGCAATGAGCTTAAAAAGTGTGAAAATGCCTATTAAAACAGGCTTGCTTTCTATGCCAAGCTCTTTAGCTTCGAGATATTCTTTAAAAATTTTATCCCCTGTTAAAGCTATAATATCAGCATTATCGCACTCAGGCACCAAATAATGGTAATTTGTATTGAACCATTTTTTCATTGCTAAGGCTGTAACATCTCCATTTTCTCCTTGATAACCTCGACTTTGAGCAAAGTATTCATCTAAAGCATCTAAATTTAAATTTTTATACTTTGTATGAACAATGTTAAAAAGCACAGCTGCATCTAAGACATTATCATAAAGTGAAAAATCATTACTAGGGATAAAATCAATGCCAGCTTTTTGAATTTCTTGCCAGTGTCTAATCCTTAAATCCTTAGCACTCTTTAAAAGCTCCTCTTTAGAACTTTGGTTTTTAAAGTATTTTTCAATAGCAAATTTTAATTCTCTATTTGCACCTATTCTTGGGTAAGAAATGATTGAATTTTTCATATTTGTTCTCCTTAAAATGTAGGGATTAAAGCACCCTGATATTTTTCTTCTATAAATTTTTTAACTTCATCGCTTTGCAAGGCCTTTACTAGGGCTTTGATTTTAGGAAGGTTTTCATTACCTTCTTTAACGGCGATGATATTGCCATATTCACTATATTTACTTTCTGTATAAAGCCCATCTTTTACAGGGTTTAAACCTGCTAAAATAGCAAAATTGCTATTAATAAGAGAATAATCTACATCATTTAAACTCCTTGTAAGTTGAGCGTCTTTTAACTCTACAAATTTAAGCTTCTTAGGATTTTTAGTGATATCTAAAGGAGTGATGAGCTCATTATCCTTAACTTCTATAAGTCCTTTGCTTGCTACAATGCGTAAAGCACGGCTTTCATTTGTAGGATTATTGGGTATAGAAATGCTTTGTCCTTCCTCTGGGTTAAATTCTTTATATTTTTTTGAATACACTGCCATAGGTTCTATATGGATACTGGCAACTTTTACAAGATGGGTGCCTTGCCTTTGATTGAATTCTTTTAAATAAGGTTCATGCTGAAAATAATTAGCATCTAACTCACCATTTTCAACCATTACATTAGGGATTACCCCATCATTAAATTCATAAATTTTTAAATCATAACCTTGTTTTTGAAGTGCTGATTTTATAAATCTTAAAATATCTGCATGAGGTGTTATAGAAGAGCCAACTTTAAGTTCTTCATCTGCCCATGCAAAACCGGTAAAAAGAGTAGCGACGCAAAAAGCTTTAGTAAATAAAGTCATTTTTTCTCCTTTATGCAAAACTAAATTTTTCTATCAAGTCACTATGATAAATACTTGCTACATCAGGATGAGAGCGTATCATTCTTTTAAAATAATTACTTGCAACATTTCTTAAAAGTGGATTTTTAGGATCAGTATCCACACCTTTGCTTTCTTTGGCAAGCTCTGGATTTAACTTAAAAATAGGTATATCCTTATCAAGTTGCACTCCAAGAAAATAAGCTATGCTAAAGCGTTCTTTTGGGCTTAAATTCACGCGGTGAATAGTAGCTTTTAAATAGCCATTGGTAGCTAGTTCTAAAAATTCTCCTATATTAACTACAACGCTATTTTCAAGTGGGGGTATACTAAGCCATTTACCATCTATAAAAGCTTCAAGTCCGCTTTGTTTTTCTTGAAAAACAAAAGTGATAAGCCCGCCATCTTTATGTGAACCCACGCCTTGAGTAGTGTTTTTTGAACTTTTAGGATAATGTATGATTTTACAATGTTCATAAGAATTTTTTCCATAAAGTTTATCAAAAGCATTGCTAGGCAGATCAAGAGCTTGAGCGAAGGCTTTTAAAAGCTTTAAACAAGCTTTTTTGGTTTGTTTGTGCCAAGTTAAGAAAGTTTTTTTAAGTTCTGGAATTTCACTAGGCCAAAGATTAGGACCTTCTAGTCTTTGCCATAAGGGTGAGTTTAAATTCCAGTTTAAAGCATCTCTTTCTGTGCCTATATCCAGTTGTTCTCTATAATCCTTAGATCCTGCTGTGTATTCAAAACCTTCGCTAGTATAACCTCTAAATTGAGGAGAATGTACCATAGAAATAAGCTCTTTCGAACTTCTAGAAAGATTAAAAAATTCTTTGCCAAGTTTGAATAATTTCTCGTTTAAATTTTTATCTATACTGGTATTGATAAGATAAAAAAAACCTATTTTAGAAGCAATTTCTCTTAAATTTTTAAGAAAAGTGCTTTTATCTTTTTCATAAGCTTGTAAATCAAGTATAGGTAAGTTCATTTTTGCTCCTTAAATTAAAATTAAGGATAAGAAGATATTTTGAATTAAAATTTTATTAGAGAAATTTTTGTAAGTTAAGATTTTAAATGAGTATTTTGAAAAAATAAACTTTTTTGACTTTCTTACACATTATATCTCCTTATCCACTTTTTGGACCTTTGGAAACATAATGTTAAGCCAAAGGACGCACTAGATACTACACATCTCGCACATCAGTTTCATTTTTTCTCCTTTTAAAATAATAAAATTTCAAAATCATATATAAAAATATATTAATTAAAGCTTAATTGTTTAAAAAATAAAGATTCTTTTTAAGCATTCTCGAGTTTTAATTCTTTGTTATTCATTATGCTAATACCTAGATTTAAAACCTTTTGGGCAATTTGTTTGGCTTCATCTAAAGAATGCATTGCGCAAGTTCCGCATTGATAGATATTAAGTTCAGGAATTTTGCTTTGATCGCTTACGCTTAAAACATCTTTCATAGCTGCTTTCCAAGCTTTAGCAACACTTTTTTCATCTGGTGTTCCAATTAAACTCATATAAAAACCCGTGCGACAACCCATAGGTGAAATATCAATAATTTCAACTGAATTTGAATTTAAATGATCTCTCATAAATCCTGCAAATAAATGTTCTAAGGTATGAGTACCTTTTTCGCTCATAATGTCTTTATTTGGTATGCAAAAACGCAAATCAAACACGCTAATATCATCACCCTTAGGTGTTTTTATAACTTTAGCTAAACGCACAGCAGGAGCTGGCATTTTAGTATGGTCAACTTTAAAGCTGTCTAATAATGGCATTTTAACTCCTTAAATATAAATTGTCTAAGAATTATAGCATTTAAAGTTAATATTTAAAGCCTTTCTAAAAGAAAAAAAGATAAAATAAAACATTTAAAAATTCAAGGAAATTTTATGTTTGAAGTAGTTATAGGTCTTGAAGTTCATACTCAGTTAAATACAAAAACAAAAATCTTTTGCTCATGTGCAACTTCTTTTGGAGAAGCTCCAAATACCAATGTTTGTCCCACTTGTTTGGCCTTACCAGGAGCTTTGCCTGTTTTAAATGAAGAGGCTGTAAAAAAAGCTATAGCTTTTGGAAAAGCTGTCAATGCAACAATTAATAAAAAAAGTGTTTTTAATCGTAAGAATTATTTTTATCCAGATTTACCTAAAGCCTATCAAATTTCACAATTTGATATCCCTATAGTAGAAAAGGGTGAGCTTTTTATCAATGTAAAGGGTGAAAATAAACGCATAGGTATTACAAGAGCACACTTAGAAGAAGATGCAGGTAAAAATATCCACGAAAATAATTTTTCTAAAGTGGACTTAAATCGTGCAGGAACTCCTTTGCTTGAGATTGTCAGCGAACCTGAGCTTAGAAGTAGCGATGAGGCAGTAGCTTATCTTAAAAAGCTTCATTCTATCATACGCTTTTTAGACATTTCAGATGCAAATATGCAAGAAGGAAGTTTTAGATGCGATGCAAATGTTAGTATAAGACCTAAGGGTGATACAAAACTTTATACTAGGGTAGAGATTAAAAATCTTAATTCTTTTCGTTTTATCCAAAAAGCTATAGAATATGAGGTAAAAAGACAAAGTGAGGCTTGGGAAGATGGAACTTACGAACAAGAAGTAGTTCAAGAAACCAGACTTTTTGATACAACAAATTTAGTTACAAGAAGTATGCGTGGTAAAGAAGAAGCGGCAGAATATCGCTATTTTCCAGATCCTGATTTATTGCCTGTTTTATTAAAAGATGAGTTTTTGGATATTAAAATCCCTGAACTTCCTGATGAGAAGAAAGCACACTTTATAGACGAGCTTGGTATAAAAGAAAGTGATGCTGAGGTTTTAATCAGTTCTTTAGAAATGAGTCGTTTTTTTGAAAGTCTTATTTCTCAAAATTTAAATCCTAAGCTTTGTGTAAATTGGTTAAATACTGAACTTATGGGACTTTTAAAAGGAGAATTGACTATAGAAAATTCTCCCGTAGATGCTCAAAAGCTTGGAGTTTTAATTAAACGTATAGAAGATGGCACCATCAGTGCAAAAGCGGCTAAAGATGTCTTAGCTTTTGTATTTGAAAATACTAGTGTGGAAATTGATGAAGCTATAGAAAAGCTAGGACTTAAGCAAGTAAGTGATGATTCAGCCATAGAAGCGGTGATTGAACAAATTTTAAATGCAAATGCCGATAAGGTTGCAGAGTATAAAAGTGGTAAAGACAAGCTTTTTGGATTTTTTGTGGGTCAAACAATGAAAGAAGGCAAAGGAGCTTTTAATCCTGCAAAAGTAAATGAAATTTTAAAAACAAAGCTTGGTTGATGCGTATAGCGGTTATTGGTGCGGGAAAATGGGGCAGTGCTTTACATCTAGCCTTAAAAGAAAATCACAATTGTTTTATCAGTTCTTTGCATCAGCGTGATTTAGAAGATTTTGTTAGCATAAAAGAAGCTTTAGAATGTGAATATCTTGTTTTTGCTTTAAGTTCTCAAGGGGTGCGTGCTTGGCTTAAAGAAAATTTCATCAACAGGGGACAAAAAATTTTAATTGCTTCAAAAGGCATAGAAGATCAAAGTTGTCAATTTTTAGATGAAATTTTTTTAGATTTTGTACCAAAAGAAAATTTTTGTGTTTTAAGCGGTCCTTCTTTTGCTGCTGAAGTAATGCAAAAACTTCCTACTGCTTTGATGATTAGCGGGATAAATCAAGAGCTTTGTAAAAAATTTGCAAGTTTTTTCCCTGATTTTATTAAAACTTATATTGATAATGATGTTCGTGGTGCTGAAATTTGTGGTGCTTATAAGAATGTTTTAGCAATTGCAAGTGGGATTAGTGATGGGTTAAAACTTGGCAATAATGCAAGAGCGGCACTGATTTCAAGAGGGCTTATAGAAATGCATCGTTTTGGTAATTTTTTTGGTGCTAAAGAAGAAACTTTTTTAGGGTTAAGTGGGGCAGGGGATTTGTTTTTAACTGCAACGAGTGTTTTATCAAGAAATTATAGAGTAGGTTTAAAACTGGCGCAAAATCAAAAATTAGATAGTATTTTAGCTGAACTTAATGAAGTAGCAGAAGGTGTAAAAACTGCTTATGCTATAGAAAAATTAGCAAAAATGAAAGGAATTTATACACCTATTGTAAATGAAGTAGTGGCAATTTTTAAGGGTAAAAGTGTGCAAGAAGCAACGCAGAATTTATTAAAGCAAAATGATTAAGGAAAAATCATGATAATTAAAAATGCAAAAATTTATGGAGATTCTTTACAAGATATAGAGATTAAAGAAGGAAAAATTACCAATATTGGTTCTAATTTACAAGGTGAAGAAATTTTAGATGCTAAAGGTATGACTTTACTTCCATCTTTTGTAGATTTGTGTGTGAGTTTAAAAAACGATAAATTTTCTTTAGCTAATTTAGAACTTTTAGAAAATGAGTGTCTAAAAGGAGGAATTTCTAGTATAGTTTTGCGTGATTGCATGGATTTTGATGAAGAAAATTTTGCTTTATTTTTACAAAATGTAGCTCAAAGAAAGATGCAAATTTTTTCAAGCGTGCGGGTTAAGGATGCAAACGGTAAGCTTAAAAATTTAGCCACTCTTTTAAATAAAGGTGCTTGTGCTTTAGAGCTTGACAGCTCTTTAGATGCAAATACTTTAAAAGTAAGTTCACAATATGCTTTTATGAAAGACTCTCCAATTTTTGTGCGTTGTTATGATAAGGATTTTGATGATAATGGAGTGATGAATGATTGTGAAATGAGTTTTGAGCTAGGGCTTATAGGCATGAGTAAAATCGCTGAAACTAGCCAGATAGCTAAAATGAAAGAATTGGCTAAATTTTATAAAAATAAAGTTATTTTTGATCTTTTAAGTTTGAAAGATTCTTTAGTATTATTAGATGAAAAGGATTTAAAACTTGTAAGCATTCATCATCTTATCAAAGATGATAGTGCTTGTGAAGATTTTAATACGGCTGCGAAACTTATGCCACCTTTAAGAAGCAAAGAAGATGTTTTGGCTTTAAGAGAGGCTTTAAAAGAAGGAAAGATTAGCTTTTTAACTTCCCTGCATAGTGCAAAATCAATTTCTTTAAAAGATTTAGCTTTTGATGAAGCGGCTTTTGGAATTCATAGCGTATGCGAATTTATAAGTCTTTGTTATACTTTTTTAATCAAAGAAGGATTTTTAAATTGGCAAGAGCTTTGTCAATTTACAAGTAAAAATCCTAGTGAATTTTTAGGTTTAAATAGTGGAGTTATAGAAGTTGGCAAAGAAGCTAATCTAGTTCTTTTTGATGAGAATGAAGAAATTTTTGCTCCAAAAAGTTCTCTTTATTCTGAGGATAAACTTTTTGGAAAGATTAAGATGCATATAATTAAAGGAAAAAATATTTTAGAAAAATAAGCTTTACTTAAATTCCTAAAGATAGTTTAAATCCTAAAAATACAAGTGCTGCCATAATACCAGCGGCTGGTAAAGTGATAATCCAAGCCAATCCTATAGGCTTCATCATAATCCAATTTGCGTTTTTATTATACACTCCTATACCCAAGATAGCACCTATGAGTATATGGGTGGAGCTAACAGGAATTCCAAATTGTGTAGCTAAGAGTATAACTATGCTTGCACCAAGTTCTGCAGAAAATCCAGTAGTAGGCCGTATGGTTGCAAGTTTTGAACCCACTGTAGTAATCACTTCTTTACCTAAAAACCAAAGTCCTACAACTAGAGCAACTCCAAACATAGCTAAAGCAGCAAAAGGTACAGGAGAAGTCGCGTTAATTGTGCCGTTTTTTAAGACATCTAAAATCGCTGCAAAAGGACCTATAGCATTAGCTATATCATTGGCTCCGTGTGAAAATGCAAAACTAGAGGCTGTAAATATTTGAAACCATGAGAAAATTCTATCAGTAGTTTTATTAAGTTCTGTTTTTTTAACGATTTTGACTATAGCAAATGTTACAACATAACTTATAGTTCCTATAATTCCGATAATCCAAAAGTTTTGTAAAATATCCAAAGTGCTAACATTATTTAAACCTTTAAATAAAAACATTGCCGAAATGATAGCAGCAGCAATACAAGCAATGATTGGCATATGAGTTTTTAAAATAGAGTAAATATCTATATCTTTTTCTTGATCCTTAAATTCCTTCATTTTATTTCTATAGAAATTATTTTCTTGTTCTTCTTCATCCAAAGCTATAGCGGAAAGTTCTTTGATTTGTTCTTCTTGGGATTTTGTTTTTAAATTTAAAAAATATTCTTCTTTGAATTTTTTTCTTTCTTTTTTGATATTTTTCAAATCATCATTTAGTTTTTCTGATGGTTTTAAAATTTTCTTATCAATATATGAATAAATAATATAAGCTACAATACCCCCTAAAAGAGGCGAAGCTACCCAAGAAATAGCTATTCTTAAAATTTCACTCCATTTAACCATAGAGAGTGTTTGGATTCCATCAAATTTTAAAAGCCCCATCATAATGCTAGCACCTACAATCCCACCAACTATACTGTGTGTGGTTGATACAGGTAAGCCTTTCTTGGTTGCAATAAAAATCCAAACCCCAGAGCTTAAAAGTGCAGCAAGCATAATGATAACAAAAAGCATAGGATCTAAAGAATTTGGAAAAATAACAATACCGCTGCGTATGGTCTTAGTAACTTCTGCGCCTGCGAAGATTGCCCCGCTTAGCTCAAAAACAGCTGCTATAATTAAAGCTTGTTTAATGGTTACTGTTTTTGCGCCAACGCTTGTTCCAAAAGAATTGGCTACATCATTTCCACCTATATTAAATGCCATAAAAATGCCAAATATAGAAGCAAGAATAAAAAGAATTAATTGATGTTGCGAAATATAACCAAATCCCCAAATAACAAATGCGATAGTACTGATAATAAAAATAACAAAAGCTATGAGGTTGTCTTTTTGCATTAATAACCCTTTTTTATTTTAATTATACACTTATTTACTTTAAATTTGCTAATTTTATTTTTTAGTCTTTGTGGAATTTTTATTTATATTATTTTTTTATAATAAATACTTAAACAAGAAATAATAAGGAATATAAGAATAATGAGGGGTATTTTTTATATAATAGCATTGTTTTCTTTACTCAATGGCGATGAACTTACAGAGGCTTTAGCAAAAAATAATAATCAAAATTCTTGGGAGCACTTTGATTATAAAAATACCAAAGAAGCTCCAAAAATTCAAGAAGAGAATGTGGATTTTAAAAGCACTTTTGATAGCTTACTTTCAAAAACTTTAGAAAATAATAATGGTATAGATAAAACAGATGGGAATTTAGATTTTCAAAATGAAAACGCGCAGGTTAAAAATTTAAGTTCTCTTTATGAGGGGGAGAATAATTCTTTGCTTTTTCAAAAAGAACTTTTTGTGGCTCAAGATAATTATAATTACTCAGGGGGTTTAATCAATCGTTATGAAAAAGATGATTTTTTATTTGGAGTTAATGGTTTTATTGATAAACAAAAAGAACAAAAAGATACTAAAAGTTTTGGTACAGAGTTTGGTTATAGTAAATTTATAAAGGCTTATAGTAATTATTATATACCCAATGAAGCAGAAAAAAAATTACAGCTTGGAATGAGTTTTGTAATTCCAACTTATACCGCTTTTGCTTTTGATATAAGTAAGGATAATGATAAAACTAATTATCAAGTATCTTACTCTCCTTATAGTGTATTTAGTTTAAATTTATTGCATCGTGATTATAGTGCAAGAGAGACTGTTGATGATACTGTTGTTCAAGTTGGATTTAGTTTTAATTTCAATGAAAGTTTTTTAAAGCAATTTAGAAAAAAAGATAATACTTTAGAGGAGGTTAATCGATATGATTTCCTCCAAAGAACTCATTAGTTCATTCCAGCATTATGAAATTTTTCTGGATTGTCCATAGCGTAGCGGAATTTTTCCCAATCAATTTGTTTATCCCAGATAGCAACGATTAAAGCTGCTACTGAATTTCCGCAAAGATTTCCAACCGCTCTCATTTCAGACATAAATTTATCAACACCTAAAAGAACACCTATAGCAGCTACTGGTAGAACTTGTGCTAAGGTTGCATTTGCTTCTGAAATTTCCATATTTCCTAGAGCCGCAAGCGTACTTCCAAGCACTATAAAACCTGATCCAGTTACACCTACTGCACCTTTTGAGGCTATCATTAATACTATTAAAATACTGATTTCGTGTGCTAAACTTAAATTTACATTGAAAGCTTGTGCTAGAAAGATTAAGCTCATAGCTAGATAAATATTTGTACAATCAAGATTAAAACTATATCCCGTTGGTAAAACAAGTCCGACTGTTGCTTTAGAAAGTCCTGCTTTTTCTAGTTTTCTCATTAAAGGAGCAAGTGCAGACTCGCTTGAACTGGTTGCAAAAACGATCAATACTTCTCTTGAGATAAATCTCATAAATTTGAAGATATTTACTTTTGCAAAATAACAAATCAGACCTAAGATTCCAAATATAAAAACAAGACATGAAATCAGCATTACTAAAAGTAAATATGCTAAGTTGATCAAAGAGCCAATTCCGTATTGAGCTATGAGTACAGCCATTGCTGAAAAGGCGGCAATAGGACTAAAATACATAATGATTTGTAGAATTTTAAAAACAAAATTTTGTACCACTTCAAAAACTCTTTGAATTGCCTGTTTGTCTTCTATTCTCATTAAAGAAATAATCAAAGCAGTAATTATAGCAATAACTAAAACTTGTATGGTTTTTCCTTCTGTAAAAGGTGTGATAATATCAGTAGGCATAGCATCTTTTAAAATATGCATAATCTCAGAGCTCGCACTTACTTCTGTGGTTTGAGAAATGTATTTTTGAACGCTTTTTGTATCAAGTTGACTTGGATCAAGATTCATTCCATGGCCTGGTTGCATAACATTTGCCATAAAAATACCTATAGCAAGTGCTAAAGTACTTACAACTTCAAAGTAAATAACCGCTTTAGCACCAATGCTACCTACTTTTTTTAAACTTTCAAGACTAATGATGCCCAAAACCAAAGTAACAAAAATAATAGGGCCTATAAGAACCTTTAAAGCACCTATAAAATAATCAACTCCTGGTTTGCTAGCAATGGCTAATTCTTTATCTGTATAGCCAAGTACAATACCTGTAATAATGCCTATAATCACCCAAAATCCAAGACTTTTGATAATACGTTTATATAAAGGCGGTTTTCTTTCAGCTAAAGTTTGACTTAAAGTTTCCAAGTTTATTCACTCCTTTTGATCTTTGTAAAATATAATTTTAACAATGTGTATCGTAAATTTTAACAAAAAAACAAATCTAGAAATACTTTCTTTTATATGATATGATAATTTTTTATATAAACGTTACAAAATTTCTCATTATTTGCATTATAAAATTTAAAATATTTTTGAAAATTTTATAATTTTGTAATTCAGTTTGCTTTTTGTTATTTATTATTGGTAATAATTCTATTTTTGATTTATTTGTTTTATTGGGATGTTTTAAATTATGAAAGAAATAGTTTTGTCTGAAAATGCTTTAATTACTTCTAAAACAGATCTTAAGGGGAATATCATTTATGCCAATAATGACTTTTTAAAATACGCAGGTTATAAAGTCGATGAGCTTTTATATAAATCTCATAATATAGTAAGACATGAAGATATGCCACGCACTGTATTTAAATGTCTTTGGGATTATATTCAAAAAGGAGATGAAATTTTTGCATTTGTGAAAAATAAATCCAAAGATGGTAATTTTTACTGGGTTTTTGCAAATGTAAGTGCTTCATTTGATGCTAATGGAGATATCATCAATTATTATTCTGTTCGTCGTGCACCCAATAGAAAATCTCTTTCTATAATTGAAGAAGTTTATAAAATTTTACTTGAAAAAGAGCAAAAATCAGGCATTAATGCTGGAGTTTCAGCTTTAATGGATATTGTAAGTTCTTATAAAATGACTTATAATGAACTTATTTTTAACTTACAAGAAAATAATTAAATAAGATATATTTAATCTTTTTTATTGTATAATTTTCGCCTAAAAATTAAAGTAATATATTATTAAAGTATTGTTTTGATTTATGATTTCAAAAAATTTTCAATAAAAGGGGTAAATTTATGGTGAAAAATGGATTATTATCAACTATTTTTCTAAGTGTTATCGGTGTTTTAGGTGTCATTTTTATTCATATTTTTGTTGGAGCGATAATTTTTGTTTTAATCGCTGTTTTAATGATTTATTTGCTTAGACAACACAAAGATGAGCAAATAATGATAGATAAACTTTTGGTTCTTTGTAGAGAGTTAAAAGAAGGAAATTTTGACAATAGAATTATCTATGTAAAAACAAAAAGCAAAAAATTAGCCGAAATAGCAGATAATCTTAACAATACTATTGATGGGCTAGAAGCTTACTTAAGGGAAATTAATACTTCTATTTCTTGTTCTCAAAAAGGTGAATTTTATCGCAAGGCTTTGCCTGAAGGTTTAAAAGGAATTTTTGCTCATAATATCGAATTTATAAATAAAGCTTTAGCAAACATAGAAGTGACAGCAAGATCTACTTTTAAAAATGCTTTATCAAGAACTTTAATGGATTTAAGCCTTGGAAATCAAAATAAAGACATGTCTCAAATTTCTAGCTCATTAAATCAAGATATTAGCATGATGAAAAATGTATATGATACAGTGGATGCCATTTCTCATACAGCTACAGAAAATGGTTCAGAGGTGGATTCTCTTCAAAGTGCTATGGGTTCTTTAATGGATGTTGTAAATTCGAGCAAGGAGACAGTACAAACTTTTGTGGCTAATTCACAAAATATCACTTCAGTGGTTGAAGTAATACGTGATATAGCCGATCAAACCAATCTTCTAGCTTTAAATGCTGCTATTGAAGCTGCGCGTGCAGGAGAGCATGGTAGGGGCTTTGCGGTTGTGGCTGATGAAGTTAGAAAGTTAGCAGAAAGAACTCAAAGATCTACAAGCGAAATTTCTATTGCAATTCAGACTATGCAACAAGATTTTGTAAATATCCAAAGTGGCAGTGAGCAAGTTTTTAACATTGTTAGTGAATCTGAAGAAAGAATTAATAAATTTTCTCAAGCTTTTAAACGTCTAGAAGAAAATAGTAGTGCTCTTGGTGTTAATTTTGGATCCTTTGCAAAGAGATTGATTTTGTCTGTGGTTAAAATCGATCATATTCTTTATAAATCAAATATATATTTAAATTTAAATGGGGCTCAAAATTTCAATCTTGAAAGTGTAGATCCAATTTCTAATCTTTGTCAAGATGAGAGAGCTCAAGGTGTTATTAATGAGCTTAGTTCTGAAACTGAGTTAAATTTAGCTAAAGAATTTATAAAAGATAACGCTAAAAAAGCAATAGAAGAATCAAGTCAAGATTATATCGATCAAAAAGCTTATGATGCGATTGTAAATGATATTAAATCACTAGAGCAAAGAAGTGCTGAAATCTTAGCAAAATTAAAAATATAAATTAAGAGGGTGGGAAAATGTCAAGAGAAATTTTTTTACAAGAAGATAGTTTAATTACTTCTAAAACAGATTTAAAAGGTAAAATAGTTTATGCAAATGATGATTTTTTAAAGTATGCAGGTTATACCATGGGTGAAGTTTTAAATAAACCTCATAACATAGTAAGACATGAAGAGATGCCAAAAACTGTTTTTAAATATTTATGGGATTATATGAAAGAAGGCAAAGAAATTTTTGCTTACGTAAAAAATAAAACCAAAGATAACAATTACTATTGGGTTTTTGCAAATGTAACCCCATCAATAGATGTTAATAATAATATCATAGGCTATTATTCCGTTCGTCGTATGCCAAATAAAAGCGCTATTTCTACAATAGAAAGTCTTTATAGCGATCTTTTAAGAGCAGAACAGCAACAAGGCTTAAATAAGGGTGTTGAGATGCTTAAAAATTTCTGCAAAGATGCAGATAAAACTTATAATGAGTTAATTTTCTCTCTTCAAGAAGCTAAATAAATTTTTGTTAGACTTAAAACGAGTTTGTTTTAAGTCTAAATATTATATAATCTTTCTTTTAAAAATTCACATTTTTCAAGGCAAAATATGTTTGATGTCATTGTTATAGGTGGTGGACATGCAGGTGTTGAAGCAAGTGCTGCTGCTGCTAGAATGGGTAAAAAAACCTTACTTTTAACTACATTGATTGAGCAAATAGGAGCGGCAAGTTGTAATCCAGCCATAGGTGGACTTGCTAAAGGGCATTTGGTAAAAGAACTTGATGCCATGGGTGGTCTTATGGGTGAAATCACCGATGAAGCAGGGATACAATTTCGCATTTTAAATGAAAGTAAGGGTGTAGCCGTTCAAGGAAGTAGGGCACAAATTGATATGGATAAATACCGTATCATTGCACGTAATAAACTTTTAAAACTTCCAAATTTAGAAATTTCTCAAGAACAAGCGAGTGTTTTAATCGTAGAAAATGATGAAGTTAAAGGCGTAAAAACAAATTTAGAAAATATATATTTTGCCAAAAAAGTCATCCTAACAACAGGAACTTTTTTAAATGGACTTATTCACGTAGGTGAAAATAAACTTCAAGCAGGAAGGGTAGGGGAGCTTGCTTCGGTAAATTTAGGAAATTATCTGCAAACTTTGGGTTTAAAAATGGGACGTTTAAAAACAGGAACTTGCCCAAGAGTGGATGCAAAAAGCATTGATTTTAGCGTGCTTGAAATTCAAGATGGTGATGTAAATCCTAAAGCTTTTAGTTTTCGTTCAAGAAATTTCAATCCTACTCAACTTCCTTGTTATATCGCACGCACTAATACAACTACACATGAGATTATTAAGAATAATTTTTATCGTGCCCCACTTTTTACAGGACAGATTGAAGGTGTGGGGCCAAGGTATTGTCCTTCTATAGAAGATAAGGTCAATCGTTTTAGCGACAAAGAAAGCCATCATCTTTTTATAGAGCCTCAAACTATCGATGCGACGGAGTATTATATCAATGGTTTTTCTACTTCTTTACCTTATGAAGTACAAACTCAAATGTTGCGTTCTGTAAAGGGTTTTGAAAATGCTAAAATAACCCGTTTTGGTTATGCTATAGAATATGACTATATAGAGCCAACTGAACTTAAGCATACTTTAGAACTTAAAAAGATTAAAAATCTTTATTGTGCAGGACAGATTAATGGAACTACAGGTTATGAAGAGGCTGCAGCACAAGGCTTTATGGCGGGAATCAATGCAAGCTTAAGCATAGATATGAAAGAGCCTTTGATTTTAAGGCGTGATGAAGCTTATATAGGAGTTTTAATCGATGATTTGGTAGTAAAAGGTACAAAAGAACCTTATAGAATGTTTACTTCAAGAGCAGAATTTAGACTGCTTTTAAGGGAAGAAAATGCTATACTTAGACTTGGAAAATATGGCTATGATTTGGGGCTTTTAAGCGAGCAAGATTTTACTTATATACAAAATATCGCAAACAATCTTCAAAAAGGACTTGAATTTTTACTTTCTAAAGAATTCACGCCCAATAACCAAAACAATGCTTTTTTAGAGAGTTTGGGAGAAGATAAAATTTCTTCTATAGTCAATCTTCAAAAAATTGTCGCAAGAGCAAGTTTTGATATAGAAAAATTAAAAAAACTTGACCCTATATTTGAAACTATGGATCATTACTCCTTAAGAGAGATTTTAAATGAGGCAAAGTATTATCATTACATTAGTATGCAAAAAGCTCAAGTAGAAAAAATGAAAAATCTTAGTGAGCTTAAAATTCCTGAAAATTTTGATTTTAAAAGTGTAAGTGGTTTGAGTAATGAGGTTGTAGAAAAACTTAATCATCATAAACCGCCAACCATTTTTGCTGCAAGTCAAATCAGTGGAATCACTCCTGCAGCGTTAGATATTTTACAAATTTATATCAAAATGCAAAAGAAAAAAGCTTAAATGCTTGCTTTTTTTATTTTTTTATCTACTTTAGTTTTACTTTTTTGGCGTCCATGGAATTTACCTATTTGGGTATTTTCTAGCTTGGGGGCTTTTTTTGTTTTTATTTTTCAATTGGTAGATTTTAAAGATGCTTATTTTGTTTTTTCTTTGGTTTGGGATAGTTCTTTAACTTTGGTTGGGTTGATTATTCTTTCTTTTAGCTTGGAAGCTTTGGGATTTTTTGATTTTATTGCGAGTAAAATTTTGCATTTTTCTAGAGAGAAAAATCAAGGTAAAATTTATATCAGCACAAAAAAATTGATGTTATTTTTGTTGATTTTTGTCTTTTTTCTTTCTGCATTTTTTGCTAACGATGGAGCGATTTTAATCATTACACCTATTATTATAGCTTTATTTTCAACTCTTAAAGATTGTAAAAATCATGCTTTTATTTTAAGTTCTTTTTTACTTAGCCTTTCTTTTTTATGTGATGCAAGTTCAAACGCTTTGGTTATTTCAAATTTAACCAATATCATCACAGCAAATTATTTTAAGATAGAATTTTTAGAATTTGCTAAAAATATGTTTTTGCCAAATTTTTTTGTTTTGCTTTCTACTATAGTTACGGTTTTTGTGCTTTATGTGAGAGTTTTACCTAAAAGGCTTGAATTTAAATTAATCAAAAAAGAGCAAATTTCATTGAAATTGTTTTTTCTTTGCATAGTATTTTTATTTCTTTTTGTTATCAGTTTTTTTATAGGTGAAATTTTTAATATTAAAATAAGTTTTTTTGCTTTGCTTTGGGCGGGAATTTTTTGGCTTATTATTTTAAAAATTCAAGGTAAAAAAAGTATTAAAATTCTTTTTGAAGCACCTTATGGAGTTTTGCTTTTTAGTTTTGGGCTTTATATGGTGGTTTTTGCTTTACATAAAATAGGTGTGAGTGAAATTTTGGTTAAAAGCTATGCTTTTTTGATGCAAGATAAGAGTGGAATTTTTGGTGTGGCTTTGATTTCAGCTTTTGGATCTTCTGTGTTTAATAATTTGCCTATGGTTTTAATCGGAGATTTGGCATTAAAAGAATATTTTGAGAATTTTTCTTTTGATTCTTTGATGATTTATGCACATCTTTTAGGTGTAAATATAGGTCCAAAACTTACGCCAATAGGTTCTTTAGCAACTTTGCTTTGGCTTGGAGTTTTGGCTAGAAAAGGCATTAATATTTCTTTTTGGCAATATTGTAAATTTGGCTTTTTGATAACTTTACCTGTGCTTGTTTTTTCTCTTTTTGCTCTTATTGTCTAAATATCAAAACTTGTTAAACAAAGAAAAAATTTATTTTAATTTCGATAAACTTTTAACTTGGTTAAAAAATAAAATCGAAAGGAGCAAGTTATGGCTACATCTGAGAGTAGACGAAGCTTTATGGGCTTTGCATTTGGAAGCGTAGCTGCTGTAGGCGGTGTTTTCTCACTTGTTGCGATGAAAAAAACTTGGGATCCGCTTCCAAGTGTTAAAGCTGCAGGTTTTACTACAGTAGATTTATCAGGAATGCAAGATGGAGAGCTTAGAACTATAGAATGGCGTAAAAAGCCTATTTTTATATTAAAAAAAGATGCGAGTATGCCAAAAGATGAAAAACGTGATGTTGTGGTAGATAACGCAGCTTATACTGTGGTTATAGGACTTTGTACGCATTTGGGTTGTATACCTGCTTACCAACCAAGTGAGCAATTGTTTAAATGCGCCTGTCATGGTGGAGAATTTGACACAAGTGGAAAAAATGTCTTTGGACCTCCTCCAAAGCCTCTTGAAATTCCTCCTTTTAAAATTGATGGAACCAAGCTTGTTTTAGGTGAAGAGGGTCCTGAATATAAAAAAATGATAGCGGAGGCTTAAGATGGCACAAATTAGAAAAGCTAATGGTCTTGTAGATTGGCTTGATCAAAGACTTGCGGTACATAAACTGCTTGATGTTTTAATGGTAAAATATTGGATACCAAAGCAAATTAACTTTCTTTGGGCAATGGGGGTTATTTTAACCACTCTTTTTGCAGTGCTTTTTGTTACAGGACTTTTACTTGTGATGTATTATAAACCAGATACTGCACTTGCTTTTGATAGTGTGAATAAGACTATTATGCAAGAGGTGGACTATGGATGGCTTTGGCGTCACATGCATGGTGTTGCCGCTTCTGTTGTATTTTTGATTATATACATACATATGCTAACAGGAATTTATTACGGTTCTTATAAAAAAGGTCGTGAGATGATTTGGGTTAGCGGTATGCTTTTGTTTGTTGTATTTTCTGCTGAAGCTTTTAGTGGGTATATGCTTCCTTGGGGACAAATGAGTTATTGGGCAGCTCAAGTAATCACTAATCTTTTTGGAGGGATACCATTTATTGGCCCTGAGCTTGTGATTTGGATTCGTGGAGATTATGCGGTTTCTGATCCAACTTTAACAAGATTTTTTATGCTTCATGTGTGCTTGCTTCCTATAGTTATCATTGCTATTATAGCATTTCACTTCTATTCTTTAAGAATTCCTCATGTTAATAATGAAATTTCTGAAGAACTTGACTTTGATTTAGAGGCTGAAAAATACATGGCAGGTGACACAAAGGGTTCTAAAGTGATTCCTTTTTGGCCAGGATTTTTATCAAAAGATTTTATGTATATAAGCTTTTTTATGATTTTCTTCTTTTATTTGGTCTGTTTTAAATTTGAATTTGCAATGGATCCAATTAATTTTGATCCAGCTAATGCGCTTAAAACACCAGCTCATATTTATCCTGAGTGGTATTTCTTATGGAGTTATGAAGTTTTAAGAGGATTTTTCTTTGATATTGCAGGTATTAAAGCTTTTGATATAGGTTTGGCTGCATTTGGTATTGCTCAAGTGATTTTCTTCTTGCTTCCTTGGCTTGATAGAAGTGATGTGGTAAAACCAGCTCATGAAAGACCTTTATTTTTCATTTGGTTTTGGATATTGCTTATTGATTTAATTGTTTTAACTGTTTATGGAAAATTACCTCCAACAGGTGTAAATGCTTGGGTAGGATTTTACGCTTCTATAGTATTTTTACTTTTACTTATTGTAGTTTTACCGGTTATTACTATTATGGAGAGAAAAGGAGCTAAACAATGAGAGAAATAAAAATATTTTTAGTTGTAGTAGTTTTTACTGCACTTGTATATTGGGGGGTAGAGCCTTATGCTCATTCAGTGATGAAGCCTCATGTTGCTCCTGCAAATTTTGATTTTGCTGTTGAAGATACTACTTTTGCAAAAGGTATAGTTGAAGCTAAAGAATTAGCTCTAAAAGATGCACAAGCTTCAGGAGATGCTAAAAGAATAGAGAGTGCAAACAAAGAACTTGAAAAAGCAAAAGAAGAATTAAGCAAGGTTGAAACACTTTGGGCAGATGTTGCAAAGATCGATTTTGCTAAGGGTGATGCAAAAAAAGGTAAAGAATTTTTTGAAAATAACTGTTTTGCATGTCATGGTGTAAAAGAAGATGGAATAGCAGCTAATATTACTGATTCTTCTATGGGAGTAATACCGCCTGATCTCAGTGCAGCTGGTGCTATTTTTGATGAAAAATTTTTAGCAGCTTTGATTATGCATCCTGCGCTTGCTTTAAAAGTAGATCATAAATTTGGTGATGCTTTTATTATGACAGCTTACAATAAAGATACTTCAGGAGAAAGTGAAGAAGCTACAAATGCAAATATAGCCAATGTAATTGCTTATCTTAAAGATGTGAGTGTTAAATTTGAAGCCAATGAAGATGCTACTATTAAGAAAGATGTTGAGGCAAAATATGCTAAAATGGAAAATAGTGCTCAAAAAGCAGCTTTAATGGAAAAAGATATAAAATTTGCTAAAGATAAAGCAACTTTTATTGAGGCTTGCGGACGTTGTCATGATATGAAATACGATAGCTTTTTTACTCCATCAAATCAAAATGATTTAAAAACTTATTTAGGTTCTGTTCCACCTGATCTTTCTATGATGATAAGATCTCGTGGTGAGCAATATTTACATGATTTTATTAATAATACTCAAAAACTTCTTCCAGGAACCGCTATGCCAAGAGTAGGTTTAACAGAAGCTGCACAGGCTAAGGTTGTATCTTATATTGATCAAGTGGGTGATAGCAAAAAAGAAGAAAGAAAAACTACAGGAATTTATGTAATGATATTCTTTGTAATTTTAAGTATTTTTGCTATAGGTTGGAAGCGTTTTGTTTGGTCTAAATTACATTAGTATTATAAAATTTTTGCCACTATTTTATATCTGTGGCAAAAATTCTATCTTTTCTTCAATTTTATCAAATTTTAAACATAATTAAGAGATACTATCAAATAATAATTTTTATTAGTTGGAGTATGTTATGCTTGAAAAACAAATGATTAAATTTATTCTTTCAAAATGGAATTATGGAAATTTTAGAATTGTATTTTGGGATCAAGAAGAATTTCATGTGGGTAATCAGCCTGCTAAATTTTCTTTAATTTTCAAAGAAAAAATACCTTTTTTAAAATTATTTAGTGATACGAGTTTAGTTTTTGCAAAACATTATATGGAGTCTAAACTAGAAATAGAAGGTGATTATGATGAAATAGCTAAAGTTTTGTATTATTTTTCAAATAAGCGTTTTTTAAAAAATACAGAGGATATCTTGAGTAAAATAGCCCAAAAACAGGAAAGTAAAAATATCAAAAGTCATTATGATATAGGTAATGATTTTTATAAGCTTTGGCTTGATGATACTATGAGCTATTCTTGCGCTTATTTTAAAGAGCCTAATAATACTCTTTATGAAGCTCAAATTAACAAAATAGAACATACTCTTAAAAAACTTGATTTAAAAGAAGGAGAAAAGCTTTTAGATATAGGTTGTGGCTGGGGTTGGCTTTCTATTATGGCGGCTCAAAAGTATGGAGTTAAGGTTGTTGGAATTACTATTTCAGAGGAGCAGTGTAAAAAAGCTAAGGAAAGAGTAAAAGAACTTGGTCTTGAAGATAAAATAGAAATAAGACTTCAAAATTATCAAGATTTAGAATTTGAAAATTATTTTGATAAAGTTGTTTCTGTGGGTATGTTTGAACATGTAGGCAAAGAGAATTTAGGACTTTATTTCATGAAAGTAAAACAAGTGTTAAAACCTGGAGGTTCTATGCTTTTACATTCTATTTTAGCCATGTTTGAAGGAAAAACAAATGCTTGGATAGATAAATATATTTTTCCAGGAGGATATTTACCTTCTTTAAGAGAGGTTGTAAGTGCTATGAGTGAGTGGGATTTTCATCTTCTTTTAGCAGAAAGTTTAAGAATGCACTATGCAAAAACTTTAGATTTATGGGATGAAAATTTTAACGAAGTATTGGACAAGGTAAGGGAAAAATATGATGAAGAATTTATAAGAATGTGGGATTTGTACCTTCGTTCTTGTGCCTCTGCTTTTCGTGTTGGAAGCGTGGATTTGTTTCAATTTTTAATCACAAAAGAAATCAATAATAATCTAAGTCTTACCAAGGACTACATATATAAGTAAAAACTAAACTTAAATTTGATAAAATCTTAGCTTCATTTCACACGCATCAATCCTTTTTAGCTTGTGTAAATTAAGGGATGTGGAGGAATAAAGCTAAATTTATAAGGAGAAACTCATGGTTAGTATGAGAGATTTATTAGAATGCGGTGTGCATTTTGGACACCAAACAAGACGCTGGAATCCAAAGATGAAAAAATTCATTTTTGGCGAGAGAAAAGGTATTTATGTAATTGATTTACAAAAAACTTTAAGATATTTTAGATATACCTATAATATCGTTCGTGACGCTGCTGCCGAAGGAAAAACTATACTTTTTGTCGGGACAAAAAAACAAGCAGGTGGAGCGATTAAAGAATACGCTGAAAAATGCGGTATGCCTTATGTAAATCATAGATGGCTTGGCGGTATGATGACAAATTTTGGTACCATTCGCCAATCAATTAGAAAATTAGAAGTAATTGAAAAAATGGAAGAAGATGGAAGTATTAAACTTTTAACTAAAAAAGAAGCTTTAATGCTTACAAGAAAAAAAGAAAAATTATTAGCTTATTTAGGTGGAATTCGTTATATGAAAACTCAACCTGATATGATTTTTGTTATTGACACAGTAAAAGAGAAAATTGCTGTTCAAGAAGCAAATAGATTAAGAATTCCTGTTGTAGCTCCACTAGATACAAACTGCGATCCTGATTTGGTAACTTATCCTATTCCAGGAAATGATGATGCAATTCGTTCAGTGCAACTTTTCTGCCAAGAAATGGCTGAAGCGATTAATGAAGGAAAAGCTTTAAGAGAACAAGATGGCGAAGCTTTAGCAAATGAAGAAAAAGAAATCACCGATGAAGAGAAAAAAGAAGTTTTAGATGAAGCGATAAGCGAAGAAGACTTCGGTGAGGAGCAAGAATAATGGCTGAAATTACTGCTGCAATGGTAAAAGAACTCCGCGAAAGTACAGGTGCGGGGATGATGGATTGTAAAAATGCTTTGAGTGAAACTAATGGAGATTTTGATAAAGCAGTACAACTTTTAAGAGAAAAAGGTTTAGGTAAGGCTGCTAAAAAAGCAGATAGACTTGCTGCAGAAGGTTTAGTAAGTGTAAAAGTAAGTGATGATTTTACAAGCGCAACTGTAAGTGAGATTAATTCCGAAACAGATTTTGTGGCAAAAAATGATCAGTTTATCGCTTTAACAAAAGATACTACAGCTCATATTCAAAGCAATAGCTTGCAAAGTGTGGAAGAGCTTCACTCAAGTACGATTAATGGTGTAAAATTTGAAGAATATTTAAAAAGTCAAATTGCAACTATAGGAGAAAACTTAGTTGTAAGAAGATTTGCAACTTTAAAAGCAGGTGCTAACGGCGTTGTAAATGGTTATATTCATACAAATGGCCGTGTTGGTGTTGTGATCGCTGCAGCTTGTGATAGTGCTGAAGTAGCTTCAAAATCAAGAGATTTATTAAGACAAATTTGTATGCATATTGCAGCAATGAGACCAAGTTATTTAAGTTATGAAGATTTGGATATGACTTTTGTTGAAAATGAATACAAAGCCTTGGTTGCTGAACTTGAAAAAGAAAATGAAGAAAGACGTAGACTGAAAGATCCAAATAAACCTGAACATAAAATTCCTCAATTTGCAAGTCGCAAACAATTAAGCGATGCAATTTTAAAAGAAGCTGAAGAAAAAATCAAAGAAGAACTTAAAGCTCAAGGTAAACCTGAAAAAATTTGGGATAATATCATTCCAGGTAAAATGAATAGCTTTATAGCCGATAATTCTCAACTCGATAGCAAACTTACTTTAATGGGTCAGTTTTATGTACTGGATGACAAAAAAACTGTAGAACAAGTAATTGCCGAAAAAGAAAAAGAATTTGGTGGAAAAATTAAAATTGTAGAATTTATTTGCTTTGAAGTTGGTGAAGGTTTAGAAAAGAAAACTGAAGATTTTGCGGCTGAAGTTGCTGCACAACTTTAAAAACGGTTAAAAATGGAACTCTTAAGAGCGGAAAATTTAAGCCATAGTTTTGATTATCCGCTTTTTGAGGGTTTAAATCTTACTTTAAATACTAAAGATTGCATTGCTATTCAAGGGAGTAGCGGTTGTGGTAAATCTACTCTTTTGCATATACTTTCTTCTTTATTAATTCCAAAAAAAGGTGAAGTTTTTTTTAAAGGTTCTAATCTTTATCAGATGGATGAAAACGAAAGATTAAAAATTCGCCGCTATGATTTTGGTATTATTTTTCAGACACATTATCTTTTTAAAGGTTTTTCAGCTTTAGAAAATATCGAACTTGCTAGTGTTTTATCGGGTCAAGATTTAGATGAGAAAATTTTAAAAAGGTTAGGTATTGATACACTTTTGCATCAAAAAATAGGAAAGCTTAGCGGCGGACAACAACAGCGTGTGAGTATCGCACGTGTGCTTTGTAAAAAACCAAAGATTATTTTTGCTGATGAAGCAACTGGAAATTTGGATTTTGATAATGCTAAAAATGTTATCGAACTTTTAATTTCTTATGTTAAAGAAAATGATGCGGCTTTATTTTTTGTAACTCACGATAGTAAGCTCGCAAGTTTTTGTGATAAAATTTATACTATAAACGTCAATGGAATTTGTTAATTATTTAGGCGATAAAAATGTTGTAACTTTTATGTTGCTTCTTGCTAGAATGAGTGGTCTTATAGTTTTTTTTCCTTTTTTTTCACATAATTCTATTCCTATGGTAATAAAAAGTACTATAGTTTTATTTTTGACTATGTATTTATATCCTTTGGCTAGATTAGAATCTTTGCATTTAGATAGTTTTTTTGTTTTACAGCTTATTAGTGAAGTGATTTTTGGAATGATAGCAGGATTAATGCTTCAAATTATTTTTGCTATTATTATGATGGCAGGTGAGCAGATTGCTTTTACTATGGGATTTACTATGGCAAGTATATTAGATCCAAGTTCTGGAACGAGTATGCCTATTACGGCACAAATTTTGAATTTACTTGCTTTGATGTTTTTTCTTGCTTTTGATGGCCATCATTTAATGCTTTTGTTTTTAAGTCATTCTTTGGGTTATATTAGTTTAGGTGGATTTTATCCGCATGAGAATTTAATGCATTATTTAAATATGGGTATGTTTAATATTTTCATCATAGGTTTTACTATGAGCTTTCCTATACTTGGAATTTCACTTTTAGCCGATGTTATTTTTGGACTTTTGATGAAAACAATGCCACAATTTAATCTTTTAGTTATTGGCTATCCTATAAAGATAGCTCTAGGTTTTGTAGTTTTGATTGCTATTTTACTAGTTATGATGCAATATTTTAAAAATTTAATTTTAGAACTTTTTACTCATATGCAAACTCTTTTTTTCTCCTAAGGAAAGGATAAATGAAATTATCGTAAAATAGCGATTATTTTTTAAGGATTAAAGTGATGAAAATTTTACTTTTAAATGAAAACCCTGTAGTTTCAAGACTTGTAAGCCTTAGTGCTAAAAAAATGTCTTATGATTTTGAAGAACTTAATGCTTATAGTGAAAATTTGGGTAATTATGATGTGATTGTTGTAGATAGTGATACTCCAGCACCTTTAAAAATTCTTAAAGAAAAATGCGATAGATTGATTTTTTTAGCCCCGCGAAATCAAAATGTAGAAGATATAGATGCGCAAATTTTACAAAAACCTTTTTTACCTACAGATTTTTTAAATTTGCTTAATAATAAAGATGCGAACAAGCATACATCTATTGATTTGCCAATGTTAAGCAATGATGAAAATCCTTATGCTGATATAAGCTTGGATTTAGATAATTTAAATTTAGATGATTTGCCTGATGAAAATTCTTTAGATATAAATTCAGAGGGAATGGAAGATTTGAGTTTTGATGATGATGCTCAAGATGATAATGCAAACAAAACTTTAGAAACTCAAAATTTAGAACAAGAAACAATTAAAGAACAGACTCAAGAAGACACTCAAACTGATTTAGATTTAACTTTAGAAGATGGTGAAAGCGAAAAAGAAGACTTAAGCCAAGAACATACAGCTTTGGATACTGAGCCTAGTTTAGATGAGCTAGATGATAAAAATGATGAAGATTTAGAAATCAAAGAAGATGATAAAAATGAAGAAATAGAAAAGCAAGAATTATTAGACGATTCTAAAACAAATACATTAGAAATGCAAGAAGAGCTTAGCGAATCTCAAGATGATAATGCAAACAAAACTTTAGAAACTCAAAATTTAGAACAAGAAACAATTAAAGAACAGACTCAAGAAGACACTCAAACTGATTTAGATTTAACTTTAGAAGATGGTGAAAGCGAAAAAGAAGACTTAAGCCAAGAACATACAGCTTTGGATACTGAGCCTAGTTTAGATGAGCTAGATGATAAAAATGATGAAGATTTAGAAGATAACAAAGAATTACAAGCTAATATAAGCGACTTTGATGATCTTCCTGTGGTTGAAGAGCAAGAAAAAGAAATGGATTTTGATGATCTTCCTGAGGATGCTGAATTTTTAGGTCAAGCAAAAGATAATGAAGAATCAGAGGAAGTTTTAGAGGAGTTTGCTCCTGTTGTGGAAGAAGATGTTCAAGATGAAATGGATGATTTTACTTCAAATTTGAGTACTCAAGATCAAATCAAAGAAGAACTAGCTCAACTTGATGAGCTTGATTATGGTATTGATAGTGACAATAGTAGCAAGGTCTTAGAAGATTTTAAAGATGAACCAATTTTAGACGATAAAGAATTAGGAACAAATGAAGAGGAAGTGGTTGTGCCAAATTTAAATATAAGTGATTTTGATACATTGAAAGAAAGTGATATACAAGAAGCTCTTGGAGAGGAAATCTTAGAAAAAAATGAAGAGCCTATAGTAAGTGATGTAACTAAAGATGATAATAGCGAAGAGATAGTTAATGAGCTTAGCCAAAGCATAGCAGGAGCGATCACTTCAAGTATTAAAGATGATACCTTAAAAGCTGCTCTTAAGGGTATGAATATGAATATAAATATAAACATTAGTTTTAAAGAGGATTGAAATTGCAAGGTTTTGTTTTGTTGATTTCAGGTCCTAGTGGTGCTGGAAAATCAACTCTTTTAAAAAAACTTTTTGATGAATTTAAAGATGAGCTTTATTTTTCTATTTCTTCAACAACTCGCAAGCCAAGAGAGGGTGAAAAAAATGGAGTGCATTATCATTTTATATCTCATGAAGAATTTCAAAAGGGTATAGATAGTGATCATTTTCTAGAATGGGCTAGAGTGCATGAAAATTTTTATGGTACTTCTTTAAAGCACACCCAAGATGCTTTAGATAATGGAAAAATAGTTGTTTTTGATATTGATGTGCAAGGATTTAAAATAGCCAGAAAAAAAATGGCTGATAAGATTGTTTCTGTTTTTATTACTACAAAAAATAAAGATGAGCTAAAAAAAAGACTTATTAAGCGAAATACTGATACAATAATACAACTAGAAAAAAGATTACAAAACGCTAGCGATGAAATGAAAGAGCTTAGCGAGTATGATTATCTTATCATTAACGATGAGTTAAAGCAAAGTTATGAAGCATTGCGAGCGATTTTAATCGCCCATAAATTTAGAACCAAAGGGCAGAATCTAGGGCAAATTCAAAATATTTGGAATGAAGGAGAATAAAATGGGTGGTTGGTCAAGTCCAAGTCATTGGTTGATTATTTTATTGATTGTTGTATTGCTTTTTGGAGCAAAAAAAATTCCAGAACTTGCAAAGGGTTTAGGTAAAGGTATTAAAACTTTTAAAGATGAAATGAATAATGATGATGAAGTAGCAAAAAATACTCAAAAAATAGAAGAAAATAAAAACACAACTAATAATACAAATGCTGATGCAAGTATAGACGAAACAAAAAAAGCTTAAGGTTTAGTCTTTTGAAAAGTATTATTTTTAATGAAATTAAAAAGATTTTAGAGTGTGATTTTGCGCTTGAAAATCCAAAGGATAAAAATTTAGCACATTTTGCTACCCCTTTGGCTTTTTCACTGGCTAAGGAATTAAAAAAATCCCCTATGTTGATCGCTAGCGACTTAGCGAGCAAATTTCAAAATCATGATTGTTTTGAATCAGTTGAAGCTGTAAATGGGTATTTAAATTTTAGAATTTCCAAAACTTTTTTAAATGAACTTGCAAATCAGGCTTTAACAAATCCAAATGATTTTACTAAAGGAGAAAAAAAACAAGAAAGTTTTTTGCTTGAATATGTGAGTGCAAATCCTACTGGGCCTTTACACATAGGACATGCAAGAGGCGCTGTTTTTGGAGACACCTTAACAAGACTTGCAAGACATTTGGGCTATAAATTTAATACAGAATACTATGTCAATGATGCGGGTAATCAAATTTATTTACTAGGGCTTTCTATTTTACTAAGTGTGAAAGAAAGTATACTTCATGAAAATGTTGAATATCCAGAGCAATATTACAAAGGCGAGTATATAGCGGATTTAGCAAAAGAAGCTTTTGAAAAATTTGGTAAAGAATTTTTTAGCGAAGAAAATATCCCTAGTTTGGCTGATTGGGCAAAAGATAAAATGCTTGTTTTGATTAAACAAAATTTAGAACAAGCAAAGATTAAAATTGACAACTATGTAAGCGAAAGATCGTATTATGATGCTTTAAATGCAACTTTAGAATCTTTAAAAGAGCATAAAGGAATTTACGAGCAAGAAGGTAAAATTTGGCTTGCTTCGTCTTTAAAAGGAGATGAAAAAGATCGTGTTATTATCCGTGAAGATGGCCGTGGGACTTATTTAGCAGCGGATATAGTTTATCATAAGGATAAAATGAGTAGAGGCTATGATAAATGTATCAATATTTGGGGAGCAGATCATCATGGTTATATCCCTAGAATGAAAGCTGCGATGGAATTTTTGGGATTTGACTCTAATAATCTTGAGATTATTTTAGCACAAATGGTTTCCCTACTTAAAGATGGAGAACCTTATAAAATGAGTAAAAGAGCAGGAAATTTTATCTTGATGAGCGATGTGGTTGATGAGATAGGAAGTGATGCTTTGCGTTATATCTTTTTGAGCAAAAAATGCGATACGCATTTGGAATTTGATATTAGTGATTTGCAAAAAGAAGATAGTTCTAATCCTGTGTATTATATCAACTATGCACACGCTAGAATTCATCAAGTGTTTGCTAAAGCTGGTAAAAAAATCGATGATGTAATGAAAGCTGATTTACAAAGTTTAAATCAAGATGGCGTAAATTTGCTTTTTGAAGCTTTGAATTTAAAGGCTGTTTTAAACGATGCTTTTGAGGCTAGAGCTTTGCAAAAAATTCCTGATTATCTTAAAAATTTAGCTGCAAATTTTCATAAATTCTACAATGAAAATAAAGTTGTAGGCTCTGCAAATGAAAATGATTTGCTTAAATTATTTTCTTTGGTTGCTCTTAGTATTAAAACCGCATTTTCTTTAATGGGTATTGAAGTAAAAAACAAAATGGAACATTAAAACAGCATTTTGCTGTTTTAATAATTTAGCAAAAATACTGCTATTATCACGATAATGATACCTAAAATTCCTATTTTGTTTAATTTTTCTTTATATAAAATCCATCCACCAAGACAAGTTCCTATGATGCCTATAGCACCCCAAGTTGAGTAAGCTATGCTTAAAGGAACATATTTTAAAGAAAAAGAAAGTAGAAAAAAAGCAAGTATAGCATTGACAATCGCAGCTAAGCCCCAAATTTTATTCTTAAAACCATCTGATTTTTTTAGCAATAAATTTGCTACGATATCTAACAATGCCGATAGAACAATAATAAAAATATACATTATTCTTTAACCTCGCCTATATTAATCATGATAATTCCAACGATAGAAAGAATAATGCCTAGAATTTGAGTTAAGGTTAAACTCTCTTTAAAAACTATAAAAGAAACTAAAAGTATAAGAATAATCCCTAAAAGTTCCCATACAGCATAGGCTATGCCTACTTGAATTTTTTTAATCGCCTTGCCCATAAAAAAATAAGAAAAAGCTATAAATAAAGCCATAAATATATAGCCTAAAATTTGATTTTCCATTTTTAAAAAACTAGTACCTAAAACTTCAAATACAATAGCAGCAATCAAGAAAAACCAAGCAACAAAAAGTTCTTTTTTTGCGATATTCAAAAAGCTTCTCCCTAAAAATAAATGGTAAAATCATACCATTTAAAGCTTTAATTAGCCTTTTTAGTTTATACTTTTAAGTTTAAAAATCTTTAAAGAAAGTGAGAATTTATGGGACGAGCATTTGAATACCGAAGAGCTTCTAAAGAGGCTAGATGGGATAAAATGAGTAAGCTTTTTCCTAAGCTTGCTAAAGCCATACAAGTAGCTGCTAAAGAAGGTGGCACTGATCCTGATATGAATCCAAAATTAAGAAGTGCTATAGCCACAGCAAAAGCAAATAATATGCCAAAAGATAATATAGATGCGGCTATTAAGCGTGCGAGTGGAAAAGATAGCGCAGATATTAAAAACATTCATTATGAAGGAAAAGCTGCACATGGAGCTTTGGTTATAGTTGAATGTATGAGCGATAACCCTACGCGCACCGTGGCTAATGTTAAAGCCATTTTTAGCAAAAATGGTGGAGAAGTTTTACAAAATGGATCTTTAGGCTTTATGTTTGCTAGAAAAGCGGTTTTTCATCTTGAAAAATTTGCAGGAGATTTAGAAGAATTAGAACTTGATTTGATCGATGCAGGGCTTGAAGAATTAGAACAAAATGAAGAAGAGTTAGTAATTAGCGGTGATTATACTGCCTTTGGTGAGCTAAGTTCTGCTATAGAGACTAAGGGTTTAGTTCTTAAAAAAGCAGGACTTGAGTATATACCAAACAATCCTGTAAGCTTTAGCGAAGAACAGCTTAGCGATATAGAAAAACTTTTAGATAAGTTAGAAGATGATGATGATGTTCAAGCTGTTTATACAAATATAGATTAAGGAGAAATAATGATAAAAACAATCGACACAAGCAAAGTAAATGAATACAAATTTGCTCTTATAGAAACTGAAAAAGGCACAATGAAATTAAAACTTTTTGGCGATGAGGCTCCGCAAACGGTTTGTAATTTTGCTACTTTGGCTAATGAGGGATTTTATAAAGATTTAAATTTTCATCGTGTGATCCCAAATTTTGTCATACAAGGAGGTTGTCCACACGGCAATGGTGTAGGTGGGCCTGGATATGAAATCATTTGCGAATGTGATGATCAAGAGCATAAACATGAGCGTGGAACCTTATCTATGGCACACGCAGGACGCGATACGGGTGGTTCTCAATTTTTCATTTGTCACAGCCCTCAAGCTCATTTAGATGGGGTTCATACTGTTTTTGGGCAAATTGATCCAAAAGATGAAGAAAGTTTAGAAGTTTTAGACTCTATACGCCAAGGAGATAAAATTTTAGACATAAAAATTTGCGATAAAATTTAAAAATTTAAAATTTTAAAACTTTTTTAAAACTACAATATTTACAAAGCTAGTCATAAGTTTGACTAGCTAAAAATGATTAATGTATAATTTTTTTTTAAACTTTTTTTTCTATAATCACAATTTTAATTTGCTAAATGTAACAAAATTACAAGGAGTTATGATTATGAAAACTAAGTTTTCACTTATTTTAAGTGCTTGTCTTCTTTCATCTTCACTTTTTGCTAAAAATACAGATGATGAGATAACCAAGCTTCAAAAACAGCTTGCACAAATTCAAGCTGAACTTGCACAAATCAGAAAAGAAAGGGAAGCTCAAGCTAAGCAAAATGAAGCTGTAAAAGCTGAACTTGCTGATCTTAATGATAGGGCCGATGAAACAGAATTCCAAGCTGCTTTGAGCAAGGTTAAATTTGGACTTGAGTTTTCAACAGCAGTTTCAAATACAAACTATAAAGTTAGCGGACAAGATTATAGTGCTAATAACAAATGGATGAATGAGCTTCATTTAAATATGAATGCTGATATTAATGATAAAACCAAATTCTATGGTCGTTTATCTATGGCTAAAAATTGGTCTCAAATGGGTTGGAGTGGAAGTCCACTTGACTTAGATGCAGGAAGAAACACAAGAACAAGTGGGCCTGTACTTTATGTAGATAGAGCTTATCTTGACTACTATATCACACCTGAGTGGATTGCAACCATAGGAAGACAGCCAGGAACCGATGGCCCAGGAAGTAATCTTAGAAACAATGCTTTAAGACAATCCACTTATCCAGCCTTAGCGATTAATGCTCTAGGTGATGCAGCAGTAATCACTTATAAACCTGAAAGTTTGCAAGATCATAAGGTAGCCATCCGTGCAGCTTATGGTAAAACTTATCAATGGGATGAAGAGGGTAAGGTAAGAGACTGGATGAGCGATCAAAAAGATGCTGATGCAAATCTTTACTATGCTGCAGTAGAAGGAGAGCTTCCTATAGAAGGTATGGGGGATAATCTTATTATCTTCAATGTGGCTCATATGACTGATTTTGCATTACCACTTCCAGGAATCAATCTTCCAATTGGCCCAAGCGGTGCTTTGGTTAATGTTTTACAAGATGGTGTTTACAATCTAGGAAATTTAACTTTAGCAAATATTCATTTTGAAAATTACAATGCTTTTGGTACAAATTTTAATTATTTTGTATCTTTAGGGTATTCTAACGGAACAAATGCACATACTCTAAGTGCAATTCCTGCTGTGCAATCTCAATTGGAATTTAATGAAAAAGATGGCTATGCTGTGCATGTAGGTGGACGCTATGATTTTACCAAGACTTTAAAAGTAGGGTATGAGTTCTTCTGGGGAAGTAGATACTGGTATACTATGAGCCGTCCAAGTATCAACGATCCGCTTAATATAAGAATGACAAGAGGAACAGCACATGATTTTTATGTGATTTATCAACTTGATAGATATCAATTCTTACGCTTAAGTTATACTAATATCCAAAATATTTGGGGTAATCGTGGCTTACCATTTGGTGGAGCGAAAAAAGATAAAGCAAGAGCTGATAATATCATGTTAATGTATAATGTAAAATTCTAAGGAGCAAAAGATGAGAAAAATACTTTTTGCAAGTTTATTACCTATCATTGCTTTGGCTGATTGTGCAAGTTTGATGGCAAAATACGAAGCTCCAGAGCCAGAGTCAAAAACAATGAAACAAGTTGAACGCTGGATTAATAAAAAAGTTAGCGATCCAGCTGATGCTGCTGTTTTAAAAGAGTGTATGATCGCTCGTGCAGCGGACAATCCAAATCAAGTTTCAGTTGCAGGTAAATAAAAAAAGCGGTATAAAACCGCTTTTTACTGTTTAATCTTTTAAGCTACAATTTTTTAAAATTTTCTTCAAATAAGGCTAATATGCAAGAAATCATTTCTTTTATTGTTGAGACGGCTAGCGCTTGGGGGTATTTGGGTATTATTATCTTAATGACCTTAGAGAGTTGTTTTATACCTTTTCCAAGTGAAGTTGTTATGATACCTGCTGGATATTTGGCACATAAAGGCGAACTTGATATCACTCTTTGTATACTTAGTGGGACTTTAGGTTCTGCTTTAGGGGCTTTGATTAATTATTATATTTGCTTTTTTTGGGGTAAAAATTTTGTATTAAAATGGGGTAAGTATTTTGGTATAAACGAAGTCAAATTTGCTAAATTTGAAGAATTTTTTAACAAACATGGGGAATTTTCAACCTTTACTTGTCGTCTTTTGCCAGGGATTCGTCAGTATATTTCTATGCCTGCAGGTTTGGTAAAAATGAAACTTATAAATTTTATACTTTTTACTGCACTTGGTAGCGCTATTTGGGTGGCTATACTTGTATTTTTGGGTTATTATATAGGACAAAATGAAGAGTTGATTAAAACTTATTTAACTCAAATTTTAATTATTATAATTGTTTTTGTGATTTTAGCAAGTTTAATTTATATTAAAATCAAAAAGCCTTTTAAAAAGGCTTAAATTTTATCTTTTACACTTTGTATGGCGTTTTTGATTTGTTGTTTTGAATTTTCTAATTTTATTTTTTCTTTTTCATTGAATTTTAATTCAAAAACCTTTTCTATACCATCTTTTCCTATGATAGCGGGCATTGAAAAAGCTATATCATCAAAAACCACACTTACAGGATGTAAACTTTTTCTATCTTCTAGGATGGCTTTGGCTAAATTTGCACAAGAAGTTCCTATGCCAAATTCTGTTCTTCCTTTGCGTTCATAGATGAAATATCCCTCACTAATCACGGCTTTTTCGAGTTCTTGTATGTCTAAATCTTTGCCTAATCTTTGCTTGTAAAAATCTAATAAATTTTGTCCTAAAACGCTTGCATTAGAAAGTGCTGCAAACTGAGAATCTCCATGTTCGCCAATCATACAAGCAAAAATATCTTTTGAATTTATGTTTAAATCTTTGGCTAAAAATTTCTTAAGTCTTGAACTATCTAAATTTGTTCCACTACCAAAAACATGATTTTTAGGTAATTGGCTTAATACTTGAGTGTAGTAAGTTATGGTGTCATTTGGATTTGTTGCGACGATGTATTTGCCTTTAAAATTAGCATTTTTTAAGGTTAAGACAATGTCTTTAAGTTCGAGGATATTGTTTTGAAGTTCTACCAAGCGACTAGGTAATTCTTTTAAGCTTTCTTTTCTAAAAGCTAAAATGATAATATCGCAAGAAGCTAAATTTTCTAAATTTGGCACATGAAAAATTTTTGTATAAGAAAAATGAATGGCTGACATATCTTCCAAATCTCTTGCATGAGCTAGAGCTAAATCTTGTTTTATATCATATAAGTAAAGTTCTGAACAAATTCCTTGAGTAACTATGCTATAAGCACTAGCAGCTCCTACATAACCTAAACCAACTATACCGATTTTTGCCATTTTTTCTCCTTATTTATTTTAAAATTTGCTATAATTATAACAAATTCAATCAAAGATTATTAAAATATGGAAAAACCTGATATACAAAGATTAACTAATTTTTTAATCGTATATACTAAAACTTTGCTAGGTGCTGGAACTTATACAGCTAGGGTGGCAAAATGCGTAGGAAGAATAGCTGAGGTTTATGGCTATGAGATAAATATCAATTTCTTTTTTCATCATATTACTTTAAATGTTGTAGATATGGATGATAACTCCATTCAAAGAACTTATGTTATACCCAATCATCATGCCCATGTTAATTTTAAGCTTATTTTTGATTTAAGTGCTTTAAGCTGGGCTATATATGATCACAAATACGATCTTGAAAAAGCAAAAGTCGTTTTTGAGCAAATTTCTCAACAAAAAAAGCATTCTTATTTGCTTAATCTTTTATTTGTTTCTATGGCAAATTCAGCTTTTTGTAGGCTTTTTGGTGGTGATTTTGGTGCTGGAAATTTAGTATTTTTTGCAACTTTTGTGGGATTGTTGTTAAGATATATTTTAACTAAAGCAAAGATTGATTTAAGAATTCAATACATCCTTTGTTCTTTTATCTCATCGTGGTTTGTATTTTTTGGACTGGATATGGGATATACCAATACTTCTGATGTGGCTTTGGGTTCTAGTATCTTGTATCTTATACCAGGAGTATTTTTTATAAATTCTGTGATTGATATATTAAAAGATCATATTTTAATGGGGCTTAGCCGTATTATCAGCGTGGCTATTTTGATTTGTTGTATAGCACTTGGAATTTACATGACGCTTAGTATTTCGGATTTTGGGATTTTAAGATGATTGAATTTATTTTAAGAGATATGTTTTTTGCTGCTGTGGCGGGATTTGGGTTTGCTTATGCTTGTAATCCACCTTTAAAAACCCTTATTTTATCTGCTCTTTTAGCGGCAATTGCACATGGGCTTCGTTTTACCTTGGTGGAATATTTTCATTTTCAAACTTTAGCAATTGCAACTTTTGTTGCTTCATTTTGCATAGGATGTTTAGGAATTGTTTTAGCAAAAATCATCAAAACTCCTGCTGAAATTATCGCTTTCCCTGCTCTTATTCCTATGATACCTGGAATTTATGCTTATAAAGCGATTTTGTATCTTATTTCTTTTATACGCAGTGATGATTTGAAGGCTAAGTCTGAATTTTTGGTTCAATTTTTTGATTATTTTTTTACAACTGTTTCTGTGACTTTGGCTCTAGCTATAGGAGTGAGTGTTACCTTGCTTATATTTTTTGAACAAAGTTTTATGATGACTAGACATGCAAAAAAACATTAAAACTTGTTGTAAATTTGTTTAATATTTCTTTTTATAATTTTAAATCAAAAATTTAAAAAAAAGGTATTGTATGTTATGTCCAGTTTGTAATGTAGATTTGGTTATGAGTGATAGGAGTGGAGTTGAGATTGATTATTGTCCAAAGTGTCGTGGCGTTTGGCTTGATCGTGGAGAACTTGACAAAATCATAGAACGCAGTGTCCCTAATACAGCAAATTTTAACCAAGCTCCAAGACAAGAGTCAAGATATAATGACTCAGCTTATCATCAGCACAATGATTACTATAAAAAGAAAAAGAAAGAAAGTTGGCTAGGCGAGCTTTTTGACTTTTAATTTTTATAAAAATAACAAATATTTATATCCTTTTTAGCTTAATATCTTAAAATGTCAAGCAAAAAGGATATAAGATGTATAAATTTTTATCACACGAGCCTTTAGCTAACAAATCTTGTCATCATAATCACGAAGAACATTCTCATGAACATCATCATTCCCATGCTGATGCAAGGAGTATGGATAAAAAGATTTTAAAAATTTCTCTTTTAATGACTTTTTCTATGATGCTTGTGCAATTTATTTATTCAATCCTTTCAAATTCTTTGGCACTTTTAAGCGATACTTTGCATATGTTTTCTGATGTTTTTGCCTTAGCTCTTAGTTTTTTAGCCATTATAGCTGTAGAAAAATGGCAAGATCATCAAAAGACCTTTGGGTATTTTCGTCTTGAAGTTTTAGTGGCTTTTATCAATGCTTTAACCATTATTTTATCGGCTTTATTTATCATTTATGAGGCTATAGAAAAATTTATCAATCCAAAAGAAATTGACGCTAAAACCATGATAATTGTAGCTATTTTGGGCTTTTTGGTAAATGGGATTAATGCTTTGATGATGTTTAAGGGTGCAAATTTAGAAAATGTCAATATGAAGTCCGCTTTTTTGCATATGATGAGCGATTTATTGGGTTCTTTAGCGGTTATTATAGGTGGGATCGTGGTGTATTTTAGCGGTATTGTTTATATAGATACGATTTTAGCTATTGTATTATCAATCTTGCTTTTAAGATGGGCGATTATCTTGCTTAAACAAAGCGCTAATGTCTTGCTTGAAAGTTCTCCTGTGGATATAGAAAAAGTAAGACAAGTTTTGCTTTTAAATCCTAGTGTGGATGAGGTAGTGGATTTGCATATTACTCAAATCACTAATAAAATGCTAGTAGCCTCTATGCATTTAAAAGTAAGAGTTTGCAATCTAAAGGAATTTGAAAAACTATCTCAGGATTTATCTCATAAGTTATTGCATGAATTTGAAATCGGGCACATTACCATACAACCTATAAGGAGTAAAAATGAAATTTAAAGTAAAAAATGTTAATTGCATGAATTGTGTAAATTTGATCAAAAATTCTCTTGAAGATGAATTTGGAAATATAGAAGTGGATTTGGAGCAAAAAATTTTAAGTTTAAAATTAGAAGAAAATCAAGTATCAAATTTTACAAAAGAATTTCAAGATTTAGGTTTTGAGATCGTAGAGCGTTTATAATGGAAGAATTGCGTATAAAAATAGGCAAAATGACTTGCGTTAATTGTTCTAACGCTATAGAAAGAGCTTGTAAAAAAATTGATGGTGTTAAAGATGCTAGTGTTTCTTATGTGAATTCTAGCGGGGTTTTTTTACTTGAAGATCAAGAAAAACGCAAGGATATCATCGCAAAAATTCAAAATTTAGGCTTTGAAATTTTAGAAGATGAACAAAGCTTGAACGCATACAAGGCAAAAAAACACTTAGAATTAAGAAAAAATTTGCTCTTAAGTATAGTTTTGAGTGTGATTATTATGTATTTTGAAATGTTTGTTAAAAGTTCTTTTTCTCAAAATATCCAAATGGCTTTGAGTTTTTTTGGGATATTTTATTGTGGGAGAGACTTTTTTTCTCATGCTTTTTTAGGACTTAAAAGTAAAAATTTAGATATGAATACCCTTGTAGCTTTGGGGACTTTGAGTGCTTTTGTGTATTCTTTTTTGGTGTATTTGCAAATTTTCAAAGAAGAAGATTTGTATTTTAGTGGTGCAATGATGATTATTTCCTTTGTGCTTTTAGGAAAATATCTTGAAAGTAAGGCTAAATTTAAGGCACAAGATTATCAAAGAATTTTAGAAAATATAGACACAAAAAAGACAAAAATTTTGCTTGAAGATGAAAGTATCAAAGAAATTTCAAGTTCTTTTGTCAAAAGTGGCGATGTACTTTTGGTAAAAGAAGGAGAAAGTATTGTTGCAGATGGAGTAGTGCTTTTAGGGAGTGCAGAGCTTGATATGAGTTTTTTAAATGGGGAGTTTTTGCCTGTTTTAAAAAAAGAAGGCGATGAAGTTCAAGCAGGAGCAGTAGTTTTAAATGGTGCTTTAAGGATCAAAGCAAACAAAAAGGCCATGGATAGTACTTTAGAACAAATCAAAAATCTAGTTTTTGAAGCAGGAAGTATCAAAAGTCCTTTGGCAAATTTAGCAGATCAAATTTCTAAATACTTTGTAGGGGGTATAATATTTTTTGCTTTTTTAGTTTTTGTTTTTTGGGTGCTAAAAGCAGATTTAAATACAGCTTTTTTACACTCTTGTGCTGTGCTTTTGATCTCTTGTCCTTGTGCTTTAGGTCTTGCAACGCCTATAGCTTTGGTTGTGGCAAGTGCAAATGCGGCAAAAAATTTCATTCTTATTAAAAATCCTGCTGCTTTAGAAAAATTAGCCTTAGTTAAGTATGCTTTTTTTGATAAAACGGGTACATTAACAAAGGAAAAATTGAGTGTTTTTAAACACAATCTTTCTAAAGATGATTTTGATAAATTATGTCAAATTGAAAGTTTAAGCTCTCATCCTATAGCCAAGGCTTTACATAAAGATCAAATTTGTGATTTAAAGGGTGAGGGAAGAGTGATTGTGGGTTCTGGCATAAAATACAAAGAAGATAATGATAATTATCTCGTAGGCAGTGCGCAGTTTTTGCACGAAAATGAAATTGATACAAAAGAAAGTGATATCTTTTTTGACTCTTTTAAAGAATATGTTAGAGTGTATTTTGCTAAGAATAAAAAGTGTTTAGGCGGTGTTTTATTAAGCAATGCTTTAAAAGATGGAGCCAAAGAGCTTGTGTTAAATTTGAAAGAGCAAAATCTTAAAACTTTTATTTTAAGCGGCGATCATGTAAAAAATGTAGAAAAAATAGCCAAAGAATTACAAATAGACGAATTTCACGCTCAGCTTAAGAGTGAAGAAAAACTACAAATCATTCAAAAATTTAAAAAAACTCTTTTTGTAGGAGATGGGATCAATGATGCGGCGGCTTTATCTGCTGCAAGTGTGAGTATGAGTTTTTCAAAGGCAAATGAACTTGCTAAAAAAACAGGAGATTTTATCTTGATAAAAGATGATTTATCAGCGATTTTTAAATGTTTTAAACTTGCTAAAAAAACACGCGGTATTATTAAGCTAAATCTTTTTTGGGCTTTTATTTATAATGTGCTTTGCATTCCTATCGCGGCAGGATTTATACCTTTTATCTCTTTAAGTCCTCATATAGCAGCACTTGCAATGTGTTTTAGTTCTATTACTGTAGTGCTTAATTCTTTAAGACTTAAAAGAATTTAAAAATTTGATTTTTATTAATAATATATTATATATAATTAATATTACTAAAATATATTATTAAAAGAGTATAAATGCAACAAAAATGTTTTTGCATAAGCAAAATGATTAGATTTTCAAAAATTATTATTTTGCTTACCGTTGTATCGTTAGCAGGTATAGTGGTTTTTGGAAATGTGACAGATTACAATTCTAATTTCCAATTTGTTTCGCATGTGATGAGTATGGATATAAAGCCTGATTTATTTAGGTAATGCTGTAGTTTATATGGCTATTACTTCTCCCGTGATTTATCATATAGGCTATATAGCAATTATTCTTTTTGAAACTTTTATTGCCTTAACAGCTCTAAAAAAGGTGCTTATGATATGTTTAAAGCTAGAAATTTAGATGCTCAAAGCTTTCATAATGCTAAGATTTTTTGGGATTATTTCTTTAACTTGTGTATTTTATGGTTTTTTGCCTTCCAAGTAGTTGTTGCAGAATGGTTTGGAATGTGGATGAGTAAGGTTTGGAAAGGTTTACCTGATACTACAAGATTGGTAACTTATATGTTTTTGGCTTTGATTTTCATCTCTCTTAAAAATGATTAATTTTCTATACTAGGCTCTCCAAAACAATCTTTAAGAGCCTCTTTAAGATCTTCTTGTGGGTCAAATTTTTTGGCCCCTTCTTTAAGCATATTAATAGAACTTTGAATATCTATGTTTTTATTTTCATTGTTTGGTAATTCTTGAGTTAAGGATTGAAGCTTATTTTCATCAATTGTTAGTACTTTTTGCACATTAATTTTAGCATTTTCCCCAAATTTAGCCTTAAAAAGTTCTTGTATGAGTTTAAAGCCTTTATTGAGTGTATCGCGATTTTGTCCTTGTGCATTTGAGCTTATATTTAAGGTATTGTTTTCAAAACTAATAAATTTCGTGCTTTGTTTAAAGCATTCTGCAAGATCAAAATCCCTATCATAAATACTATCAAGCAAGATTTCATAAGCATTTTTTTCTATTTTTTTCTCAAGATTAGGTATGATAGGAGAAGGTGTGATCCTAGGTGTAATATTTGTTGTATTTTCTTGTTTGATTTCTTGGATTTGTGCATCAATTTCTTTTAAATGGCTTGCTTCCATCATCATAAAAGCCATAACACAAATCGTAAAGCCATCATCATCGCAAAGCATATTTTTAGCTTTTGATAAAATACGGAAAAATCTTTCATAAATTAAAGTAGAAAATTCTGTACTTTTTGCAAAAAAACTTTCTTTTAAATAAAAAAGCATTTCATCGATCACGCTTGAGGCTTCATAGTCTTGTAGTTCTTCTAAGTATGCAAAAACTTTTTCTTTGTCTTTTGTTAAAATAGCCTGATAAAAGGCTTTGATTTTTTCAGGATCTAAAAATCCTAGCATATCTGTAGTTTTACTAATGCTGATTTCATTTTGACAAAAAATAATGGCTTGATCAAGCAAGGTTAAAGTATCTCTTAAAGATCCGTTGCCACTTCTTGCTATAAATTTTAAAGCTTCTTCTTCAAATTTAACATTTTCTTTAAGTAAAATTTCTTTAAGATGATTTAAAATTTCACTCTGGGGAATTTGTTTAAAGCGAAAATGTTGCGTTCTTGAAAGCACGGTAGCTGGGAGTTTTAAAGGATCTGTGGTTGCAAGTATAAATTTAACATAACTTGGGGGTTCTTCTAAGGTTTTTAAAAGTGCATTTGCAGCCTGTGGGGTAAGCATATGTACTTCATCAATGATGAAAATTTTAAATCTTGCCATAGAAGGGGTGTATTTGGTTTGTTCGATTAAGGCTTGTATATCTTCAAGCCCACGGTTGCTTGCAGCATCCATTTCTATAATGTCTATATGTTTGCCTTCAAGTGCTGCAAGACAGTGTTTGCAAGTGCCACATGGAGTATCACTTGGTCCTTGTTCGCAAACTAAAGCACGAGAAAAAATTCTAGCACTTGAAGTTTTTCCACTTCCTCTAAGTCCTGAAAAAAGATAAGCATGAGCTAAGCGATTATGATTTAGGGCGTATTTTAAACTTACGCTAACTGTCTTTTGTCCTATAAGTTCATCAAAAGTTTTTGGTCTGTATTTAATCGCTAAAGCTTGAAGCATTTTTTACTCGTTCATTATAGATAAAAGTTCTACATTGTCTTTGGTTTTAAGCATTTTAGAATATAAAAATTTCAACGCTTCAACATCATCCATTTGAGAAATCGCTGAACGGATCGCCCAAATTTTTTGAAGATTTGCTACGCCTTGGAGTAATTCTTCTTTTCTTGTTCCTGATTTGATGATATTAATCGCAGGATAAATTCTTCTATCGGCGATATTTCTATCAAGAACTATTTCGCTATTTCCTGTGCCTTTAAATTCTTCAAAAATCACATCATCCATTCTTGAACCTGTATCAATTAAAGCTGTAGCAACTATAGTTAAAGAGCCTCCATTTTCTATATTTCTAGCTGCACCAAAGAAGCGTTTTGGTTTGTGTAGGGCATTAGCATCCACCCCGCCGCTTAGGACTTTTCCGCTGCTTGGAGTTGCGGTGTTATAAGCACGTGCCAGTCTTGTGATACTATCAAGCAAGATGATAACATCTTTGCCTGTTTCCACCATTCTTTTGGCTTTTTCTATCACGAGTTCAGCTACACGCACATGATTATAAGCAGGTAAATCAAAAGTAGAACTAAAAACTTCGCCTTTTACACATCTTTGCATATCGGTAACTTCTTCAGGTCTTTCATCGACTAAAAGTACGATTAAATGCATTTCTGGGTGGTTTTTTGCAATAGCAGTAGCAAGTTCTTTCATAAGCTCTGTTTTACCTGTGCGTGGTGGAGCAACGATAAGCCCGCGTTGTCCTTTTCCTATAGGAGTAAAAAGATCCAAAACACGACCTGTAAGCTTCATTGCATCGTATTCGAGTTTGATTTTTTCTGTTGGAAAAATAGGGGTTAAGTTATCAAACAAAGGTCTTTCTTTGGCTTCTTGTAAAGGCAGATAATTGATCGCTTCGATTTTTAAAAGAGCGTAGTATTTTTCTTGATCTTTTGGTTCTCTAACTTGTCCTGTAACGATATCGCCTACACGCAGAGCAAATTTTTTAATTTGTGAATTTGAAACATAAGCGTCATTAACACTATCGCTAAGATTAGAGTCCATACCTCTTAAAAAGCCATAACCTTCGGAAGAAATTTCTAAAATCCCTGTAAAAAGTATAAAACCGCCTTTTTTTGTTTGTGCTTTTAAAATTTCAAAAATAAGTTCTTGGCGGCGAAATTCTCTTGGGTTTTCGATTTCACATTCATTGGCGATTTTAACTAGATTTTCTAAATCTAATAATTTTAATTCTTCGATTTTATAACCTTCCACTGGAACGTGGGTTCTTTGATGTTGTTTTTTTTCTTTTTCCATAAGTCCTCGTAAGATTTAGCAGAATAATTTTTGTAAAATGTGATTTTAATAAAAAAATGCACTTTTTGTCAAATTTGTTTATAATTATAAAAAATATTTTTTTAAAGAATGATTATGAAATGTGAACATTGCAAACTTGATTATAAACAAGCCCAAATGATAGAGTATAAGGGTAAATTTTTTTGTTGTAAAGGTTGTGAGAGCGTTTGGGAAATTTTGCATGAAAGTGGATTAGATGAGTTTTATGAAAAGCTTGGAAATCAAACTTTAAGCCCTGTAAATTTTCAAAATGAAATGAAAAATTATGATGAGTTTATCACTAAAACCAAAGAAGGATTTAGTGAAATTTATCTCATGATACACGGTATAGAATGTGCAGCTTGTGTGTGGCTTAATGAGAAAATTTTAACCAAACAAGAAGGAATTTTAGAACTTGATATTAATCATTTAAACCATAAAGCACGCATTGTTTTTGATGAGCAAAGTATTTCTTTGGTGCAAATTTTAAGACTTATTGAAAGCATAGGCTATAAAGCGAGTGCTTATGATGCGAGCAAGGCTTCAAAAAAAGCGGATTTACTAAAAAGGGAATTTTATTCTAAGCTTGTTGTGGCTATAGCTTGTGTGATGAATATCATGTGGATAGCAGTGGCAAAATACGCAGGATTTTTTAGCGGTATGGATAAGGACACTAAGGATATTTTAAATTTTGCTGAATTTATCCTTTGTTCTCCTGTGCTTTTTTATACGGGATCTCATTTTTATAAAAGTGCTTTTAAAACTTTAAAAATGCATAGTTTAAATATGGATGTATTGGTGATTAGCGGAGCGAGTTTGGCTTATGTTTATTCTTTATGGGCCATGTTTTTTAGGGTAGGGGAAGTGTATTTTGACTCTGTGGCGATGATAATTTGCTTTGTTTTTATAGGTAAATATCTTGAGATGTTTAGCAAAAAGCGTGCTTTAGATACCATAGATGGGCTTAATGATTTTTTACAAAATGAAGTTTTAGTTTTCAATGGTAAAGAATTTGCTCCTAAAGAAGTTCAAAAGGTTTGTTTAGGGGATAGAATTTTGCTTAAAACTGGAGATAAAATTTTAATCGATGGGATTTGTAAAAGTGGTGAAATGAGTGTGGATACTTCTTCTTTAAATGGAGAAAATACCCCAAAACTCATACAAAAAGAAGATGAAATTTTTTCAGCTTGTATAGTGCTTGATGGAAGTGTGGAGTATGAAGCAACAAAGCTTTACAAGGATTCAAAACTCAGTCAAATTATCCAGCTTTTAGAACTTGCAAGTTCTAAAAAAGCAAAACTTGAAAGTTTGGTTAATAGTCTTTTGGCTTATTTTTCTAGAACGGTTTTATTGATCGCTTTTATTTGTTTTGCTTTTTGGTTTTTTTATAAAGAAGAGAGTTTCGAAATTTCTTTAGTCAATGCGATTGCAGTTTTGATTATCGCTTGTCCTTGTGCTTTGGCTTTAGCAACGCCAGTGAGCAATCTTGTGGCTTTAGGTAGGGCTTTAAAAAAGCATATTTTATTTAAAAGTTCTAGCGTGATAGAAGATTTAAGCAAATGTGATTGTGTGGTATTTGATAAAACGGGTATTTTAACCAAAATAGAGCTTGAACTTAAAGAGGTTTTTTTAGATAAAGCGCTTGATTTAAACGAGCTTTATAATTTTGTAAAACTTTCTAAACATCCTATCTCTCAAAATATTGTGTTATATTTAAAGCAAAAAGGAGCTAAGGATTTAAATTTGGATTTTAAAAAGCATTCGAGTATTCAAGCTAAAGGTTTAAGTGCTGAGTTAAATGAAGGGTTGCTTTTAGGCGGAAGTTCTAAATTTTTGCAAGAAAAGGGTATTGTGGCTAAAGAATTTGATAATACGCATTTTATTTTTGCCAAGGAAGGTAAAATTTTAGCTTTTTTTGAGTTTGATAGTGTTTTAAGAGAAGGTGCAAAAGAGCTTATCGCTTATCTTAAAAAAGAAAAGAAAGAATTAATGATACTCAGTGGCGATCATCAAAAAGCAGTGGAAAAAATCGCTAAAAAGTTAGAAATTCAAAATTATCAAGCTTCTTGTTTTCCTGAAGATAAGATGAAAACTATAGAAAATTTAAGTAAAAATTACAAAGTTTTATTTGTAGGTGATGGGGTAAATGATGCACTAGCTTTAAAATACGCAAGTGTTTCAATGACTTTAAGAGAAGGAAGTGATCTAGCTATAGAAAGTAGTGATGTTTTGCTTTTGAAAAATGACTTGCTTTCTTTAAAAAAAGCCATCAAATTATCTAAAAACACCTTTAAAATTATCAAGCAAAATCTTGCTTTTTCTTTGTTTTATAATGCTTGCACCATACCTTTGGCTTTTTTGGGTATGATAAATCCTTTATTTGCTGCTATTTCTATGTCTTTTAGTAGTATAATAGTCGTTTTAAATGCTTTAAGGATTAAAGAATGAATAGTATAATCATGATGATGATAGGAGTTTCTATCTTAGCGTTTTTTATCATTTTGGCAACTTTGCTTTGGGGGATTAAAAATAAGCAATTTGATGATGATTATAAATTTACTACTTTAAATGATGATGAGGATTCTTTGCGTGATGCTATAGAATTAGAAAGACGTAAAAAAGAAGCTTTGGATAAAAAAAGGCTTTCTTGAAAAGGAAAGCCTTTTTTAGAAATTATTTTAAAGTTTCAATATGAGCTTCGATAGCTTTAAAATCTTCTTCAGTTAAACCTTTAAGGTTAAGTTTCATGATCGCACCTTGACCATAAGCATTTCTTTTACCTTCTGAATATTCTTTCATGTATTGAAGTCTTTCAGCAGAAGAAAGAGTTTTTAAAGCTGGAACTTTGTTTAAGTAAACTTTGTCAGCATTTGCACCATGGCATACTGCACATTTTTTAAAAAGTGTAGCACCATCTGCAGCAAAAGCAGAAACACCAAGACATGCCAAAGCAGAAACTACTAATAATTTTTTCATTTGATTTCTCCTCAGTAAAAATTAGATTGCCAGATATTATATATCTTTATTTTTATAAAAATCTTAAGAAAATAAAGATAATGTTTATTTTCTTTTCAAAAAAGCTATATTATAATGTTTTTTATGAAAACAAAAGCATTATTTTTAGATAGAGACGGTGTGATTAATATAGATAAAAAATATGTCTATAAAATAGAAGATTTTGAATTTTGTGATGGAATTTTTGAACTTTGTAGATATTTTTTAGCTAAAAAATATTTGCTTTTTATAGCGACAAATCAATCAGGCATTGCAAGAGGATATTATAAGGAAAGTGATTTTTTTAAGCTTTGTGATTATATGCTTAAAGAATTTACTAAACAAGGTATAAAAATTGATAAAATTTATCATTGTCCGCATTTAGAAGGTTGTGAATGTCGCAAACCTAAAGCAGGAATGCTTTTAAAAGCAAAAGATGAGTTTAATTTAGATATGAAAAATTCTATTTTTATCGGAGATAATCTAAGCGATATGCAAGCAGGGTTAAATGCTAATATTGGCACTTTGGTTTTAGTAAATGAAGAAAAAAAAGAAGGCGATTTTTTTAGACAATTTAAAAATTTAAAAGAAATTTTGAGTTTTTTTAAAGAAAAGGACATTTAAATGAGAGTAGCAATCACAGGTGGTGCAGGATTTATAGGTTCGCAACTGGCTTTAAATTTGCAAGAAAAACATGAAATTTTAATCATTGATAAAATGCGTAGCAGTGCGACTTTTGAAAATGGAAATTTACAAAGTTTTGGACATTTTAAAAATTTACTTGAATTTGATGGAGAACTTTTTGCAGGTGATATTAACGATGAAAAAGTTTTAAAAAAGATTGAAGATTTTAAGCCAGAGATTATTTTTCATCAAGCAGCAATTTCAGACACTACAGTTTTTGATCAAACTAAGGTTTTGCAAACCAATTTAAATACTTTTAAAGATTTTATAGAACTTAGCATAGATCTTAATGCAAAGCTTATTTATGCAAGTTCAGCTTCGGTTTATGGTGATGCAAAAAGTCCACAAACTGTAGGTAAGGATGAAGAACCAAAAAATCCTTATGCTTTTTCAAAATTGATGATGGATAAGTTAGCGAAAAAATATTACGATAAAGCTCATTTGGTAGGACTTAGATATTTTAATGTTTATGGAAAAGGCGAATTTTATAAAAACAAAACCGCTTCTATGGTTTTGCAATTTGGCCATCAAATTTTAGCAGGAAAAAATCCACGATTGTTTGAAGGAAGTGATCAAATTTATAGAGATTTTACTTATATTAAAGATGTTATTAGTGCTAATTTAATCGCCCTTGATTCAAAATGTGGGGTTTATAATGTAGGCAGTGGTAAAGCAAGAACCTTTCAAGATATAGTTGATATTTTGCAAAAAGAGTTAAAGACTGATTTGCCTTGTGAATATATCCCAAATCCTTATGTAAAATCTTATCAATTCCATACTGAAGCAAAACTAGATCAAACTTGGGATTATCAGCCAAAATTTAGTCTTGAAGAGGGGATTAAAGATTATTTAGATGAGATAAAAAGACTTTTTGAAAAGGAAGTAAATGCTTGAGTTTTTAAGCCAGCAAAAACCTAAAATTTTAATTATAGGGGATTTTATGGTGGATAATTACACTTGGTGTGATTGTTCGCGTATCAGTCCTGAAGCCCCTGTTTTGGTAGCTAAAACTCTTAAGGAAGATAAAAGATTAGGCGGGGCTGCGAATGTTTATGCAAATTTAAAAAGTTTAGGGGCTGATGTTTTTGCGCTTGGTGTTGTGGGTGATGATAAGAGTGGGAAATTTTTACAAGAAAATTTAAAAGGAGAATTTTTGATCCAAAAAGGACGCAAAACCCCTTTTAAAAATCGCATTATGGCACACAATCAGCAGGTTTTAAGACTAGATGAAGAAGATACAAGTGAGATTTTGCTTGAAAATGAGCTTATTGCTTTGTTTGATGAAAAGATTAAAGATTTTAAAGCTGTGGTTTTAAGCGATTATGCTAAGGGTATTTTAACGCCTAAGGTTTGTAAGGCTGTGATAAAAAAGGCTAAGGCTTTAAATATCCCTGTTTTAGTTGATCCTAAAGGGAGTGATTTTAGTAAATATAGCGGTGCAACCTTGCTCACGCCTAATAAAAAAGAAGCTTTAGAAGCTTTGAAATTTGAAAATTTAGAGGGTGAAAATTTAGAAAAAGGGATTAAAAAATTAAAAGAAGATTTTTCTTTGCGTTATTCTATTATCACTCTTTCAGAAGCGGGGATTGCGCTTTTTAATGAGGGTTTAAAAATCGCACCTGCTAAAGCCTTAGAAGTTTATGATGTAACAGGAGCGGGCGATAGTGTGATTGCCGTTTTGGCTTTTTGTTTGGCAAATGGGATTGAAATTTTTAAAGCTTGTGAACTTGCCAATGAAGCTGCAGCCGTTGTGGTAAGTAAAATAGGTAGTGTGAGTGTGAGTTTTGATGAGATTAGAAGTTTTAAAAGTATGAGTTTTGAGAAAAAGATCAAAAGCAAAGAAGAGCTTTTAACGCTTTTAAAACAAAATGATAAAAAGATTGTTTTTACAAATGGTTGTTTTGATATCGTGCATTTTGGACATATAAAATATCTTGAGAAAGCTAAAAGATTGGGCGATGTTTTGATTGTAGGTTTGAACTCAGATGCGAGTGTGAAAAGACTCAAAGGTGAGAGTCGTCCTGTAAATTCAGAGTTTCAAAGAGCTTGTATGTTGGCAGCTTTTTATTTTGTAGATTTTGTAGTGATTTTTGATGAAGACACACCTTTAGAACTTATAAGCTTTTTAAAGCCTGATATTTTGGTTAAAGGAGCTGATTATAAAGATAAGCTTGTTGTAGGTTCAAATTTGATTTCAAGAGTTGAATTAATCGATTTTGAAGAAGGATTTAGTACGAGTAAGATTATAGAAAAGATTAAGGATAAAAAATGATAAATTTAGTAGAAAAAGAATGGCAAGAACATCAAAAAATCGTTCAAGAAAGTGAAATTTTAAAAGGACAAATCGCTAAAATAGGTGAGCTTTTATGTGAATGTCTTAAAAAAGGTGGTAAAATTTTAATTTGCGGAAATGGTGGAAGTGCAGCTGATGCACAGCATTTTGCAGCTGAACTTAGTGGGCGTTATAAAAAAGAACGCAAGGCTTTAGCAGGTATAGCGCTTACAACCGATACTTCAGCGCTTAGTGCTATAGGAAATGACTATGGTTTTGAGTTTGTTTTTTCAAGACAAGTGGAGGCTTTAGGAAATGAAAATGATGTTTTAATCGGCATTTCAACCAGTGGAAAAAGTCCCAATGTTTTAGAGGCTTTTAAAAAAGCAAAAGAACTTAATATGCTTTGTTTAGGGCTTAGTGGAAAGGGCGGTGGAATGATGAATAAGCTTTGTGATCATAATCTTGTTGTGCCAAGCGATGATACGGCTAGAATTCAAGAAATGCACATTTTAATCATACACACACTTTGTCAGATCATCGATGAGGGTTTTTAATGAAAGTTTTTATCATAAATTTAGAGCGTTCTTTAGATAGAAAAGAGCATATGAAAAAACAAATTCAAAAGCTTTTTGAAAAAAATCCTAGTTTAAAAAATAAAGTTAGAATTTATTTTCTTTAAAGCTATTGATGCTAAAAATAAAGAACATTTGGAATTTAAAGATCATTTTCCTTGGTGGGGTTCTTGGGTTTTGGGTAGAGAGCTTTCTGATGGAGAAAAAGCTTGTTTTGCTAGTCATTATAAACTTTGGCAAGAATGTGTGAAGCTTGATGAGCCTATAATCATCCTAGAGGATGATGTGGAATTTAGTGATGAATTTTTAAATAATGGAGTAGAATATATAGATGAGCTATTAAAGAGCAAATATGAATATATAAGACTTTGTTATTTATTTGATAAAAGATTGTATTTTTTGAACGAGAGTGGATATTGTTTAAGTTTTGAAAAACTTTCTGGAGCTCAAGGTTATGTACTGCAAGTAAGTGCTGCAGTGAAATTTCTTAAATATGCTAAAAATTGGATCCTGTAGATGATTATATGGATATGTTTTATAAACATAATGTGTTAAATTATAGTTAAAAAGCTTTTATTATTAAAACATGATTGTAGAATAGAAAGTTCAATTTCTCAAGCTGGACGTTTATTTTTGAAGGCTAAATTTTACAGAAAAATTATTAGAGAAATTTTTAGACTTTCTAGAAATATTTTAAAACTATCTTATGCTTTTTACATTAAGAAAAAATTAGATATTAATTAAATTTTGAATTGCCTTTAAAATCACTTCAGGTTTTAAATCTTTCATGCATTTGTGGTGTTTTAAAGGGCAGGTTTTTTGCATACAAGGCATACAAGCTAGATCTAAATGCACCCATCTTGCATTTTGATTTTGCCAAGGTGAAGTTTGAGTAAATTTCGTAGGGCCAAAAATAGCTACGGTTTTTACCTTATAAACCGCACTTATGTGCATAGGTCCACTGTCATTTGTGATGAAAAGATCGCAAAAAGCGATATTTTGACAAAGGGTTTTGATGGTGGTTTTATTGCAAAGATTTTTTACTTTTATGTTTTGTTCTTTTAAAATTTGATAAATTTCATTACAAAGTTCTTGTTCGGCTTTTCCTGCGCCAAAGATTAAAATCTCATGACTTTGGCTGAAATTTAAAGCCACTTTAGCAAAATAACTCGCATCCCATCTTTTTGCACTTCCAAAGCTTGCGCCAGGGTTGAGTCCTAGAATTTTTTTGCCATTTTTTAAGACAAGAGGGCTTTGAAATTTTAGCTTAAAGGGAAGCTTTAAGTCTTTAAAATGAGCTTTTATGCCAAGTGAGTTTTCTATAAAATAAAGGTATTTTAAAACTTGATGTTCTTCTTTGTGCTTGTTTTTGTCAAAAAAATATCTTTGTTTCGTTTTAAGAATATGCAAGATAATCTTAGAAGAAAACGCAGACCTAAAAGCAAAGCTAAAATCGATCTTACCAAGTTCTTTGCGTAAAGATAGAGCTTGTTTATAACGGGATAGTTTATTTTCTATGATGATTTTAGAATTAGGAAATTCTTTAAAAAGTGCTGTGGAAACCAAAGATCCATAAAGGATAAATTGGGCATTTTTAAAATGTTCTTTTATAGCGTATAAAGCAGGTGAAGCCATCACTGCATCGCCTAGCCAAGTGGGAAGATGTATAAAAATTTTCATAAATTTCCTAAACTTTGATAGAATTGTTTTTATTATTTTAACAAAATTTAGGAAAAATATGCCACAACTTTCGATCATAATCCCGCTTTTTAATTCTTGTGATTTTATTTCAAGGGCTTTGCAAAGTTGTATAAATCAGACTTTAAAAGATATTGAAATTTTGATTATTGATGATAAAAGTAAAGATAATAGTTTAAATATAGTTTTAGAATTTGCTAAAAAAGATCCAAGGATAAAAATCTTTCAAAATGAGGAAAATTTAGGCACTTTTGCAAGCAGAAATTTGGGAGTTTTACATTCTAGTTCTGATTTTATAATGTTTTTAGATAGTGATGATTTTTTGACGCTTGATGCTTGTGAAATAGCGTTTAAAGAGATGAAAAAAGGTTTTGATTTACTTTGTTTTGATGCCTTTGTGCATAGAGTAAAAACCAAACAATTTTATCGTTTTAAACAAGATGAAGTTTTTAATCAAAAGGAATTTTTAGAATTCTTAAGCAAACAAAGGCATTTTTGCTGGTCGGTTTGGGCGAAGTGCTTTAAAAAAGATATCATCTTAAAAAGTTTTGAAAAAATTAAAATAGATGAGCGTTTGAGTTACGGCGAAGATGTGCTTTTTTGTTATATTTATTTTATGTTTTGCGAGAAAATAGCTGTTTTTAAAACTTGTATTTATCATTATGAATTTAATCCAAATGGAAGATATGAGAATAAAAATAAAGAAATTTTAAATCAAAATTATAAAGATAAAAAGAAAAGTAATGAAATCATAAAAAGACTATCCAAAGAGTTTTTACTTGATGAATTTCATCAGAAATTATTTGAAGTTTTAAAGAGAGAGGAAGCTGGAGTGAAAAATAGATTAGATTTATAGCATATATAAAAATTTATTTTTTTTGATTATAATTTTAAATATTTTTTATTGTGGAGTTTACAATGTATAAAACGTATAAATATATTAAAAATCATTTTGAACATTATAAAGAAATTTTTATCTTTAAAAAACTTTGTTTTTTAAGAATTAAAACAACATTTATTTTAGGTGCTGGTTTAGAATTAAAAAAGCGTATATATAATTTTTTTGGTATTAAATGGCATACTTTTAGTTTTGTAAAGAATAATTTTTTTAAAGAGCTTAAAAAAATTAATAGTTGTTGTATTAGATTGGATTCTCCTATGTCTTTTGAAATTGCAAAAATGATGACTTTAGATAAGGAATTGTTTTTGAAAATTAAAGAATTTGATAAAAATTTAAACCAAGAAAGTAGAATGCTTTTTTATAAAATAATATCAAGAATGTTGTTAGCTTATCAAAATCCAAAACGTTTTGTTTTAGCTGATGATAATGAAAAAAATGAATTAAAGAATATTCAAAATAATTTTTTTTCAGAAATTTTTAGATTACAAGATAATAAAGAACCAATTTTTTGCTATAAAGGATATTTTTTACCTATAAGGCAATTTGAAATTAGTGTTTTTTTAAATAAACATGGCTTATATTTATTTGAAGAGTTAACTTTAAATAATATTAAAAATAAAGACATTATAGATGTCGGTGGTTTTGTTGGTGATAGTGCTATTTTTTTTGAAAAAGAGGTTACTTTAAAAAATATTTATAGTTTTGAGGCAACCAAAAGTAATTATGATTTAATGTTAAAAACTTTAAAATTAAACAATTCTTCAAGAATTGTTCCAATTAATAAAGGATTAGGAAGTAAGAATGAAATTTTAAATATTACAGTAAACGGTGGCGGATCTAGTTTAATTTCATCAAGTGTTAATGGTGATAATATTGAACAATGTGAAATAATAACTTTAGATGATTTTGTAGAAAAACATAATATAGAAGTTGGCTTTATCAAGGTGGACATAGAAGGTTTTGAACAGGAATTTTTAAAAGGTGCAATTAATACAATTAAAACACAAAAACCTGCTATGCTTATTAGTATTTATCATAATTATTCTGACTTTTTTCAAATTAAACCTTTGGTAGAATCTTGGGATTTGGGATATAAAATTAAAATATTTAAACCAGTGGATGGAGATATTAGCACAGAAACAGCGCTTATGTGTGAAGTTGTTTAGAGGTTGATTTTTATGTTTCATATTGTTTTAAATCTTAATGATGATTATGCAAAATATGCTTCTGTTTTGATTTCTAGCATTGTAAAACACACTGATACGGCTAAAACATTTGCTGAAATTTGCAAAGAAAATCATATTTTTGATGCATATCCTAATATTAAAACTGCTTATAGTAAAAATGAAGAAGGGTATGTTTTTCATATCTTAAGTGATTTTCTTTCAGATGAAACAAGAAATAGGTTAGAAGATTTAAAAAAAAGTTTGGCAAGGTTATATCCTTGTGATATAAAAATTTACATTATTAATAATGATAATTTTAGAAATTTTTTACATTGGAAGGGTAATTTTGTAGCTTATTATAGATTAATGATAGGTTCTATATTGCCATCATATGTAGAAAAATGTCTTTATATGGATGTGGATATGTTTTGCTTATCTGATATAAGAAAATTATTTTTTGTTGATTTAGAAGACAAGGTTTTAGCTGCGGTTACTGATTTTGCTACTTGGAATATTAGATTTTTAAAATTTAGAAAATTAAAATATTTATTTAAAGGTTTTTTAAAATTTTCTAGAGAATATTTCAACTCTGGATTATTGCTTATCAACTTGAAAGAATGGCGTAGACAAAATATAGAAAGAAAATGTTTATATATTTTAAAATATTATAAGTGTATATTACCAGATCAAGATGCTTTAAATATAGTAATTAAAGAAAATTACATCAAACTACCTTTGTCTTTTAATTTTTTTACAGTGTGTTATGCTACAAATTATCTTAAAATTATTTATAAAGATGAAATTTCTAGTTTTTCTAAATTAGATTATTTTAAAGAAGTAGGTATGATGTATAGTAAAAAGCAATTTATTGAGGCTTTAAACGAGCCTTTTATTTTGCATTATTCGGAAAAACCTTGGGCAAGATATTATTTTTTAAATTCAAATTATCAACCGATTATATATTCAAAAGATATTTTTTCAATGTGGTGGAAAGAAGCATTTGAAGTATTATGTTTTAAAGAAGAATTGGCTTTGTTGAAAAATGAAGATTTTTCTTGGGTGAATTATATTAAGTTTTTAGCCGAAAAATTAAATATAATTGAAAGAAAAAAATATAAATTAAGAAGAAAAATGCAAATATTATGGAATAAAATAAATGTATAATATTATATTTAGTGCTGATGAAAATTATATAAAATATACTGTAGTATTAATTACTAGCATTATTAAAAATACTAATGCTAATAACGATTTTTTAAATAATATTTATCATTTTCATATATTAAGCGATTTTTTAAGTGATAGCATAAAAGAAAAATTAGATAAATTACAAAATGAGCTAAGTAAGATTTATCCTTGTAAAATATCAATTCACATTATGAAAGATGATGAATTTAAAAATTTTCCAAGTTCAGGTGCTGCACATAGTTTAAAACTTCCTTATTATAGATTGAAATTTATTTCTTTGTTTGATGATAGCATTGATAAGTGTTTGTATTTGGATTCTGATATGCTTTGTATGTGTGATATTAGAGAGCTTTTTTACATAGATTTAAAAGATAATATTATAGCAGTAGTAGGTGATCCAGGAAGCAAGAAAGCAAAAATTAAATTTATGGAAGATGGTAAAAAAAGAGTTTTAAAATTTGATGAAAATTATTTTAACTCAGGATTTTTGTTAATTAATCTTAAAGAATATAAAAAAGCTTTTATTGAGCAAAAGTGTGAAGAATTAGCTAAAAATTGCGTTTATATTAAAGCAGCTGATCAGGATTTATTAAATGCAACTATTTCCAAGGATAAAATTTTAAAACTTGATTTTGCTTATAACTTTAATATTATCACACTTTTATATACTGTATGCAAAGATGAAAAGAAAAATAGATTAAATTATACAAGAAAAGAATTTATTCAAAGTATGAAAAATCCAAAAATATTGCACTATGGTGAAAAGCCGTGGAGATTTTTACATTCTTATAAAGATTTTTATGGAAAAAATATTAATGATTATTGGTGGGATATAGCAGAGGCAACACCTGTTTTTAAAGAAGAATTATCAAAACAAAAAAAAGAAATAAAAGATTATTTACTTTATGCAGGACTTGGTTATACCTTATATTATTTTTGTAAAAAATATCAAATATTTAGTATAAAAAAACTTCTTAAAACAGATAAGGATAAAGAGTTAATGGAGTTCGCAAAAGATTTAAATGATGAAAAATATGGGCTTTATTGTATGCTTGGAGAAATGGTTTTGTATGCTAGAAAGCATCAAAAAGGCGTAATTAATATTATTTTAAAATCATATAAAATGATTAAAATGTATGAGAAATACGCCCACAAATCAAAATTTTAAGAATTTATAAGTTTTTCCCATTTTTGCATAATTATTTCTTGGCTGAATTCTTTTTGTACTTTTTCTTTGGCGTTTTTGCCAAATTTTTCTCTTAAACTTTCATCTCGCATTAATATCTTAAGCTTATTTGCAAATTCTTGTAAATTTCCATCTTCTATTAAAAACCCACTTTTTTTATTATCTATGATATCGCTTGGACCAGTATTGATATCAAAAGCAATGCTTGGAATGGTATAGCTTGCACTTTCAGCTAAAACCATTCCAAAACCTTCAAAATGACTAGTCATTACATAAATACTTGCTTTTAAGTATTCTTCTTCTATATTTTGATTAAAAGGCAGTAAAATAATGGAATGTTCTAATTTTTTAGCTTGTATTTTATGAAGAATTTCTTCTTTTAAAAGCCCATCTCCTACGATATGAAGCTTCCATTCTTTAAAATTTTCATCTTTTTGTATTATTTCCCATATATCAATGAGTCTTAAAAAACCCTTTTGATCGCCCTTATCCATTCTTCCCGCACTAAGTACGACTTTTTGCGATAAATTGCTTGTTTTTAATGGTGTAAAGGGGATAAAATTAGCTATATTGTAAATATTATTGTTTGATTTTTCCCATAAATGTTTTTGTTTATTGGATAATAATATTAATGACTTATAGTATTTTAAATCTTTCATATATTTACAGTGTCTATAAAAATTATCATAATCTAAATGGATTAATTTAAATATATTTAAATCTTTGTTTTTTTTAATTGCGGGTAAAAAGTAATTATTTTGCAAAACATTATCTATAATTATGTCATTTTTACTCCACTTAAATGAAAATAATTCTTTTTTTACTCTATTTAATTTATAATTGGTGTAAATTTTGAAAAATATTTTAAAGATATGAAAAATATTCTTTGGAATTTTTTTAGATATTCTAACTAATAAGCTTAGTTGATTATTTGTATCTAAAATTATAAGCTCCACATTTTCATTGAGTTTATATGAAATTTTTTTGTTTTGAAAGCTAATACTTAAGATTTGTGTTTTGTAACCTAAATCAGAAAAGGCGTTTGCAAGATTAACCACAACTCTTTCTCCACCACCACCTAAGCTTATATCTTGTATAGTGAGTATGATTTTTTTCATTGCAACTCCTTTGAATATTTTAAATCTATTAACTTACAAATCTCATTAGCTTCTATTGTATTTAATAGCTTTTTATCAAATCTCCAATATTCTGAATATTTATTTTCTAAAGCTTTTTGTGCGATAGGTGTAGATATGTTTTTTTGTGTTAAAAATACTTCTTTGGGATAATTTACATTTTCGGCAAAACAAGCACCACTAGAAATACAAATAATATTTTTGCTAACATTGCAAGCTAGATGATAACCGCCGCTGTCATTTGATATTACTAGTTTAGCTTTGCTGGTGATATAAACAATATCTTTTATGTTATATTTTCCACAAATTGATATAATGTATTGTTTTGAATTAATAATTTTTCTAGCAATTTTTTCTTCATTTTTGCTTCCTGCTATAAAAGAAATAATGCCATATTTTTTATATAAAAATTCACAAACTTTTTCATAATTTTTTGCATCCCAAATTCTTGCTTTGTCTTTTGAGCCTGCAAAAATAATAGCATATTTTGTATCGAAATTAAAATTAATATTTTTATAATATTGCATATTTAATTCTAAATTAATTTTAAAATCTATGGTTTTATTAAATAAGATTTCAAAAAATTCTTTGTAATGTAAGGCTTGAAAATCTTCTTGTTTTTTTAAATAAATAGCCTTTGTAAATACTGTATTTGCAATGCGTTCCCTGTCATTAAGACTTAGTTCAGAGCAACCATAAATAAGACCAATTTTTTCTTTAGCTTGGATACAATTTACATTGTTTTCCGTGTTTTCATGTAGTTTATGAAAAGCTGAAATTAAAATATCATAATTGATATTTGGCATGACATAGGCATTAAAACCCATATTTTGTTTGAAATAAATAAATTCATCAATGCTATCTTTGTCATACTCTAAACATAAGTCTTTAAAACTTTGCTCTCCAATAATACTAATGCGATAATTTTTATAATAGGTTCTAATTTCTTTTAAAAACGGACGAAACATTAAATAATCACCCAATCCAGCACTAAAGTGAATGGCTAATGATTTTGCATACTGTTTATTATTAAGCTGTATTTTGTAAGATTTGTTATTTGGTTTTAAAATTTTCATTATTTTATAATTTGTTTTAATTCTAAACAGTAAACCAAAATAAATATACCCTTTAACAAGTTCTTTTAGTTGTACTCTCATTTTTTATCCTAACCAAGAAATATTTTTATTTTTAATAGTATCTAAATAAATTTTATGATTGCTTTCAAGCATTTTTTTGCTATTTTCTTCGTGATAAATATGATAAGCAATAGCTTTAAATTTTAAGCGTCTAAAAATACCTTTATTAAATAAAAATCTAGCAACAAATTCGCTATCTTCTCTACCCCAACCAATAAAATTTTCATTAAAACCATCAAGTTCATCAAAATCAGTTTTAAAAAAACTCATATTACAGGTTTTACTGCCCCTTACTATTTCCTTGGTATCAAAAAATTTTTGCTCTATTTTTGAAAATTTATAGATAATTTTAGCTAAAAAAGAATTTTTAGAACTTTTAAAATCTTTTTTATTAAAAGCTAAACTATAATTATTGTTTTTTAAGATTTCTTCGCTTTCATTTTTATTTAAAATTACTCTTGAACCTTGTAAAATTACTTTGCGTTTCGCAAATTCTAAATGATTTTTTACAAAGTCTTTTTCTAAAATCATATCACCATCAATTAAAATTATATATTCACTTTTAGAAGCTTTAATAGCATTATTTCTACTTTTTGCAGCACGAAAACCCTCATCTTCTTGCCAAATGTGTTTTAAAGGGCAAGGAAAATCTTTTTGATATTCTTCAATAAGCCTTGCTGTATCTTCTTTGCTACCATCATCTGCGATTAAAACTTCATTGGGTAAAAAGGCTAGATTTTTAACACTATCAAGCACTAATTTAAGGCGTTCTTTTTGATTATAAGTTGTTATTATTAAAGCGCAAGTTTTTGGCTTTTGCTTTTGAAGTTCATATAATTTCATGTATTTAAAAAAAGTCCCTAAGGCATTGCAAACGCTAATTATAAAACCCTTATAACCATATAAAAAGCCATTTTTTAAAAAATAATTTCTAAAAAAAGTCCAAAAAGCTCTTAAATTTGCTTTTAAAACACCACTTTTTTTGTGTATATTTTGTTTTGCCCAAAGGCTTGAGTAGTACTGCATTTTGTCAATTAGGTGGGAAATATCTCTAAAAGCATAATGCCTTAATCCATTTTTAAGATGAATTTTTTTAGCATTACTTGGTAGAATAAGACTTTCATGTACTAAATTATCATTAAAACGAGTGAAATTTTTATTAAAAATTCTTAAAACATAATCAGGCCACCAACCACATGCCTTTATCCATTCGCCTTTATAGAGATTTTTACGACTAAGTGTGATGATATTATCTTCTTGAAGTTCTAAATTTTTAAGCTCTTTAATACACTCATTTTCAAGCACTTCATCAGCATCAATGCTTAAAATCCAATCATTTTTTGCATAACTTAAAGCAAGATTTTTTAAAGCTCCAAAACCTATAAAAGCACTGTGATAAATGTGCAAATTAGCAAAATCTTTTTTAAATTCATTAGCTATTTTTAGGGTATTATCGCTACTTTCATTGTTAAGTAAAATAATTTCATCAAAACCTTTTAAAGAATTTAAACACTCAAGCAAGGTTTGCTCAGCATTTTTTACGATGATAATAACGCTTATTTGTTTTAGATTCATTTTGCATCCTTGTAAATTTCCTCATTATAACTTGCAAAGCGTCTATGAAAAAAAAAGTATTCCCAAGGTCTTTTTTTAATCATTTCTTCGCAACTTTGTGCTTGATAAAGTGTCAGTTCTTCTAAACTTGCATTTTGAGAATCTTTTGCTTTAAAAAACTCTATGCAAAATTTACCATCTTCTTTATAGGCATAAACAGGGATGATCAAAGCATTGCTTCTTTGTGCGATAAGGCTTGCTCCCATTTGATAATTCACTTCTTTGTTAAAAAATTTTAATCTTACGCTTTCGTTTTCTACACAGTCTTGATCAGTTAAAATTCCCAAAGCTCTCTCCTTTTTTAGAGCACTTAGCATTTGTCTTATACCGCCTTTTTTGTCGATAAGTTCTATGTCAAATTGGGTGCGACTTTGGCTTAAAATTTCATACATAACTTCACTTTTTAACTTTTTTCCTACTATGGCAATCGCACCATATTTAGCCGCATAAGCAAGGCTTAAAATTTCCCAGTTTCCATAGTGTGCAGTTGTGAAGATAATAGGACGCTTTAAAGCTAGAGCGTCTATAAGTAAATTTTCATTGATGAAATTTACTTTATTGAGAATTTTTTCTTTGGTGGTGTTTTGATTTTGCAAACAATCAATTCCAAATTGAGCAAAATTTTCATAAATTTTCAAAGACAATTTATCGCGTTCTTTTTGAGTGTATTGAGGGAAGCAGATTTGCAAATTTGTATCGATGATTTTGCGATGTTTTTTGTTAAGATAAAAAGTGATTCTTGCTACAATCAAAGCTAAAAAATGCAAGATACACTCAGGCATAAAAGTAATAAAAAATTTCAAAATATAATAAAGACTAAGATATATTCTATCGCTATTTTTCATTAAGTAAGCCTTTGGCAAGATTGAAGATATCTTCTTCTTCTATACGCGTGATACAAAAATCACTTTTATCGATATGCTTGGCATTTTGAATTTTTTTACCTGTATCAATGATTTTATTGATATGAGTTTGAAAAGCATTGCGGTAGCTTGGTGTTGCACCAAAAATCGTAATAGATGCTTTATTTAAAGCAAAAGCTAAATGTGTTGGACCGCTATCATTTCCTATGATAAGATCCATCATTTTTGTAAAAGCCATTAGCTCTTCAAGATTAAATTTTGGCGCTAATTCTATATGTGTTTCATCAATACCACTAAGATTTAAAACCTCTTTAGCAAATTCGTATTCTTTTACATTTCCCCAAGCGAGCCAAATTTTTGTTTGTTGAAATTCATTGATTAAAAGTTTGCAAAGTATAGCAAGTTTGGTTTTAGGATAGATTTTATTTTCTACACTTGAGCCCACATGTATGAGTATGTTTTTTTCGTTTTTGTCGAGTTTGAGTTTATTATTTAAGAGTTGTTTTAAATTTTCATCTACGCTAAAAATATCTTGTTTAAAGGCTAAATTTTTGACATTAAAATCAGTATTTAACATAAAGGAGGTAAGACTTAAGTATCTTACAAATACATTTTCATTGTAATCTAACTCAAGTTTTTGGTTGTAGAAATTATGAGCAAAACTTTCTTTAAGACTATTTTTATCAAAACCAAAATTATTTCTACTTAAAATTCGACTTACAATAGCAGATTTTATGAGCCCTTGTAGATCTATTACTGCATTATAGTTGTTTTTTCTTGCTTTAAGAAGAATTTTTAGGCTTTTTAAAATTTTTTTGTCTTTTAAGGGCAGGGCATAGAGTTTGTCTATTAAAGGATGGTTTTTAAGTATGCCTTCAAATTTTTCATCTACAAACCAATGAATTTCTATACCTTTTTTAAAATTTTTGATAAATTGCAAAACTACGGCACTTTGTATAATATCACCAAGTGCTGACAAACGAACAATTGCTATTTTCATTAAAAGCCTAATATTTTAAAATTTTTGCTATGATTTTAGCGAAATTATTTAAAAAAAGGTTAAAAATGGCAAAAAATGAAGGTTATATTTGTGTTTTTGATTGTGAGAGTGTGCCAGATGTTGAGCTTATCCGCAAAACTTTGGGTTTTGAAGGAAGTGATTTAGAGGTAAGTTTAAAAGCACTTCAGTGGCAAAAAGAACAAAGTGGGAGTGAGTTTTTGCCTTTGCCTTATCATAAAATTATCAGTATTTGTGCGGTTTTAAGTGATAATTTTGGAAAATTTATCAAAGTAAATAAAATTGATGGACAAAATGAAAAAGAAATGATTGCTAATTTTTTTAATTTTATAGAAAATTATGAGCCAAAATTAGTCAGTTTTAATGGTAAAAATTTCGATATGCCTGTTCTTGTTTTAAGGGCTTTAAAATACAATTTAAAGGCAGCAACTTATTTAGATACTCAAAGTGATAAATGGAATAATTATAAAACAAGATTTTCAGAATTAAAACATTGTGATTTATTAGAATCCTTGGGATCTAATGGACGTGGAATAAAGCTTGATACACTTTGTTCTATGGTGGGTTTGCCAGGAAAATATGATGTGCATGGCGATGAGGTAATGAAACTTTTTTATGAAAATAAACTTGAAAAAATCCACGAATATTGCGAAGGCGATGTTTTAAACACTTATATGCTTTTTTTAAAATATGAACTTATTAAAGCTAATGTTGATGAAGAAGATTATGTTGATTTTCTTTCTTATATGAGAGATTTCTTGCGTGCAAAAAAATCAGATCGTTCTTATACAGAAGTTTTTGCAAAAGCTTGTGAGAGTGAAATTTCAAAAGTTCGATCTTAAGTATTTAAGAAAATATATTAAAATTTATTTTTGACATTTTTAGAAAAAGGAATGATGATGAAAATTCTTATTAGCGGTGGTGCAGGTTATATAGGTTCTCATACTTTAAGACAATTTTTAAAAACAGATCATGAAATTTGTGTTTTAGATAATCTTTCTAAGGGTTCTAAAATCGCAATAGAAGATTTGCAAAAAATAAGAGCTTTTAAATTTTTCGAACAAGATTTAAGTGATTTTCAAGGCGTAAAAGCATTGTTTGAGAGAGAAAAATTTGACGCTATTGTGCATTTTGCAGCAAGCATTGAAGTTTTTGAAAGTATGCAAAATCCTTTAAAATATTATATAAACAACACTGTTAATACGACAAATCTCATCGAAACTTGTTTGCAAACTGGAGTAAATAAATTTATATTTTCTTCAACGGCAGCCACTTATGGCGAACCACAAACTCCTGTTGTGAGCGAAACAAGCCCTTTAGCACCTATTAATCCTTATGGGCGTAGTAAGCTTATGAGTGAAGAGGTTTTGCGTGATGCGAGTATGGCAAATCCTGAATTTAAGCATTGTATTTTAAGATATTTTAATGTTGCAGGTGCTTGTATGGATTATACTTTAGGACAACGCTATCCAAAAGCAACATTACTCATAAAAGTTGCAGCTGAATGTGCCGCAGGAAAACGTGATAAACTTTTCATATTTGGCGATGATTATGATACAAAAGATGGTACTTGCATAAGAGATTTTATCCATGTAGATGATATTTCAAGTGCGCATTTAGCGGCTTTGGATTATTTACAAGAGAATGAAAGTAATGTTTTTAATGTAGGTTATGGGCATGGTTTTAGCGTAAAAGAAGTGATTGAAGCGATGAAAAAAGTTAGTGGAGTGGATTTTAAAGTAGAACTTGCCCCACGCCGTGCAGGTGATCCTAGTGTGTTGATTTCTGATGCAAGTAAAATCAGAAATCTTACTTCTTGGCAGCCTAAATATGATGATTTAGAGCTTATTTGCAAATCTGCTTTTGATTGGGAAAAACAGTGTTAAAAAAACTTTTTTTTATTTTAAGCAAGGAAGATAAAAATTTTTTATTTTTCTTGCTTGTTTTTTCAATATTTGTTTCTTTTATAGAAACTTTTGCAATTTCTTTAGTAATGCCTTTTATCACTTTGGCTAGTGATTTTTCTTATTTTGATCGTAATAAATATTTAATCAGCCTAAAAGAATATCTTAATATCCCTGTTTTTGAAATCATTGTTTATTTTGGAGTGGGGCTTATTGTTTTTTATGTGTTTAGAGCTTTGTTAAATGCGTATTATTTTCATCTTTTGGCAAGATTTTCTAAAGGGCGTTATCATGCGATCGCTTATAAGGTTTTTTCTAAATTTTTAAATATTAATTATGAAAAATTTACTCAAAAAAATCAATCTGAAATTTTAAAGTCTATTACAGGAGAAGTTTATAATCTAAGCACTATGATTTCATCATTTTTGCTTTTGATGAGTGAAATTTTTGTAGTGCTTTTGCTTTATGCTTTAATGCTTTTGATTAATTATAAAATCACTTTATTTTTAAGTATTTTTATGGTGTTAAATGCCTTTATTTTAGTGAAAATTTTAAGCCCTATCATTAAAAAAGCAGGAGCAAGACGCGAAGAAGCGATGAAAAATTTCTTTGAAATTTTAAATACAAATTTAAATAATTTCAAATTTATTAAGCTTAAAACCAAAGAAGATGGAGTATTAAGTCTTTTTAAAGCGCAAAGTGAAGCTTTTTCTAAAGCAAATATTACCAACGAAAGCGTAGCTGCGGTGCCTAGAATTTATCTTGAAGGAATAGGTTTTTGTGTACTTGTTTTTATCGTGGTATTTTTGGTGTTGAAAAATGAAAGTGATATTTCAGGTATTTTATCCACGATTTCTATTTTTGTTTTAGCGCTTTATCGCTTAATGCCAAGTGCAAATCGTATTATTACAAGTTATCATGATTTGCTTTATTATCATTCTTCTTTGGATATTATTTATCAAAATTTAAGACAAGAAGAAGAAAATTTGGGCGAGGAAAAATTAAGCTTTAATCAAGAGCTTAAAATTTGCAATCTTAGCTTTGGTTATGAGGGAAAAAAATATTTATTTAAAAATCTTAACTTAAATATTAAAAAAGGCGAAAAAATCGCTTTTATAGGGGAGAGTGGTTGTGGAAAAAGTACCTTAGTAGATCTTATCATAGGACTTTTAAAACCAAAAGAAGGGCAAATTTTAATTGATGAGCAAGAATTAAATGCAAATAATACAAAAAATTATCGCCAAAAAATAGGCTATATCCCGCAAAATATCTATCTTTTTAATGACAGTATAGCTAAAAATATCACTTTTGGAGATGCGGTTGATGAAGAAAAACTTAATAGGGTTATCAAACAAGCAAATTTAGAGCATTTTATAAAAAATTTACCTCAAGGAGTGCAAACAAAAGTGGGCGATGGGGGGAGTAATTTAAGCGGGGGACAAAAACAACGCATAGCTATAGCAAGAGCTTTATATTTAGAGCCTGAAATGTTAGTGCTTGATGAAGCAACTTCTGCGCTTGATACTCAAAGTGAAGCAAAAATTATGGATGAAATTTATAAAATTTCTAAAGATAAAACCATGATTATTATCGCACATCGCCTTTCTACGATAACACAATGTGATAAGGTTTATCGTTTAGAACACGGTAAGCTTAAAGAGGAGAAATGATGAAAATAAGCTTTATTATCGCAACTTTAAATTCAGGAGGTGCTGAGCGTGCTTTAGTAACCTTAGCTAATGCACTTTGCAAAGAGCATGAAGTAAGTATTATTAAATTTCATGCAGGAGAATCTTTTTATAAGCTTGAAAATGAAGTTAAAGTTACAAGTTTGGAACAATTTAGATTTGACACGCTTTATCATAAAATCGCAAGTCGTTTTAAGAAATTTTTTGCTTTAAGAAAGGCTTTGAAAGAAAGTAAGGCTGATGTTTTTATTTCTTTTTTGGATACGACTAATATTGCTTGTATTGCTGCGAAAATAGGGCTTAAAACTCCACTCATTATAAGTGAGCATAGTAATGAAGCGTATTTAAAACCTAAAATTTGGCGTTTTTTAAGAAGGGTAAGCTATCCTTTTTGTGATGCTTTAAGTGTGCTTGGAAGCAGTGATAAGGTGTATTATGAAAGATTTGTAGAAAGGGTTAAGCTTTTATTAAACCCTTGTCATTTTAGCGATGAAATTTCTTTTGATTCTAGTTTTGAAAAGGAAAATTTGGTTCTTTTTATAGGGCGTTTAGATCACAACAAAAACCCTGTAATGTTTTTAAAAGCTATAGCGCATTTGGATAAAAATTTACAAGAAAATTATAAATTTGTTATAGCAGGAGATGGACAGTTAAGACAAGAACTTGAATACAAGGTAAAATCTTTAGGAATAAAAGTTGATTTTTTAGGACGCGTTGAAAATGTCAAGGCTCTTTATGAAAAAGCAAAAGTGCTTTGCCTTTGTTCTTTTGTAGAGGGTTTGCCAACGGTTTTAATTGAAAGTTTGTATTTTGAGGTTTGTAGAATTTCAAGTTCTTATTATAATGGTGCTAAGGATTTAATCAAAGATAATCATGATGGGCTTTTGGTAGATTGTGATGATGAAATAGCACTTGCTAAAAAACTTGAACTTGTTTTAAATGATGAAAATTTTAGAAAAGAACTTGTAAATAATGCCAAACAAAGGTGTAAAGACTTTGAAATTTCTCATATCAAAGAAGAATGGCTTAAGCTTATAGCCGAGGTTAAAAATGCCTAAACTTTCTGTTATAGTACCAACTTTTAATCGTCAAGTTTTGTTAGAAAAGGCTATTAAAAGCATACAAAATCAAGATTTTAAAGATTTAGAAATTATTGTAAGCGATGATAATTCTAGCGATGATACTAAAAGTGTGGTGCAAAATTTACAAAAAGATGATGATCGCATTAAGTATTTTTTAAATCAAAATTACAAACAAGGTCCAAATGGCAATAAAAACAATGGCTTAGATCAAGCAAGTGGCGAGTTTGTAACTTTTTTAGATGATGATGATGAGCTTTTATCCGGGGCTTTAAGTACCTTGATGCAAAAAGCAAATGAGGGTTATGCTCATGTTTTTGGAAATTGTTTGATAGAAAAAGAAGGAAATTTAAGCAAGGAATTTAGCGGCAAGGGCTTGGAAAAAGATAGTGAAATTTCTAAAAAAGATTTTTTAATGGCTAAATTTAGCGGAGAGTTTTTTTCTGTTTTTAAAAAATCCCTACTTGAAAATAAGCGTTTTAATGAAGAATTTTATGGCAATGAAGCCACGCTTTGGGTAAATTTATACAAAGAAAAAAGTTTTTATATCCATAAGGCTTTTAGGATTTATAGAATTTTTAGGCAAGATAGCGTGACTTTAGGGGCGAGTAAAAATGCTTATAGGGTGTATTTGGGATATTTAGAGCTTGCTAAAATTTTAGAAAATGAACTTAGAATGAGTAAGGATAAAGATTATAAAAAAACTTGTGCGAGTTATTATAAAATGGCAGCTTATTATGCAAAACTTGCAAAAAATTATAAAGCCCTTTATAAATGTTTGTTTAAAAGCCTAAGTATAAAAATCAACGCTCCTGCTTTGATATTACTCATTTTAAGTATAATTCCAAATAATATGATTGAAAAATTATCAAAAATTCGGGTGGCTTTATGCAAAAATTAGGCATTTTTATTTATTCTTTAGGAAGTGGTGGTGCTGAAAGAGTTGTGGCGACTTTATTGCCTATTTTAAGTTTGAAATTTGAAGTGCATTTGATCTTGATGAATGATAAAATTTCTTATGAAATTCCAGAGTGTCAAATTCATTTTTTAGAATGTTCAAAACCTAGTGAAAATCCTATTTTGAAATTTTTAAAACTACCTTTTTTGGCTTTAAAATACAAAAAACTTTGCAGAAATTTAGGTATTGATACAGAATTTGTTTTTTTAAATCGACCTAATTATATAGCTTTAATGGCAAGAATGTTTGGAAACAAAACTCGCCTTGTGATCAATGAATGCACTACGCCAAGTGTGATGTATATGAAAAATAATTTTAATTCTTTGGTAAATAAATTTTTAATTTCTTTGCTTTACCCAAAAGCTGATTTAATCTTGCCTAATTCTAAGGGAAATTTAGAAGATTTAGTGCAAAATTTTAGTATAAGTCCAAAAAAATGTGAAATTTTATACAATGCCATCGATTTAGAAAACATAGGGCAAAAAGCCCTTGAAGACATAGCTTTAAAAGATAAATTTATTTTAAGTGTAGGCAGGCTTGATAAAGGTAAAAATCATGCTTTATTAATTCGTGCTTATGCGAGATTGAAAACAGATTTAAAGCTTGTGATTTTAGGTGAAGGTGTGCTTAAGGATGAGCTTTTAGCTTTGATTAAAGAATTAAATTTGGAAGAAAAGGTTTTGCTTTTAGGATTTGATAATAATCCTTATAAATACATGGCTAAATGCGAATTTTTTGCTTTTGCTTCTGTGTTTGAAGGTTTTTCAAATGTTTTAATCGAAAGTTTGGCTTGTTCTTGTGCGGTGGTTTGCACTGATCATAAAAGTGGTGCAAGAGAGCTTTTTGGCGATGATGAATTTGGACTTTTAGTAGAAGTAGATAATGAAAACTCTATGTTTCAGGGTTTAAAAACTATGCTTGAAGACGATAAATTAAGAAAAGCGTATAAAAACAAAGCTAAAACTAGGGCTAAAGCCTTTGATAAAGTAAAAATTGCACGCGATGCTTTGAAATATTTATTAGGATAAAAGATGTTGAAAAAAGAGTATTTAAAAAACCCTTATTTAGTTTTGTTTGCGATGATTGTATTAGCTTATGTTTTTAGTGTATTTTGCAGGTTTTATTGGGTTTGGTGGGCAAGTGAGTTTAACGAGTATTTTTTCAATAATCAATTAATGATCATTTCAAACGATGGCTATGCTTTTGCTGAGGGCGCAAGAGATATGATAGCAGGTTTTCATCAGCCTAATGATTTGAGTTATTATGGATCTTCTTTATCTACTCTTACTTATTGGCTTTATAAAATCACACCTTTTTCTTTTGAAAGTATCATTTTATATATGAGTACTTTTTTATCTTCTTTGGTGGTGATTCCTATTATTTTACTAGCTAATGAATACAAACGCCCTTTAATGGGCTTTGTAGCTGCTCTTTTAGCAAGTGTAGCAAACAGTTATTATAATCGCACTATGAGTGGGTATTATGATACGGATATGCTGGTAATTGTTTTACCTATGTTTATTTTATTTTTTATGGTAAGAATGATTTTAAAAAAAGACTTTTTTTCATTGATTGCCTTGCCATTATTTATAGGAATTTATCTTTGGTGGTATCCTTCAAGTTATACTTTAAATGTAGCTTTAATTGGACTTTTTTTAATTTATACACTTATTTTTCATAGAAAAGAAAAGATTTTTTATATAGCTGTGATTTTGTCTTCTCTTACTCTTTCAAATATAGCATGGTTTTATCAAAGTGTCATTATAGTAATACTTTTTGCTTTATTTGCTTTAGAGCAAAAACGCTTAAATTTTATGATTATAGGAATTTTAGGTAGTGCAACTTTGATATTTTTGATTTTAAGCGGTGGGGTTGATCCCATACTTTATCAGCTTAAATTTTATATTTTTAGAAGTGATGAAAGTGCGAATTTAACACAGGGCTTTATGTATTTTAATGTTAATCAAACCATACAAGAAGTTGAAAATGTAGATTTTAGCGAATTTATGCGAAGAATTAGTGGTAGTGAAATTGTTTTCTTGTTTTCTTTGTTTGGTTTTGTATGGCTTTTGAGAAAACATAAAAGTATGATTATGGCTTTACCTATATTGGTGCTTGGGTTTTTAGCCTTAAAAGGAGGACTTAGATTTACCATTTATTCTGTACCTGTAATGGCTTTAGGATTTGGTTTTTTATTGAGCGAGTTTAAGGCTATATTGGTTAAAAAATATAGCCAATTAACTTCAAATGTTTGTATTGTTTTTGCAACTATTTTGACTTTGGCTCCAGTATTTATCCATATTTACAACTATAAAGCGCCAACAGTTTTTTCTCAAAATGAAGCATCATTATTAAATCAATTAAAAAATATAGCCAATAGAGAAGATTATGTGGTAACTTGGTGGGATTATGGTTATCCTGTGCGTTATTATAGCGATGTGAAAACTTTAGTAGATGGTGGAAAGCATTTAGGTAAGGATAATTTTTTCCCTTCTTTTTCTTTAAGTAAAGATGAACAAGCTGCAGCTAATATGGCAAGACTTAGTGTAGAATATACAGAAAAAAGCTTTTATGCTCCGCAAAATGATATTTTAAAATCAGACATTTTACAAGCCATGATGAAAGATTATAATCAAAGCAATGTGGATTTATTTCTAGCTTCATTATCAAAACCTGATTTTAAAATCGATACACCAAAAACTCGTGATATTTATCTTTATATGCCCGCTAGAATGTCTTTGATTTTTTCTACGGTGGCTAGTTTTTCTTTTATTAATTTAGATACAGGAGTTTTGGATAAACCTTTTACCTTTAGCACAGCTTATCCACTTGATGTTAAAAATGGAGAAATTTATCTTAGCAACGGAGTGGTTTTAAGCGATGATTTTAGAAGTTTTAAAATAGGCGATAATGTGGTTTCTGTAAATAGTATCGTAGAGATTAATTCTATTAAACAAGGTGAATACAAAATCACTCCAATTGATGATAAGGCTCAGTTTTATATTTTTTATTTAAAGGATAGTGCTATTCCTTACGCACAATTTATTTTAATGGATAAAACCATGTTTAATAGTGCTTATGTGCAAATGTTTTTTTTGGGAAATTATGATAAGAATTTATTTGACTTGGTGATTAATTCTAGAGATGCTAAAGTTTTTAAACTTAAAATTTAAGGGTTGAAAATGAGAATAGGATTTTTATCACATGCAGGAGCGAGTATTTATCATTTTAGAATGCCTATTATAAAAGCGTTAAAAGATAGAAAAGACGAAGTTTTTGTTATAGTGCCGCAAGATGAATACACGCAAAAACTTAGAGATCTTGGCTTAAAAGTAATTGTTTATGAGTTTTCAAGAGCTAGTTTAAATCCTTTTGTGGTTTTAAAGAATTTTTTTTATCTTGCTAAGGTTTTGAAAAATTTAAATCTTGATTTTATTCAAAGTGCGGCACACAAAAGCAATACTTTTGGAATTTTAGCAGCAAAATGGGCAAAAATTCCTTATCGTTTTGCCTTAGTAGAAGGCTTGGGATCTTTTTATATAGATCAAGGTTTTAAGGCAAATTTAGTGCGTTTTGTTATTAATAGTCTTTATAAATTAAGTTTTAAATTTGCACACCAATTTATTTTTGTCAATGAAAGTAATGCTGAGTTTATGCGGAATTTAGGACTTAAAGAAAATAAAATTTGCGTGATAAAATCTGTAGGGATCAATTTAAAAAAATTTTTTCCTATTTATGTAGAATCGGAAAAAAAAGAGCTTTTTTGGAAAAATTTAAACATAGATAAAAAACCCATTGTACTTATGATAGCAAGAGCTTTATGGCATAAAGGTGTAAAAGAATTTTATGAAAGTGCTACTATGCTAAAAGACAAAGCAAATTTTGTTTTAGTTGGTGGAAGAGATGAAAATCCTTCTTGTGCGAGTTTGGAGTTTTTAAACTCTGGCGCAGTGCATTATTTGGGTGCTAGAAGTGATATCGTAGAACTTTTGCAAAATTGTGATATTTTTGTTTTGCCAAGCTATAAAGAAGGCTTTCCTGTAAGTGTTTTGGAGGCAAAAGCTTGTGGTAAGGCTATAGTGGTGAGCGATTGTGAAGGTTGTGTAGAGGCTATTTCTAATGCTTATGATGGACTTTGGGCAAAAACAAAAAATGCTAAGGATTTAAGCGAAAAAATTTCACTTTTATTAGAAGATGAAAAATTAAGATTAAATTTAGCTAAAAATGCCGCCCAAGATGCTTTACAATACGATGAAAATAATATCGCACAGCGTTATTTAAAACTTTATGATAGGGTAATTAAGAATGTATGAAAAAGTTTTTAAAAGAATTTTTGATTTTATTTTAGCTTTAGTACTTTTAGTGCTTTTTTCTCCGGTGATTTTAATCACTGCTTTACTTTTAAAAATCACTCAAGGAAGTGTGATTTTTACCCAAAATCGTCCCGGGTTAGATGAAAAAATTTTTAAAATTTATAAATTTAAAACCATGAGCGATGAAAGAGATGAAAAGGGTGAGTTATTAAGTGATGAATTGCGTTTGAAAGCTTTTGGAAAAATCGTTAGAAGCTTAAGTTTGGATGAGCTTTTGCAACTTTTTAATGTTTTAAAAGGGGATATGAGTTTTGTGGGACCTAGGCCTCTTTTGGTTGAGTATTTGCCTCTTTACAATAAAGAGCAAAAATTGCGTCATAAAGTGCGTCCAGGTATAACAGGATGGGCGCAGGTAAATGGTAGAAATGCTATTTCTTGGCAGAAAAAATTTGAACTTGATGTGTATTATGTGAAAAATATTTCTTTTTTACTTGATTTAAAAATCATGTTTTTAACAGCCTTAAAGGTTTTAAAACGAAGTGGGGTAAGCAAAGAAGGACATGTTACAACGGGGAAATTTAATGGCAAGAACTGAAAAAATTTATATTTATGGTGCTAGTGGTCATGGGCTTGTTTGTGAAGATGTGGCTAAAAATATGGGTTATAAAGAATGTGTTTTTTTAGATGATCTTAAAGGAATGAAATTTGAAAGCACCTTGCCAAAATATGATATTTTTATAGCCATAGGAAACAATGAAATTCGAAAAAAGATTTATCAAAAAATTTTAGAAAATGGCTTTAAAATCGTTAATCTTATCCATAAAAGCGCACTTATAAGTCCTAGTGCAAGTATAGAAGAAAATGCAGGAATTTTAATCATGCCTTACGTGGTAATTAATGCTAAAGCCAAAATAGAAAAAGGCGTGATTTTGAATACTTCAAGTGTGATTGAACATGAATGTGTGATAGGGGAATTTTCTCATGTGAGTGTAGGGGCTAAATGCGCAGGTAATGTAAAAATTGGTAAAAATTGTTTTTTAGGGATTAATTCTTGTGTTTTGCCTAATTTAAGCTTAGCAGATGATAGTATTTTAGGTGGTGGAGCAACTTTAGTTAAAAATCAAGATGAAAAAGGTGTTTTTATAGGAATACCTGCAAAAAGGATGTAAATTGCATTTTAATAACAATCTTGTTGTTCACTATATAGTAAATCCTTCGCCTTTGGGGTGGATTGTCATTAATTTACTAACCATATGTCTAATATGCTACATATTTCCTTTGAAAAATTCTTTAAAACACAAAAAACTTTTTAGTCTTAAAGCAAATGTAAATTCTAAAAATAGTAGGATTATAAAATATACAGGTATTGCTGCTTTTTTGGGTGGATTAATAGGAATTTGGTATAATTTTGAAGGTTTTTATCAACTTCTTTTTTTCTTTGAATTAGAAAATGAAAATTTAAAAACACTTTGGAGTTTGCAAGTATCAGTTTCTTCTGTGATAACAGGTATGTTATTATTGTTGATATATGTTATAAATTTAGCAATAGTTTGTGAAAATGGAATTTATATAGTTAGTAAATTTAATCTTTTTTATATGTATTTTATAAAACGAGAAGATTTAGAAATTGTTAAAATAGAAAAAATGAAATTTTTAAATCAAGTTGAAGTTTGTTTTGTTATCAAAACAAAAAATAAAATACTCCTTAAATGCTTTGAAAGTATTTATAAAAAAGAAGACTTAGAAAAGCTTAAAAATTGGTATGAAAACAAGCTTTGACTATAAAAAGAATTTAAATATTTGAATCTTTGTAAATTTTTTTAGGTAAAATAGAGTCAATTTATAAAAATTTTGTTTTACACAAAGGATAAATCATGAGATTTTTTCTTTCTCCTCCGCATATGGGTGGTAATGAATTAAAATACATAGAAGAAGTTTTCAAAAGCAATTATATAGCACCTTTGGGTGAATTTGTAAATCGCTTTGAACAAAGTGTCAAGGCTTACAGTAAAAGTGAAAATGCCTTAGCTTTAAATTCAGCCACAGCGGCTTTGCATTTAGCTTTAAGGGTGGCAGGGGTAAAACAAGATGATATTGTTTTGGCTTCTTCTTTTACTTTTATCGCTTCAGTAGCACCTATTTGTTATCTTAAAGCAAAACCTGTATTTATAGATTGTGATGAAACTTATAATATCGATGTAGATTTATTAAAGCTTGCTATTAAAGAATGTGAAAAAAAACCAAAAGCATTGATTTTAACTCATCTTTATGGCAATGCGGCTAAAATGGATGAAATTGTTGAAATTTGCAAAGAAAATGAAATTGTTTTAATCGAAGATGCTGCTGAAGCTTTAGGAAGTTTTTATAAGAATAAAGCTTTAGGAACTTTTGGAGAATTTGGAGCTTATTCTTATAATGGCAATAAAATTATCACCACTTCAGGTGGAGGTATGCTTATAGGAAAAAATAAAGAAAAGATTGAAAAAGCAAGATTTTATAGCACTCAAGCTAGGGAAAATTGTTTGCATTATGAACATTTAGATTATGGTTATAATTACCGCTTAAGCAATGTTTTAGGAGCTATTGGCGTAGCGCAAATGGAGGTTTTAGAACAAAGAGTGCTTAAAAAAAGAGAAATTTATGAGTGGTATAAAGAATTTTTAGGAGAGTGTTTTAGCTTTTTAGATGAATTAGAAAATTCAAGAAGCAATCGCTGGTTAAGTACAGCTTTGATTGATTTTGATAAAAATGAACTTAATTCTTGTCAAAAAGATATAAATATCAGTCAAAAAAATATTACTTTGCATCCAAAAATTTCAAAACTCATAGAAGATTTGAAAAATGAACAAATAGAAACAAGACCATTATGGAAAGCTATGCACGCTCAAGAAGTATTTAAAGGAGCTAAGGCTTATCTTAATGGCAATAGTGAGTTATTTTTCCAAAAAGGAATTTGTTTGCCAAGTGGTACGGCGATGAGTAAAAATGATGTTTATGAAATTTCAAAACTGATCTTAAAGAGCATAAAGGCTTAAAATGATTTTTTATAAAAGCAAAAGATTAGCATTTTTTTTAATTTCAGATATTGTTTTAATTTTACTTAGCGTTTATCTGGCTTTTTCTTTGAGATTTAGTGGAGATATTCCGAGCATTTTTTATTATGGTATGATGGTTTCTGCTATTATTTTGCTTGTTTTAAAACTTTCATTTTTATTTGTTTTTAGAATTTACAAAGTAGCTTGGAGATTTTTTTCTCTCAATGAAGCAAGAAAAATTTTTATTGCTTTGCTTTTAGCTGAGTTTTGTTTTTTTCTTATTTTTTATTTTTTTAGTGATTTTTTTAATCCTTTTCCAAGAAGTGCTATTGTGATAGATTTTGTTCTTTCTTATATGTTTATAGGTACTTTAAGAATTAGCAAAAGAATGCTTGTGGATTTTAAACCTTCTAAAATGAAAGAAGAAGAAACTCCTTGTATTGTAGTAGGGGCAACTTCTAAGGCTTTGCATTTGTTAAAAGGTGCAAAAGAAGGTTCTTTAGGGCTTTTTCCTGTGGGTGTAGTTGATGCGAGAAAAGAGCTTATAGGGACTTATTGTGATAAATTTGTTGTAGAAGAAAAAGAAAGAATAAAATCTTATGTAGAACAAGGGGTAAAAACTGCCATTATTGCTTTAAGACTTGAACAAGAAGAGCTTAAAAAACTTTTTGAAGAACTTGTAGCTTATGGTATTTGTGATGTAAAAATATTTTCTTTTACAAGAAACGAAGCAAGAGATATCAGTATAGAAGACTTGCTTGCTAGAAAACCAAAAGATTTAGATGATAGTGCTGTGGCGGCTTTTTTAAAAGACAAGGTAGTTTTGGTAAGTGGAGCAGGTGGAACTATAGGCAGTGAACTTTGTAAGCAATGTATTAAATTTGGTGCTAAGCATCTTATTATGGTTGATCATAGTGAGTATAATCTTTATAAGATCAATGATGATTTAAATTTATATAAAGAAAAAATTACTCCTATTTTACTGAGTATTTTAGATAAGCAAAGTTTAGATGAGGTATTAAAAACTTATAAACCTGAGCTTATTTTACATGCAGCCGCTTATAAACATGTGCCTCTTTGCGAACAAAATCCACATTCAGCAGTAATCAATAATATTTTAGGAACTAAAATTTTATGCGACAGTGCTAAAGAAAATAAAGTAGCTAAATTTGTGATGATAAGTACAGATAAAGCAGTGCGACCAACAAATATTATGGGTTGCACTAAAAGAGTTTGTGAGCTTTATACTTTAAGTATGAGTGATGAAAATTTTGAAGTTGCTTGTGTGCGTTTTGGTAATGTTTTAGGTTCTAGTGGTAGTGTGATACCGAAATTTAAAGCACAAATTGCCAATAATGAGCCTTTAACTTTGACGCACCCTGATATAGTGCGTTATTTTATGCTTGTGGCTGAGGCAGTGCAACTTGTTTTACAAGCTGGAGCTATCGCAAAAGGGGGAGAACTTTTTGTTTTGGATATGGGTAAGCCTGTGAAAATCATAGATTTAGCTAAAAAAATGCTTTTACTTTCTAATCGCAATGATTTAGAAATTAAAATCACAGGCTTAAGAAAAGGTGAGAAGCTTTATGAAGAGCTTTTGATTGATGAAAATGATGCTAAAACGCAATATGAGAGTATTTTTGTAGCAAAGAATGAGAAGGTTGATCTTGATTGGCTTAATAAAGAGATAGAAAATTTACAAATATGTGAAGATATTTCAGAGGCTTTATTAAAGATTGTACCTGAATTTAAACACAATAAAGAAGGTGTATAATGTATATAAAAGATATACAAAGATTTGAAGATAATCGCTATCGTGCTAGAGCTTATATGAGTTATATTTTAACAAGAAATCTGCCTAATAAACTTCCTGATATTCACCTTGAAACGATTAAAACAGCTTTGGATAAAATAGCTCATGAAGTTGTTGTTTTTGATGCTTTGTATATTTTAGATATTTCAGGTATGCAAATAGAAAATGCGATTTCCTTAAATAAAGCTCATGAAATAGGGCAGGGTGAGGATAGAAGTACTCGTTCTTATTTTTATAGAGCTGTAAAATTAAGACGATGTGTTTTGAGCGATCCTTATCCTTCGGTTTTAAATAATGAGCTTTGCGTGACAGCTTCTATGCCAATTTACGATGATAAAAATAACTTGCTTTTTGTTGTTTGTATTGATATCAAGCTTGAAGATATTTTAAAGATTATTCAAGCAGGAAAATTTGAATTTGTTTTTACTCAGTTTAGTCGTTTGGTATATTTTTGCTTCGCACTGGTTTTATTTGTGATTACTTGTTTTTTATTTCAAAAAGGTTTTTTTAGTCTTTTTGATAATCAAGCTATAGGTATAGAACATATGTTTGAAAGTACCATCGCTATAACTTTGGCTTTAGCTATTTTTGATTTGGCAAAAACTTTGATCGAACAAGAAGTATTAGGAAGGACGAAAAAAGAAGAAGGTGGAATTCAAAAAACTATGGTGAGATTTTTGGGTTCTATTATCATTGCTTTAGCTATAGAAGCTTTGATGTTGGTATTTAAACTTGCTATTGGTGATCTTTCTCAGATGATTTATGCGATTTATCTTATCGGTGGAGTGAGCTTGCTTCTTTTAGGTTTAAGTGTATATTTATTTACGGTTAAGTATAAAAATAATAATATTTGAGTAAAAATTTAAGTAAAAGATGATATAATGCTGTTTTTTAAAATTTTTTAGCTTGATTAATAAGGCTAAAAAGGGTAAAATAAAACTATAAAAACTTTGAAAGGACGAAATTGTGAAATTGTTAGTTGTTGATGACAGTTCTACTATGAGAAGGATTATTAAAAATACCCTAACAAGACTTGGACACGATGATGTTTTAGAAGCTGAGCATGGCGTTGAAGCTTGGGATTTATTAACTAAAAATGAAGATGTAAAAGTTTTAATTACAGATTGGAATATGCCAGAAATGAATGGCTTGGAGTTGGTAAAAAAAGTAAGAGCAGAGAAAAAATATGAAGATATGCCTATCATCATGGTTACAACTGAGGGCGGAAAAGCTGAAGTGATTACTGCTTTAAAAGCTGGCGTAAATAACTATATTGTAAAACCTTTTACTCCACAAGTTTTAAAGGAAAAACTTGAAGATGTTTTAGGAACAGGAAGTGGAGAAGGTGCAGCTGAGTAAAGGCTGATTTTTAAAATTCTAAATGCAAAAAAAATATTATGAATTGTTCTTTATCGTAGAAGAGCAGTATAAAAATTTATTTCTTGATTTTGCTTTTGATTTAGGTATAGAAGCCATAGAAGAGAAAGATAATGGTGTTTACATTAGATCCCATGAGAGTTTAGAAGAGTTTTCATGGGCACTTGAAATATTTGCTCAAAAACTTACAACTACTTTCAATTTAAATCATAAAATTATTTCTAATTTAAGTCTTGTAGAGAAAGAAAACAAGGACTGGATACAAGAATATAAAAAAGGCATAAAACCTATCTTAGTGGATAATGTTTACATCCATACAACTTGGCAAGAAGAAAAGAAGAATTGTATAAATATAAAGATTAATCCAGCCTTAGCCTTTGGCTCAGGACATCACGAAAGCACATATTCTTGTGTAAAATTTTTACAAAAATTTTCTAAAAGTAAATTAAGAGCTTTAGATCTTGGTTGTGGTAGTGGAATTTTGGGTATTATTATGGCAAAGTTTGGCTGTAATGTTGAAATTTGTGATACTGATGAGTTGGCTATTGATAGTTCTTTAGAAAATGCAAGATTAAATGGTGTCGATTTTCACAAGGCTTGGTGTGGATCTATAGATAAAGCAAATGGTTTATATAATCTAATTGTTGCAAATATCATTGCAGATGTGATTTTAATTTTAGAAAAAGATATTAAAAACCATTTAGAAGATAATGCTATACTTATTTTGTCAGGAATTTTAGATAAATATTCAACAAGAATTAAAGAAAAATTTCAAGATTTGGAACTCATTGATGAAATGCAAATCAATGAGTGGTGTAGTTTTGTATATAAAAATAATAAAAAAGGATAAGTAATGAATAATAATACCCCAAATAATAAGGGTAATCCGCAGGGTAATAATTTTTTTAACAAAAATCCCATTTTTATTTTTGCGATTTTTGCAATTGTAATGATAATTATTTTTAAGGGATTTTTTGATGGCAATGGTTCTTTTGGCGGGGCATTGAATGGCAATGAAGTAAATAAAAATGTCCCTTATTCTGAGTTAAAAAAGCTTATTGAAAGTGGACAAATCAATCAAGTTAGTATAGGACAAACAACAATCAAAGCGATTTCAAGCTCTCACAATACTGTTTATACAGCAAAAAAAGTTAATGATCCTGAGCTTGTGAGTTTACTAGATAGTAAAAATATCGCTTATGGTGCGTATTCTGAAACAAATTGGTTTACGGATATACTTTTTTCATGGGTTTTGCCAGTATTTATTTTCTTTGGTATTTGGATGTTTTTGGCAAGTCGTATGCAAAAAAATATGGGAAGTTCTATATTGGGTATAGGAAGTTCTAAGAAGCTTGTAAATTCAGAAAAACCTAAAGTAAAATTTAGCGATGTAGCTGGTGTTGAAGAAGCTAAAGAAGAAGTAAAAGAAATTGTAGATTTTTTAAAGTATCCTGAAAGATATATTAAATTGGGAGCTAAAATTCCAAAAGGGCTTTTACTTGTTGGGCCTCCAGGTACAGGAAAAACTTTGCTTGCAAAAGCAGTTGCAGGTGAAGCTGATGTGCCGTTTTTTAGTGTTTCAGGTTCATCTTTTATAGAAATGTTTGTGGGTGTAGGTGCTTCTCGTGTGAGAGATTTGTTTGAAAATGCAAAAAAAGAAGCTCCTGCTATTGTTTTTATAGATGAAATAGATGCTATTGGTAAAAGTCGTGCAGCAAGTGGCATGATGGGTGGAAACGATGAAAGAGAGCAAACTTTAAATCAGCTTTTGGCTGAAATGGATGGCTTTGGGACAGAAAGTTCCCCAGTCATTGTTTTAGCAGCAACAAATCGCCCAGAAGTTTTAGATGCAGCGCTTTTAAGACCAGGAAGGTTTGATAGACAAGTTTTAGTTGATAAACCTGATTTTAAAGGTAGGTGTGATATTTTAAAAGTACACATGAAAGATGTCAAAATATCCCCAAAAGTTAAAGTAGAAGATATAGCACGTTTAACCGCAGGACTTGCAGGAGCTGATCTTGCAAATATTATTAATGAAGCAGCACTTTTAGCGGGTAGGGATTCTAAAAAATATGTAGAACAAAATGATTTAGTTGAAGCTGTTGAAAGAGCTATAGCAGGACTTGAGAAGAAATCACGTCGTATTAATGAAAAAGAAAAGAAAATTGTTACTTATCATGAATGTGGTCATGCCTTGATTGCTGAAACTACCAAAGGTGCAAAGCGTGTAAGTAAAGTTTCTGTGATTCCACGTGGTCTTGCGGCTTTAGGATACACATTAAACACCCCTGAAGAAAATAAATTTTTAATGCAAAAACATGAACTTATCGCTGAAGTAGATGTACTTTTGGGTGGTCGTGCGGCTGAAGAAGTATTTATAGGTGAAATTTCAACGGGTGCAAGTAATGATTTAGAAAGAGCAACCGATATCATAAAAGCTATGATTTCTATGTATGGTATGAGTGAAATTGCAGGACTTATGGTGCTTGAAAAACAAAGAAATACTTTCTTAAGTGGTGGGCAAACTATAAAAGACTATTCTGAAAAGATGGCAGAATCTTTAGATGATTATGTAAAGAAAACCTTAGATGAACGCTATAAAGATGTTAAAGATACTTTAAATACTTATAAGGGAGCGATTGAGACTATGGTTGCAGCCCTTTATGAAGAAGAAACTATTGAAGGTAATAAAGTGCGTGAGATTATTAAAGAGTTTGAGGATCAAAATGGTTTACCAACTCGTTTACAAGAACTCGAAGAAGTTAAAACTGAAGTTAAAGTAGAAGAATGAAAGATTTTATTGCAAAAGATGGATATTTAAGTCTTATTATTTTAAGCTTAATTTTTATTTTTGTGTGGATTTTTTATTCTTTTTCCATCTTGCTATTAGCATTAATTGTAATTTGTATTTTTCTTTTTAGAGCGCCCAAAAGAGAACTTGTTTGTAGTGATGAAAAAGCTATTTTTGCACCTATGGATGGTAGGGTTACTAAAATAGAAAATATTCATCATAAAGATTTGGGTGAATGTGTTGAAATTACTATTAAAAATGCTCTTTATGATGCTGGGAATTTTAATACACCTTTTGCAATGTCTATAATAGATATTCGTTTACGACATGGGCTTTTTTTGTGCAGTGAATTAAAATCTGCAAAAATGATGAATGAAAGAGCTTTTATTTTGGCAAAAGTTAAAGAGAATAAAACGATAGCCTTGCGAATCTATGCAGGTTCTTTTGATAGAAAATTAAAGCTTGATAATATTTCTCATGATTTAAAAGCAGGAGATAGAATGGGTTTTTTAATTAATGGCTCTATAAGTTTACTTTTACCAAAAGATACTAGAATTCATATAGGCTTAAATGATGAAATTAAAGCAGGTTCATTGCTAGGCTATTTTGCGTAAGGAAAAATAATGAATAACAGACCGCAACTAATTTATATTTTACCCAATCTTTTTACAGCTGCTTCAGCTTTTTTAGGGGTTATTTCTATTATAGCTTCAATACATGGAAATTATTATACAGCTTTGATTTATATTATTTTATCTTTGATTTGCGATGGGCTTGATGGCCGTGTTGCAAGACTTACAAATTCTACTTCAAAATTTGGAGTAGAATTTGATTCTTTGGCTGATCTAGTAGCTTTTGGAGTTGCTCCAGCGGTTCTTTTTTATATGGCGATAGGTTATGATTTTGGAAAACTTGGATCTTTGATTACAGCTTTTTTTGTGGTTTTTGGAGCTATTCGTTTGGCGAGATTTAATGTTACCACAGGCACTTATGAACCCTCCGTTTTTATAGGTCTTCCTATACCTACTGCAGCAGTTGTGAGTGCTATATGGACTTATGCGTTTATCAGTTATGATTTTTTAAAGCCTTATGGCGTAGTTTTTTTGGTGCTTCAAGCAATTTTAGGGCTTTTAATGGTAAGTAATATACGTTATCCTAGTTTTAAAAAGCTTGATTTTAATCGTTCTAGTGTTTTAAAAGTTTTGATTATTTTAATTATAATATTTTCATTTTTATATCTTTACCCTCTTGAAAGTTTAGTAATTTTAGCAAGCTTGTATGTGCTTTATGGAATTATTCGGGTTTTATATACCATTATCGTTTCAAAATTTAAGATAAGAAATCAAGAGTAAAATTTTTCAATGACTTCGCATTCTTCTTGAGTGAAGCCAGCTTTGATTCTTGCTTGAATGTTAAGTTTTTTTCCCGCAAGAGAGAATTGTTTAAATGTTTTGCAAAGCTCAATAAAATCATACCTGTTTTGATTTGCAAATTTCCACCAAGTATCTCCTTTTTTAACGTGTTTTATTTCATCATTAAGTATAATTTCAAGATATTCCATTAGAAGATTTTTAATGGAATGATTGGAACTTTGAAGTTTTTGAACAACAAAGGGGTTGGCATCAAGCCCTTTAGCTTCTAAACCTCTATGAACTACTCCCATTCTAAAGCTTAAAGAGTCTTTTGTAGCTTCTAGAGCAGATTCTAAATTATCATGCACTGGAAAATTTCCATATTTGTAACTAAGTTCTTTAAGTGCTGAATTTAAAAGTTTGAAATGTTTAATTTCCTCATCTGCTACCTCCAGCCAATCGTAATAAAATTGCAAAGGTAGATTTTTAAAGCGATAACTCGCATCTAAAGCCAGGTTAATTGCATTAAATTCTATATGAGCGACTGAATGAATTATTTTAGCAAGCGCATGAGTTGAATTGACAAATTTAGGCCTTCTTATACGCGTAGGATGAAGCAAGGTAATTTGTTGTGATGTATTTTTTTTGAAAATGCTTTGATGCTCGTGATTAAAAATCAATTTGTGGCTTTTAAAGTCTTCATAAAAATTTTGAAAAGAGTGAAATTTTATAGTTATATTTTTTTCATATAAAATATCTTGAAGTTCTTGAAAAAATTCTTTTTGCATTTAAAACTTTCTTGAAAATTATAAAAATTTATCATTTAAAATTGAAAATTTAATTATATAATATAAAAATTATTTTACAAGGGTAGATCATGAAAGAATTAAATGAAGAAGAAAAAAAAGTAATTTTAAATAAAGGAACAGAAGCTCCTTTTAGTGGGAAATATAATGATTTTTATGAAAAAGGAATCTATCAATGCAAGCAATGTGGAGCTTCGCTTTATAAATCCGAAGATAAATTTAAATCAGGTTGTGGATGGCCTAGCTTTGATGATGAAATAAAAGGGGCTGTTAAAAGAATTCCTGATAAAGATGGGATTAGAACCGAGATTGTATGTGCAAATTGCAATGGACATTTAGGTCATGTTTTTGAAGGAGAAGGATTTTCTGCTAAAAATGTAAGACATTGTGTAAATTCTATTTCTTTGGAATTTGTAAAAACTAAGGATTGATAGTGTTTTCTAGTATGGGTTCTGAGCTTTATTTGATGTTTTTTGCTGCAATTACTTTACTTGCTATATTAAATCCTTTTGGTAATTTAACTCAATTTTTGGCTATGAGTGATGGATTGCCTTTAATGCTTCGAAAAAAACTTTTTAGAACTATTCTCTATACAGCTTTTACTATAGTTTTGGTGTTTTTATCATCAGGACCTTTATTTATGAACTATATTTTTAGAGTTTCATTGGATGATTTAAGGGTTTCTGGTGGTTTGGTTCTTATTATAATGGCTATTAAAAATTTACTTTTTTCAACAAAAATTGCAACTAAGGATTTTAGTTCTTATCAAGATATGGATGATAAGGAAATTTTAAGACAGAGTTTAATACCTATGGCATTTCCTATGCTTGTTGGGCCTGGAACTTTAGCTAGCGTTATTGTTATAGCCGAAGATGGTGGGCTTGATGTTGCTCTTGGTGGGGTGATGATAGCTTTTATTTTTATGTTTATACTTTTTCATTTTGCAGCTACTATAGAAAAAATAGTTGGAAAACTGATTTTACATGTTTTTTCTCGTATAGCACAAGTATTTATTGCTGCTATGGGGTTTAAGATGATTATTATAGGTTTAAAGGATATATTTAACTTATAAATTAATATAATTTTAAGTAAATAATACTATATAAACTATGATATAATTTTAAAATAATTTATTATTAAAAAGGTGAGTTTTATGTTTGGTGCTAAGAAAAATAATACTGAAATAATTGAACAACTTGAAAAAAAGTGTAATGGTTTAGAAGATATTTTAAGATCTATTGGGAATACTATGGCGGTAATTGAATTTACCACCGATGGCGTTATTTTAGAGGCAAATCAAAATTTTTTAACAACTATGAAATACTCCCTTTCAGAGATCAAGGGTAAGCATCATAGTATGTTTTGTTTGCCTGAAGTTGTTAATTCTTCAGCATATAATGATTTTTGGAAAGATTTAAGAGATGGAAAAGCTAGAAGTGGTCTTTTTAGACGTATAGCTAAGGGAGGGATAGATGTTTATTTAGAAGCAAATTATCTTCCAATTAGTGATAATAATGGTTATGTTTATAAAATTATTAAATTTGCCAATGATATAACTCAAAGACATTATGAAATGCTTGATCTTAGAAATACTATTGCTGCTGCTAATCGTTCTATGGCTATTATTGAATTTAAACCTGATGGGACTATTATTACGGCTAATGAAAATTTTTTAAGAACTATGGATTTTAATATTGATGAGATTAAAGGAAAGCATCATAGCATGTTCTGTGATTCTAATTATAGACACTCTAAGGACTATGTTCAATTTTGGGAAGATTTAAGAGAGGGCAAATTTCAATCAGGTAAATATATAAGATACGGAAGAAATAATAAAAAAGTATACCTTGAAGCAAGTTATAATCCGGTTAAAAATGATGATGGAAAAATTTACAAGGTTATTAAATTTGCTACAGATATAAGCGAACAAGTTAAAAAAGATCAAGAAAAACTTTGCCTCATAAGCGAACTTGCAGAAAAAAATGATAATCTTACTCAAGATGGAGATCGTGTAATTGAAAACACTGTTTCAAATGTTCAGAATATTGCTGATATGATGTCTCAAAGTTCAAATCTTGTTTCCTCATTAAATCAACAATCAGATGAAATTAAATCTATTATTCAGACTATTAGTGATATCGCTGATCAAACTAATCTGCTTGCTTTAAATGCTGCTATTGAGGCAGCACGTGCTGGTGAACATGGTAGAGGCTTTGCTGTTGTTGCTGATGAAGTAAGAAATTTAGCTGAAAGAACAGGGCATTCGGTTAATGAAATTACCACTACGATTAATTCTATTCGTAATGTTACATCACAAGTGGTTGAGAGTATTAAAAGCGGTTTAGAGGATGTTAATCAGAGTGTTGAACTTGCAAAAGAAGCAAGAGAGTGTATGGAGAAAATTCGTGAAAGCTCTGCTGAAGTTGCTAAAGCGATGTCATAAGCGTGATTTTCACGCTTATTTTTTAAGTAATTAAATCTTTAAAATTTTTAAAACCACTTTCTTGGTTGCATTTTTCTTTTAAAATATTTAAAAATTCTTTCCTAGAAATATTATGAGCGCCCATAAATTCTAAATGTTGGTTATAAACTTGACAATCTATGATAAAATCATAAGGTTTTAATAAATCACAAAGTTTAATCATAGCAATTTTAGATGCATTTTTTTTAATGCTTACCATGCTTTCACCAAAGAAAACCTTGCCTAAAATTAAACCATAAATTCCACCTATAAGTTCATTATTTTCATAAAGTTCAAGGCTATGTGCATAGCCTTGGGTAAATAACTTATAATAAGTGGTAATAAATTCATCATCTATCCAGCTTTGAGAGCGTGTATCGCGACATAATGTAATTAATTTTAAAAAATCATAATCAAGTTTAATTTGATAGAGATTAATAAATTTTTTCATATTTTTTTGGATGTGAATTTGATTTGGAATTAAAATGCATCTAGGATCTGGACACCACCAAGTTACAGGTTTACTTGTCCATGGGAATAGACCAAAAGTATAAGCTTTTACAATAAAATCAGCTTCTAAATTTTGACTTAAAAATACAGGAGCATTTTTAGGTGCATTGAGTAATTTAGAATATAAATTCGAGCTTTCCATTTTTACCAAGTTTGATTTTAGCTATACCGCCTTTTTTAAGCTTTCCGAATAAAATTTCATCACTGATTTTTTCTCCTATCTCCTCAGAAATTATGCGTTTTAAAAGCCTTACTCCAAATTCTTTATTATAGGCTTTTTTAGCTAAATAAATTTTAGCTTTATCATCCACTGATAACTTTATATTATTTAAATTTTTAGAAATTTCATCAAGTTCTTTTTCGATAATTTTAACAAGTATAGCATCGTTTAAATCATTAAAATGTAAAATTTTATCAATACGATTAATAAATTCTGGAGCAAAAAAGTCTTTGATAGCACGATTACTTTTTTCTTCATTTTTACTTAAAAAACCAAGCTCATTGCTTTCTTTAAGTCCTAGATTAGATGTCATAATAATGATTGTATTTTTAAAATCTACTTTAAGACCGCTATTGTCGGTGAGTTCAGCATTGTCAAAAATCTGTAAAAAGGTATTGCTTAAATCAGGATGAGCCTTTTCTATTTCGTCAAAAAGAACAAGACTGAAAGGATTTTTGCGAATAGCATTGCTTAAAAGTCCACCCTCTTCAAAACCTATATATCCAGCTGGAGATCCTATTAGTTTACTTATAGCATGTTTTTCTGCATATTCACTCATATCAAAGCGTTCTAAATTTAAACCTAAAAATTCAGCTAAAGATTTGCAAAGTTCTGTTTTTCCAACTCCACTTGATCCAGTAAACAAAAACACTCCGCGTGGTGTATTGGAATTTTTAAATCCTGCGAAACTTTGCTTAAGTGATGAAACAAGGCTATCTATAACTTCATCTTGGCCAAAAATTTTTGCTTTTAAATTTGTTTTTAAATTCATTAAAGCTTTGTTTTGATCGAATTCAAACATTTTATGATGGTGGGTCATTTTTACTAAAACATTTTCTAAATCTTTTAAATTGGCATTTTTTTTAGCTTTTGGATTTAAAGCAAAAGAAGCCCCAAGTTCATCGATCAGATCTATAGCACAATCAGGTAAAAATTTATCATTAAAAAATTTTTTACCCCAAATTACAGCATATTGAAGAATTTCATCGTTTAATTTTATATGATGAAATTCTTCATATTTGTTTTTTAATCCTTTCAGAATTTGCAAGCTTTCTTCTTGGCTTGGTTCATCTACATTTATTTTAGCAAAACGGCGACTTAGGGGTTTATTTTTATCAAAAGTATTTTTATATTCCATAAAAGTTGTTGCACCTATGCATTTTAAAGTTCCATTACTTAGAGCTGGTTTTAAAAGATTGGAAAAATCAGTATGAGATTCTCCTGTACTTCCAGCTCCTACTATAGTGTGAATTTCATCAATAAATAAAATAGCATTAGGTATTTTCTCAAGTTCATTTAAAATTTCTTTAATTCTTTTCTCAAAATCTCCACGGTATTTTGTTCCCGCAAGTATACTAGCCATATCAAGGCTAAAAATTTTTGCATTTTGTAAGTTTTTAGGCACCTTTTTTTTCGCAATAGCCAATGCTAATCCTTCTACAATGGCCGTTTTGCCAACTCCTGCTTCTCCTACTAAAATAGGATTATTTTTCTTGCGACGTGAAAGAATTTGCATCATTCTTTCAAGTTCAAATTTTCTTCCTATTAAAGGATCAATCGTGCCATTTTGAGCTAAAAGTGTTAAATCACTTGTGTGGTTGCTTAAATTTTGTATATTTTCATGATTTTGAAGTTCTTGAATTTTGTTAAGATTTATGTTGTGTTTTTTTAAGAGATAGCTAGAATAACTTCTTGAATCGTGTATGAGCTTTTCTAAAAAATCTATAATTTTAATTTCATTATTTTTATTTTTAGATGAAAGTAAGATTTCATCTAAAACAACAGATATTGTAGGTTCTATTTCTTGTTTAATAACTTGATTGTTTTGAGAAATGTAATTTTTTAATTCAGTTTCTAGAAGTTCAAGATCTCCATCTGAAAATTCTTCAAATATATCCTTAAAATCAGTGCTTAGTTTTAGTAATGCAAACAGTACATGCTCACAGGTAACAAATTCATGGTGGTTTATTAAGCTTAGATTTTTGGCATTATCAAGATATTTTTGTAAATTTTCTTGGTATTTCATTCTTCTTCTACCTTTGCTTGTAGCGGAAAATTGGCAAGTTTAGCCGAATCTATAACTTTTTTTTGTTTTGAAAGAGCTATTTCCTGGGTGTAAATGCCACAAATTCCAGAACCATTGTGGTGAATTTCTAACATTGTTTGACTTGCTTTCTCAAGGTTTTGATGAAAAATATTCATCAAAATTTCTATAACAAAATCCATGGTTGTTACATCATCATTTAAGAGTATAACTTTATACATTTTTGGTTCGCTAAGTTTTGTTTGCTCTAGAGTTTGGGTTTTTGGCATTATTTTCCTTTGTAGATTTTATTTAAATCTTCTTGCATGAGTTCTGTTGGAATTTTACCAAGATAAAAATTTGTTGGAGTATTATTATTCCAGTAATCGCTTATTTTTTGATAAATTCCATTTTTTAAAACAACTTTAAAAGGAAGTTGCTCCATATTTTGATAGTCTATATCTTTTAAAATTTGAGCAATAATACGATCATTAGAGCTGCCATTGCTTAGAAAATAGTAAGCACCATAATCATCCGCGAATTTTTTAACTGTTTCATCGCTAACATCTTCAAAATGTGTAAGTCCTATAATGATAAATTTGCTAGAATTATTTTTCCAAAGTTTGCTAAGATCTAAAGCTTCTTCTTTACATGGGGTGCAAAAAGTGCCAAAAAAATCAAACATTAGAACTTTTCCTTCCTCTCCTTCTACCACAAAACCTTTATCTGTTCTTATTAAAGTTTTGCTTCCACCATTTACACTATTTAAGACTATTTTATCTCCTTTGTGATACTCTTCAAACATAAAATCATTTTGAATTTCTTCTTCCTTGGAGCAAGCATTAAGAAAAAATGCTAAACTTATTAAAATTAGGGCTAAAATTTTTTTCATTTATTTTCCTTTATTTGTAATTTTTCATAGCAGCTTTAGCTTCTAAATCGGCTTGCTTTTTCTTTAAAGTTTCACGCTTGTCGTGCAAATTTCTCCCTTTAGCTAAAGCAAGGGTAGCTTTTACTTTATTTTTTGTGTTAAAATAAAGATCTAATGCAACGATAGTATATCCTTCTATACTTACTTTACCTAATAATTTATCAATTTGCTTTCTATGCATTAAAAGCTTTCTAGCACCTCTTTCTTCGTGTTTATAGAAAGAATGTGTAGTATGAAGCAATGAAATATGAGAATTAAGTAAAAAAATCTCATTTTTTATAATGCGAACAAAAGAGTCTTTAAGATTTGCTCTTCCTGCTCTTAAGGCTACAACTTCACTTCCTTTAAGGACAATTCCGGCTTCAAAGCGTTCTATGATGCTATAATCAAATAAAGCTTTTTTATTTCTCGCAATAATTTTCATTGATCAACCTTAAAAACACTACTACCGCTACCGCTTAGAAAAAAATCTTCTTGCAAGTAAGACTTCATTTTAGGATATAAAGTTGCACAAGGAGTAAATAAATCATTTAATTCTTTGTTTTTAAAGTTTTGTAACAACTCTTTTGTGCTGAGTTTTTTGTAGATTTGCGCTTGATTATTGTTTTTTTGAAAGTCAAATATTTCTCTATCAAATTCATCATAAACAGCTTTAGTTTGGCAAAATATTTGTGGAAAAGTCCATTTTAAATTAGGTATGTCATCTTCAAATTCTTTTATAATTTCACCACAGCCACTTACATTAGCAGAGTGAAAGCCACTTAAAAAAAAAGCAATATCACTTCCTAGTTGCATGCTTAAATTTATAAGTTCTTGTAGGTTTAATTTTAAATTTAGGGTTTCATTTATTAGCAGTAAAAAACTCGCACAATCGCTACTTCCACCGCCAAGTCCAGCACATACTGGGATATTTTTTGTGAGTTTTAGGCTTTTTTTGCTAAATAATTCTTTTAATTCGTTATTATATCTTTTAGAAAGTAGCAAATAAGCCTTTTGAATAATATTATTTTCGCATTTAAAATTACTAATGATTTCAAATTCTTTTTTAGAGTCTGATTCTTTATCAACAAGCTCAAGCTCATCAAAAAGATCTTTTAAAAGTATAAATCGTGATTCTAAAAGATGATATTTTCTTGAGTCAAAACCGGTAAGTTTTAAAAAAATATTTGCTTTAGCGTAAGCTTTCATTTGATTAGTTTTTTGCTTAAGTCATCAAGTTTAATATCATTCTGAACAACAGAATGTAAATTTTCATCCTTTACTTGTTGAACAAGTTCTTTTCTAAGTATCATAAGGGATTTTGGAGCTTCTATGCCTATTTTGGCATATCCTTTCCCTGTTTGAACGACTTTGATTTCTATACCTTCTCCGATAATTATACTTTCATTTTCTTTTCTTGATAATATTAACATTTTTCAACCTTATTTAGAAGATATTTTACTGTATTTTCTTTAATATTAATTATGCTAAAATATTTCTCTGTTTCAATATAATAATCTCCTTCATCATGAAAATCTAATTCTTTGACAAAAATTTTAGCACCATTTTCTAGTTTATTTAAATCCTTGATAAAATTTGGTTTTAGGTCAATGTATTTTAACACATTTAAGCTTTTCTCATTATTATAAACAAATTTACCTTCTTTAATGCGCTCTAAAGAGCTTAAAGTCGCATTAATACCTAGTTTTCTAGCAAAAAGTTCACAATAAGATCTTATATAAGCACCTTCACTGACTGTGATTTCGATATTTAAAAAAGGATGATTATAGCTTAAAATCTTGCAATCAAATACTTCCATTTGACAAGGTTTTAAATTTACTTCTATACCTTTTTTTGCAAGTTCATAGGCGCGAGTTCCATTGATTCTTTTGGCGCTAAATTGCGGTGGTGTATAGGAGATAATTCCTTGCATTTGATTAATGATTTGTTTTAAATTTGTAAGATCAAATTCTTTTATATTTTGAATTTCTTTTATATTTTGATCATCAAGACTTAAAGAGTAAACTCCAAGCCATAAAGTAGCTTTATAGGTTTTTGGAGTTTTTTTTAAAAAACGGAAAAGTTTTGTGTATTGTCCAAATGCAACGATTAAAACCCCTTTGGCGAAAGGATCAAGAGTGCCAGAATATCCTGCTTTTTTATTTTTATATTTTTTCTTTAAAGTGCTTAAAAAGGCATTAGAGCTCAAACCCCTTGGTTTAAAGGCTGCAAAGATCTTGTTCATACTGCTTTTTCCACAAAGCTTGCCATGATTACACGCATTATGCCACCAAAATTAATATTAAGCTTTTCCTCTTTTCCGCTTTTATTAACTTCAACAACCCTGCCAATGCCAAAAATTTTATGTTTAACTAGATCTCCTTTGCAAAAACTAGTTTTTTGTATATTTTGATTTTTTGATTTTTCATTGATTAATTTACTTTCTTCTAAGAAGCGGCTAGGATTGATGTTTGCTCTTGAACCATGATAAAAACGAGAATTTGCAACACTTATTGTGAGAAATTTCTTGGCGCGAGTGATGGCAACATAAGCAAGACGGCGTTCTTCTTCGAGATTTTCTTCGCTATTTAAAGGAAAAAATCCTTCATCAAAGCCTATTATAAAAACATAATCAAATTCCAAACCTTTGCTAGCATGAATACTCATCAAGCAAACACATTCTTCATCTAAATTATCTTGATCGCTTAATAAAGAAATTTCACTAAGTAGATCTTCTAAAGAAGCTTTGGGATCTTCTTTGAGTTTTTCTCTTAGATTAGCATAAAACTCATCAAGATTTCTGATTCTTTCATCTCCATCATCTTGCTCTGAAAAATAATCTTTAATTTTAAATAATTCTTCTATATTGTCAAAAACCTTTTTTGCATTATCGTAGCTTTTTAGAGTGTGAATATTTTGTATAAAAATATTTGCTTCATTTTGTGCTTTTTTTGTTGTTAAAATTCCTACACCACCATCGCTTTCGCATAGGGCATCAAAAAGTGAAATTTGACGTTTTTTTGCATATTCTTCTAAATTTTTTAGGGCTTTTTCTCCTATGGATCTTTTGGGGCGATTAATAATACGTTTAAACGACAAATCATCGCTTGGATTTAAGATAAGTCTAAGATACGAGATTAAATCTTTTATTTCTAATCTCTCATAAAAACGCATACCATTAAGTAGTTTATAAGAAATTTGTTTCTTCATAAATGCTTCTTCTATTGCTCTTGATAGTGCATTAACTCGAAATAAAATGGCGATCTCTTTAGCTTCTACTCCAGAATTTAGCAATTTTTTCACTTCTTGAGCAATATATAAACCTTCATCTTTTTCGTTTTCGTTTTTTAATATTTTAATACTTTCCCCAGTATCTTTAGTGCAGATTAAAGTTTTTCCAAGTCGTTGCTCATTGTGAGATATGAGATTATTTGCTGCTTGTAAAATAGTCCCTACTGAACGATAGTTTTGTTCAAGTTTTACAAGTTTAACATTTTTAAAATCGTTTTGAAAATTTAAAATATTTTCAATTTTTGCTCCACGCCAACTATAAATACTTTGATCATCATCACCAACAACTGTGATATTTTCATGCATACAACATAGATTTTTTAGAATTTTATATTGCAAGGTATTGGTATCTTGATACTCATCAACTGTAATGTAATTATAAAGTAAGCTTTGTTCTTTGGCAAAATTTATATCATTTTCTAAAATGAGATTGCTTAGCAATAAAAGATCATCAAAATCTACAAAATTTTGTTTTAATAAGTATTCTTCATAAGCACGGTAATAGTTGGCAAATTTGTATTCATTTTGATATTTTTCAAAATTATGTTCTTTTAGTAAATTTAAATCTTCAAAGACATTGCTTACTCTTTTGTCTTCATTTTTGCAATAAGATATGTATTTGATAATATCATAGACATTATCTTTGTTTTTATCATGGATTAAGTCTTTAATTATTTTTTTTGTATCATCTGTATCGATAACAATAAAACTATTTTTACGCTCCAATCTTTCAAAATGGAGTTTTAAAAATAAAAGTCCAAATTTATGAAAGGTACAAAGCAAAGGATTGTGATTGCCTTGCAGAAAATTTAATGCTCTATGACGCATAACACTAGCTGCTTTATTTGTAAAAGTAAGAGTAAGAGTGTTATGCGAGGGGATGCCTACTTCACCGATAAGATAAGCAAGACGAGTGGTAATAGTTTTGGTTTTTCCACTACCTGCACCCGCTAGGATAAGCATAGCTCCATCAATGTGACTTACCGCTTGTTTTTGATTATCATTTAAATCTTCAAATAGATTCATTTTTTGAAAATATCTTTATTTTTTGGATTATTTAAAAATATATTTTTAGATTTTTGTAAATTTTTACTATCTTCGCGTTTATAAAGGCTAAAATTAACAAATAAAATGCTATTTTCTATTTGAATTTGCGTGATAGCTCCTAAATCAACCTTTACAAAACTATCAAAATCATCATTTCCAAAACCTGCGTGAAATTGAATGAAATCTTTATTTAGTTGTATGGATTCAAAGGTGTATCCTCCAAGAGCAAAAAGAGCATAAGGATTTTGTTTAATATCAAGCTCTTTGGGAAGTTCAGGGTTAAAATCTATGAAATTTGTATTTGCAACTATGGAAAATTCTATATTTTCTTCTATAAGGTGTGAAATAACTTCATAACAATGCTTTTGCATGGTATGGATAAAATTTTCATTTTTTAAGATTGTTTCTAGCATGATTGTAACTCCATGAATTCATTGATGAGTTTTTGAATTTCTTTTATGCCTATTTCCCAAAAATTTTCATCTTCTATATCAAATCCAAACATTCCTACTAGTTCTTTTGGACTCACGCTTCCACCTAAAGAAAGCATTTTGATATAAAGTTCTTTAAAATTTTCACATTTTTTACTTTTGTAAAGTCCATAAAGAGCTAAAACTAAAAGTTGTGCATAGGCATAAGCATAGCAGTAAAAAGGAGAATGGATAAAATGAGGAATATAACTCCACCAAGAAGCATAATTTTTTGTAAGTTTTACGCTGTCTTGAAACATCCTTTGAGATTCTTCCATCCAAATTTTATTGATTTCTTCGGTGCTAAGTTCATTTTCTTGAGCATGTAAGCGTCTTTCAAAACAAGTAAAATTAATTTGTCTATAAAAAGTTGCAAAAATATCTTCGATTTTATTTGCATATAAAGATAGGAGTTCTTCTTTTTTTAACTTATCTTTAATAAAATCAAATACGAGCATTTCAGCAAAAACTGAAGCTGTTTCTGCGGTGGTTAAAGGCGTGTTTTGATTTAAATAGCTTACATTATAAGAAAGTTTTTGATGGATGGTGTGTCCTAATTCATGTGCAAGTGTAAAAAGATCACGCCTTTTATCGGTGTAGTTTAATAAAACAAAAGGATGTGCATCAGAAGTTGCAGAATGTGAAAAAGCACCCCCTTGTTTATTTTCTTGTGGATAAACATCAATCCAGCCTTGATTAAAAGCATTTTTTGCTATATTATAAAATTGCGGAGAAAAAGCTTGAAATGCCTCTAAAACAATATTTTTACTTGTTTTAAAATCAAAACTTGCTTCTTTTCCTATGGGTGCATATCTATCATAGTCTTTAAGCTCATCATAGCCTAAAATTTGTTTTTTTCTTTTGTAAAATTGCGATACTAAGTTAAAATGTTTTTGCGCACTTGCTATCAAAGAATCAACGCTTTTTTGTGAAATTTGATTGCTGATATGTCTTGAAATTTCAGCATTTTCATAACCTCTTAATAAGCTTATATTTTTTCTTTCTGTTTTTATCATATTGATAATAAAACTTAAAAGTCTGCTATTTTTTTGCAAAACTTTACTGAATTTTTTAGCAGCTTTTTTGCGTATCTTTCTATCTTCATCATACATTTTGCTTAGAATTTCTTCTTCGCTAAGTTTTTTACCTTCAAAAGGGATTTTTAAAGCACTCATACTTTCATCAAAAAGTCTACTAAAAGCATTTGCACCTGTATTTGAAAGATAAAGCATAATGCGTTCTTCGTTTTTGCTAAGATTATAGCGTTTGTTTTGCAATAAATTAGAAAGATAAAAATCATAATCTTTGCAAAAAGTTGTAAATTCTCGACTTTTCTCAGGAGCTAACTCGCAAAATTCAAGCTCGAAAAAGAGTAAATTTTCTTCTATTTTTTTGCATTCTTCTTCGTATTGTGCGTAAAAAGAACCATTTTGAGTGTTTTTAGCAAAAAGCAAATAAGCATAAGTCATGATTTTACCAAGAGCTTGATTTAAATTTTCATAATCTTTTAAAGCTTGCAAAAACTCATTAGCATTTAATGTATAAAGTTTATTTTCATAGTTTTTTTTGAAATTTAAACTTTGTTGGATTTGATCTTGTGTAAAATTTTGCAATGATTCTTTATCGTGAAATAAAGCACTTAAATCCCATTCTAACATTTTTTATCCTTCATTTTCTAGTATGAGTTTTTTAAGAACAGTCATTCTAATAGCCACTCCATTTTTAACTTGTTTTAAAACTAAAGTCCTTTCATCGCTCATCATTTCATCGCTTATGTCAATATTGCGATTAACAGGGCCTGGATGTAGTAAAATAAGCTTTTTATCCTTTACTAAGCTTTTTTGAATGCAAAAATCATTTGCATAGTCTTTAAGTGAAGCATAAACGGTTTTATTATGTCTTTCTGTTTGTGTTCTAAGACTCATGATAATATCTGAATTTGCTATGATATTCTCATCAAGCTTATAATGTTTTTTAAGATGGGTATTAGGCATAAAATGTGGTGGAGCTACTAGGGTAATATCAAGATTAAACCTGCTTAAAAGTTCTATATTGGACGCTGCAACGCGGGAATTTTTAATATCACCTACGATGCAAATTTTTTTACCTTCGACATCGCCTTGAAAATGATTATAAATAGTAAATAAATCTAGCAAAGCTTGGGTAGGATGGGCGTGTTTTCCATCTCCTCCATTAACAACTGGACAATGCATATGCTTTGCTAATATCAAAGGAACTCCTGAGTTTGCGTGTCTTACAACAATAGCATTAGGACTCATGGCATCTAAATTAGCAGCAGTATCATAAAGAGTTTCTCCTTTGCTAGAGCTTGATCTTAAAACATCAAGGCGTAAAACCCTAGCACCTAATCTTCTTGCAGCGCTTTCAAAAGATGAAAGGGTGCGTGTAGAGTTTTCAAAAAAAATTGTCGTGATACTTTTTCCTTCAAGAAAAGTTCTAGGTTTTTCATCTAAGAAATCACTTGCTTCTTTAAAAAGCTCCATAATTTCGACTTTATTAAAATCCTTTGTAGTGATGAGATGACGCATGTTTTTACCTTATTTGATATTGTAATTTAATTCATTTTTAGAACAAATTGCTGTAAAAAGAACATCTGTAGAACTATTTAAAGCAGTTTCAACACTATCTTGAATAACCCCTATAATAAAACCTATGGCAACTACCTTCATAGCAATATCATAGTCTATATTAAATAAAGAACAAGCCAAAGGTATAAGCAGTAAAGATCCGCCCGCAACTCCGCTAGCCCCACAAGCTGCAAAAGTGGCAATAATGCTTAATAAAAAGGCTTGTAAAAGACTGATTTCTATACCAACGGTATTGGCTGCAGTAAGACTTAAAATAGCTATAGTAACTGCTGCTCCTGCCATGTTGATAGTAGCTCCTAAAGGTATAGAAATGCTATAAAATTCTTTATCTATGCCAAGTTTAGCGCAAAGTGCCATATTTACAGGAATATTTGCCGCTGAACTTCTTGTAAAAAAGGCAAAAAATGCACTGTGCCTTAAGCAGATAAAAATTAAAGGAAAAGGATTTTTTCTTGTATAAAAAAAGACTATTAAGGCATTGATAACAAAAGTAACAAAAAGCATAGTAGCTACAAGTAAAATTAAAAGTTTTACATAACTTAGCAAACCTTGTGCTCCTGTTTGTGCTACAGAATTAGCCACAAGTCCAAAAATTCCAAAAGGGGCAAGTTTTACTACAAATTTAACGATTTTTAAAACCCCTTCATTGATATCTATAAAAACTTGTTTTGCTTCGTTAGAACAGTGTTTTAATGCTATACCTCCAGCTATTGCCCAAGTTAAAATTCCTAAATAATTTCCGCTTGAAAGAGCATTTATGGGATTATCGACAATTTTAAATAAAAGATCTTTGAAAATATCACTCATGTGGGTTGGAGATGAGTTTGTAGCAGTTTGAACTCCATCTAAAACAAGCTTTACGGGAAAGAAAAAATTAGCAAGAACCGCACAAGCTGAAGCAAGAAAGGTGCCTACTATATATAAAATAATAATATTTTTGATCTTAGCACCACTTTGAGAAAAATCTTTAGTGCAAATTGAGGTTAAAATTAAAATAAAAACAAGCATAGGAGCGATAGCTTTTAAGGCACTTGTAAAAAGTATTCCAAGTAAATTTGCAATTTCAGATATTTCTTTAGAACTAATGCCTATAAGTATTCCTAGTGCTATACCTATACAAATTTGAACTATGAGGTTGCCTTTAGCGTAGCTTTGAATGATTTTAGAAAACATAAAAACCTTTTAAATATTTTTTATATCAGAAGTTGATTTTAACTAACTTTTGCTTAATTTTAGAGAATTTTTAATTTATCAAGCTTTGATAAGTTTATTTGGATACAATTGTGGTTCATTTTAAATGAAAGGACTTTTTATGTATCTATTCACTTCAGAAGTCGTAAGTGCAGGTCATCCAGACAAGTGTGCTGATATAATCGCTGATACGATAGTGGATATACTCTTGAAAAATGACAAAAATTCAAGGGTGGCGAGCGAGGTTTTTGTCGCAGGAAATAAGGTTGTGATAGGAGGCGAAGTTAAGTCAAATCACAAACTTAGTAAAGCTGATTACGATAATTTAGTTAAAGATGTTTTAAAAAACATTGGTTATGACGGAGCAGGGCATTTTAGCAAAGAGCAGTGTTTGCATCCTGATGAAGTTGATGTTATGGTGTTTTTAAATGAACAAAGCCCTGATATCAATCAAGGTGTCGATCAAGAAGATGGCGAAACAGGAGCAGGTGATCAAGGTATTATGTTTGGTTTTGCAAGTTGCGAAGCTGAAGAATACATGCCAGCAGCTATTAGTTATGCAAGAATGCTATGCGATAGAGTTTATGCTTATGCAAAAGCAAATCCACATGAACTTGGAGTGGATATTAAAACTCAAGTAACTATTGATTATGGCACTAAGGCGAATTTTGAAAATTGCAAACCGCAAAGTATCCATACTATAGTAGTTTCTGCACCTTGTGTTGAAAGTATGAAAATAGAAGATTTAAGATCTTTAGTGATGAAACTTATCTTAGATAGTAATTTACCAAAAGAACTTTTTGATCCTAATAAAACTAGAATTTTAATCAATCCAACTGGTAAATATGTTAATCATTCTTCTTTACATGATAGTGGTTTAACAGGAAGAAAACTTATAGTAGATAGTTTTGGAGGTTATTCTCCAATAGGTGGTGGTGCGCAATCGAGCAAAGATTATACTAAAGTTGATAGAAGTGGACTTTATGCAGGTAGATGGTTGGCTAAAAACATAGTTGCAGCAGGGCTTGCTAAAAAATGTATAGTTCAACTTAGTTATGCTATAGGTGTTGCAAAACCTACTTCGGTAAGCGTGGATTGTATGGGCACAAATACCAGTGTAAATGACGATGTTTTAAGTGATTTTGTAATGCAAAATTTCTCTTTAACGCCAAATTGGATCCGTGATAAATTTCATCTGGATAAACCAAGTAAAGAAACTTTTCTTTATGCGGATGTAGCAGCTCGTGGGCAAGTAGGACAAAAGGACTATCCTTGGGAAAAACTTGATGCTCTAGAACAGTTTAAAAAGCTACTTTAAAAAATTAACAATATTATACAAGCTTAAACAAGGCTTGTATAATTATAAAAAATTAATAAAGTTATATTAATTTTTGACTTAGAGGGATATTTTTCAATATCCCTCATAAATATAAAAGTTAGGAAGGAAGCTAAATTAATTTAGCTTTGGGGTAAAAACCCCTCTAAGTCAAAATATTGTTTGACAGAATTATAATATAAAATAACTTAAATTACTTTAAAATTAAAATTTTAATATTATTTTTTATCATTAAATATTTCTTTGGATAAATTTTTCCAATCTTTGCTTAAAAGCTTTTTAGGGAGTATAACTATATTCTCTTTGCCATTTGTAGCATGATAAACACTAACCCCATATTTACTTGCATAAAATTTCATTAAGAGTTGCTGGAGTTTGTATTCGCTACTATTATTAAACCAAGCATTGTTGCTTAGGGCTATAATAATTTGTGAATTTTGATAGTTTTGTTCTTTGGTAGCTTCATAACAAATTGCATTTGTGATAATTTGATTATCTAATTTATATTTGCTTTGTATAGGACCTTTGGAAAATTCTTCAATATTTTTGAGAAAATATTTTTTTGTTAAGTCTTTAAAAAATGGAATTTCTTCACCAAAGGGAACTAAAAAATGCTTATTTAAAATATAGACATTGCCTTTTTTAAAGATATAAGTGCTATTATAAGTATGCTCTTTTTCAACATGAAATGCTCCTGTAATAATGGTGATTTTATAAGATAATTCTTTAAGCATAAGCTCATATTTGGTATTTTTTAAATCAAAAGCAAAAGCGGTTTCAGGCAAGATTACAAGTTCTTTTTTTTCATTTATAGCTTGAAGTATATCTTGAATTAAGATATCAGAATTTGATTTTAAATTTTCTTGTAAAAATTTTTGATCTTGAGAGATATTAGTATTGATGAGTTTGTAGTTTAAATTAAGAGTTTGAGCTTGTTTTTCATTATATTGAAATCCACTAAAGAATAAAATAAGAACAATTGCTATTTTATAATATCTTGATATATAACCCTCATAGATGAAATATGCTATTAAAAATATGCAAATAATGCCACGATAACTTGGGTCAAAAAAACCATAAACTGTAAAAATCCCCCAATTAAACCAATCAAATCCTAAAGGATGGATAAAACTTATGCAAAAAATTCCACAAAGCCTTAAAAAATCAAATTTTAATAAATAACATAATCTAAAAAGTAACCCATAAATAAAACCAATGATAATTGGTATAATTGGTACTAAATAGTTTAGATTAAAATAAATTGAAGATAAACCAATCCACCAAAACCAAAGAATCCCTACAAAAAAACCTATCCAAAAATATTGTTTAGAAGTTTTACTTTTTAGAAGTAAAACTAACCCCCAAATAGCTAAAAATGGACTAATGGTTTGTGTAAAAATATTTTCAAAAAATGATAGATAAATAGAATTTGAAAGTAAAATTGCAATAAAAAAGACTTTTATTATTTTAAAAATGATAGAATTAGTGTTTAATTTTTTTGGAATAAAGGAAAAATATGGCAGAAAATTCAATTTTAACTTCATTGTTACCTCTTGTAGTGTTATTTGCAATTTTTTATTTCTTGGTAATTAGACCACAACAAAAACAAGCAAAAGCACATAAACAAATGCTTGAGTCTTTGCAAAAAGGAGATAAAATCATCACTAATGGCGGACTTATTTGTGAAGTCGTAAAACCAGAGGAGGATTTTATCAAAGTTAAGCTTAATGAAGATAATGTTACTGCAAAAATTTCAAGAGAATTTATAGCAAAGAAAATTGATGCGTAATTCTAAAATCAATTATCGCTTGATTATTTTTATGGCGGTATTTATTTTTGGAGTGGCTTTTTCACTCCCTTCTTTTTTGCAGTCAGAACGTGGTGCGAAGATTAATTTAGGTCTTGATTTGCAAGGTGGGCTTTATATGCTCTTAGGTGTAGATAATGAAGAAGCTGTAAAATCTAAAATAAAATCAATTGCATCTTCATTGAGTTATTCTTTTAATAAAGAAAATATTTTAAATGATGGCTTAAATACCCATGATGATATTTTAGAATTTACTTTGCTCGATAATGCGGATGTTGCAAAAGTTGAAAATTTGCTTAAAGAAATAAAAGGAATTAATATACAAAGTGAAAATATGCACTATAAAATTTCTTTTACCTCAGAAGAAGTAAAAAATATAGAAAATTTTGCACTTTTACAAGCAGTTGAAACCATAAGAAATAGGCTTGATCAATTTGGTTTAGCAGAGCCAACAGTTGCTAAACAAGGTGATGATAAGATTTTGGTTGAACTTGCTGGGATTAAAACCAAAGAAGACGAATTAAGAGCAAAAGAACGCATCACAAAAGCAGCACATTTGCAACTTATGGAAGTTGATGATTCTAAAATGGGTCAAGCTTCTACAATGAGTGATGCTGAGGCTGCGAGTTATGGACTGATTTTAGTGCCTGATTCTAGAAATCCAAATTTAAAATATACCTTAAAAAGTATACCTATTTTAGATGGATCTATGCTTACTGATGCTAGAGTAGGACTTAGCGATAAGAGTAATTATCCTGTGATTAATTTTACTTTAAATGCTGAGGGTTCTAAAAAATTTGCTGATTATACAGGAGCAAATGTTGGAAAGCGTCTTGCTATTGTACTTGATAATAAAGTATATTCTGCTCCATCTATCAATGAACGCATAGGCGGAGGTAGTGGGCAAATCAGTGGAGCTTTTACTCAAGAAGAAGCACGCGATGTGGCGGTAGCTTTAAGAAGTGGAGCTTTGCTTGCGCCTGTAAAATTACTTGAACAAAGAAGCATAGGACCATCTTTAGGTGCTGATAGTATTAAAATGAGTATGATAGCCTTAATTGGTGCATCGGCTTTTATTGTAATATTTATGATGATGTATTACGGTGTGGCAGGAATTTTTGCAAATATTGCAATGTTAGTTAATGTTTTGGTAGTAGTGGCTGTTATGGCTATGTTTGGAGCAACTTTAACTTTACCAGGGATGGCAGGACTTGTTTTAACTGTGGGTATGGCAGTAGATGCAAATGTGATTATCAATGAGCGCATACGAGAACTCTTGCGAGATGGAGTAAATATAAGAGCTAGTATAGAACAAGGTTATAAAAATGCTATGAGTGCGATTATAGATTCAAATATCACTTCTTTAGTTACTTCGGTAGCGCTTTATGCCTATGGAACAGGAGCAGTTAAAGGTTTTGCTGTGACTTTGGGAATTGGTATTGTTGTTTCTATGATTACAGCTATTTTAGGAACTCACGGAATGTTTGATTATTTTATGCAACGCATAGAAAAAAGTAATAATACAAGATTTTGGTTTGGTTACAGGAGAAGATAATGCAGTTTTTTAGCGAAAAGAAAATTTATGATTTTATGAGAATGCGTTTTGCTGCTATTTCTCTTTCTTTTATTTTGTTTTTTGGTTCTATTTATTTGCTTTGGGATAGGGGTTTGCAATATGGCATTGATTTTAGCGGAGGAACTTTAGTTCAGCTTAAATATGAAAATGCAGCTCCTATAACACAAATTCGAGAAATTTTAGAAAATCAAGGAACTTTTCAAAATTTATCTGTAACTGAATTTGGAAGCAATGAAGAAGTAATCATACGCTTTTTAGGAAGTAATGATAATGTAAGCAATGATATAGGTGAGCATATAAGCACTCTTTTAAAGGATACGGGAAAATTTGAAGTGCGTCGTGCTGATGTGGTAGGTCCAAAAGTAGGTGATGAACTTAGAAATAAAGGACTTATGGCTATAGCTGTATCTTTGATAGCAATTTTAATTTATATAGCGTTGCGTTTTGAGTGGCGTTTTGCTCTTGCGGCTATAATCAGTGAAATTCATGATGTTGTGATTACTTTAGGGGCAATTTCTTTATTTAAAATTGATGTCAATCTAGATACTTTGGCTGCTGTTTTAACTGTGCTTGGGTACTCTTTGAATGATACAATTATTATTTTTGATAGAATCAGAGAAGGTATTAAAACAAGTAAAAAAACCGAACTTGCACCTATTATCAATGAAAGTGTTTCAGCAACTTTGTCAAGAACGGTTTTAACTTCAGGGTTAACTTTAGCAACTGTTGTGATACTTTATTTCTTTGGCGGGGAAATGATACAAGGATTTTCTTTGGCTTTAATTGTAGGTATTATAGCGGGAACTTTAAGCTCTATTTTTGTTGCAAGTCCGACATTATTATGGTTTAAATTTAGTGTGCTTGAGTTTAGAAATAAAGAAATTGAAAAAGCAAAAAGAAAACAAGATAAAGAACGCAATCGTGCAATGTATGAAAAAGGAACTGTGTAAGGAGAATTTATGGCTTATGAAGCAAGTTTAATAGAAAAAAAATGGCAAAAAATTTGGGATGAAAATGAATATTTTGAGCCAAAAGATGACTTAAATTTGCCTAAAAAATATATTTTATCGATGTTTCCTTATCCTAGCGGACGCATTCACATGGGGCATGTAAGAAATTATACTATAGGTGATGCTTTAGCAAGATATTATCGCAAGATAGGTTTTAATGTTTTACATCCTATAGGTTTTGATAGTTTTGGCATGCCTGCTGAAAATGCAGCTATTAAACATAAAATTCATCCTAAGTCATGGACTTATGAAAATATAGCTTATATGAAAAAAGAACTTTTTTCTTTAGGTTTTTCTTTTTCTAAAAAAAGAATGCTTGCTACTTCAGATCCACTTTATACAAAATTTGAGCAAGAATTTTTTATTAAGATGTTTGAAAAAGGTTTGATTTACACTAAAGAAGCAAATGTAAATTGGTGTGAACAAGATCAAACGGTTTTGGCTAATGAGCAAGTTGAAGACGGAAAATGTTGGCGTTGTGGTCATGAAGTGGTGCAGAAAAAAATGCCAGGTTATTATGTAAAAATCACTGCTTATGCTGAGGAACTTTTAAAAGATTTAGAAGAATTAAAAGATAAATGGCCTAATCAAGTTTTAACTATGCAAGAAAATTGGATTGGTAAAAGCGAAGGTTTGGAATTTTCTTTAAATTTAGACGAAGAAAGTAAGCAAAAAACCAAAGAAAGTTCTTTAGAAGTTTTTACTACAAGAGCAGATACAATTTATGGAGTTTCGTATATCGCTTTAGCTCCAGAACATAAGATTGTTCAAAATTTGCTTTCACAAAATTTATTAAATCAAGATGTATTAAATAAAATCAAAGTTATTCAAAATCAAAGCCCAAGAGAAAGACAAAGTTCTGAAAAAGAAGGTTATTTTTTAGGAATTTATGCCATTCATCCTTTAAGCGGAGAAAAAATTCCTTTATGGGTGGCTAATTTTGTCTTGGCTGATTATGGTAGTGGAGCGGTTATGGCTGTTCCAGCTCATGATGAAAGAGATTTTGAATTTGCAACAAAATATAATCTTGCCATCAAACAAGTTATTCAAACTCAAGAAAATTTACCTTATATGCAAAAATTAGGAAAATTAATTAATAGTCAAGAATTTGATAATCTTGATTGTAATGAAGCAAGATTAAAAATCATTTCTCAGTTTGAAGCTAAAAATATAGGAAAAAGGGTTGTAAATTTTAAAATTCGTGATTGGGGTGTTTCGCGTCAAAGATATTGGGGTGCGCCTATTCCTATGATTAAATGTCAAAGTTGTGGTATAGTACCTCAAAAACTAGAAAATTTACCTATTACTCTGCCCGAAGATGTGCAAATTACAGGTGAGGGTAATCCACTTGATAAACATCCAACTTGGAAAAATTGTATCTGTCCAAAATGTGGTAAAGAGGCTCAAAAAGAAAGCGATACTTTAGATACTTTTTTTGAAAGTTCTTGGTATTTTGCACGTTTTGCAAGTGATGAGAAAACTTGGCAGGAAAAAGCTTTAGATGAAAAAAGTGTAAAGTATTGGATGAGTGTGGATCAATATATAGGTGGTATTGAACATGCAATCTTGCATTTACTTTATGCGAGATTTTTCCAAAAAGCTTTAAGAGATTTGGGTTATTTAACACAAAATGAACCTTTTGATAGACTTTTAACTCAGGGTATGGTGTTAAAAGATGGTGCTAAAATGTCAAAATCAAAAGGCAATGTTGTAGATCCTGATGAGATTATAGAAAAATACGGTGCTGATACCGCAAGACTTTTTATACTTTTTGCTGCGCCTCCGGCTAAAGAGCTTGAATGGAATGATGATGCGGTTGAAGGGGCTTATAGATTTATTTGCAAACTCTATGATAGGGCGCAAAATGTTAAAAAAGGTGAGCTTGTAGAATTAAAACAAGAAAATTTAAACAAAGAAGAAAAATATGCAAGATTAAAGGTATATGAAGCTTTGAAAAAATCTTTTGAAGTTTATCATCAAAGTTTTGCTTTTAATACTTTAATTGCAGCTTGTATGGAAGCTTTAAATGCTTTAGCACTTTGTAAAAATGAAGCTTTGGAGCAAGAGGCTTTTTATATTATTTTAAATATTTTAGAGCCTATTATTCCTCATGTTTGTTTTGAGCTTAGCGAGGAGCTTTTTAAATGTAAAAATTTCAAAAAATTAGAACTTAAAGAAGAGGTTTTTGTAAAAGATACTTTAAATTTAGCTGTAAGTATTAATGGTAAAAAAAGGGCTGAATTTGAAATTTCAAGTAGTGCGAGCAAAGAAGAAATTTTAGCTTTTGCAAAAGAAAATACTGCTAAATGGCTTGAAGGTAAGAGTATAGTTAAAGAAATTTATGTGGAAGGAAAGCTAGTTAATCTAGTGATTAAATGAAAAAGATTTTAATTTTTTGTATAGGTTTATTTTTAGGTGCTTGTGGATATATTCCTACATCAAAAATCGCTAATAATATTTTCGATGAGAAGGTTTATGTTAATGTTGAATTAAGTCAACAAGACCCAAAAAATAGTATCTATGTTGCCGATACTTTAAAAGAAATGGTAATTTCAAAATTAGGGCGTAAACTTGCTTTAAAACACGAGGCAGATGATGTAATTAATGTTAAAATGAATAATTTAGAATTTATTCCTTTAGCTTATGATAAAAATGGCTATGTTATTAGTTATAAAGCTAAATTAAATTTAGATTTTAATGTTGTCTTTAAAGATGGTTCAAGTCAGGCTTTTAGTACAAGTGGAAGTTATAATTTTGAAATTTCTCCAAATAGTATTATTAGTGATTCTGCAAGGTATGAGGCTATTCGAGCAGCTTCAAGCGAGGCATTTGATGAGTTTATTTCTGTAATTGCTATTAAAGGGCAAAAACGTGATTCCAAATACTAATGAAATAGCAAAGCAAACTTTAATTGCATTAAAAGAAAGAAAACTAAAACCAACTCCTGAAAATTATACGGAAATTTTTGAAGAATTATCTTTAAAATATGGTATCACAAGCTCAAATAAAGCTAAACTTGACAAATACAAAACCTTGCTTTTGCCGATTTATCAACAAGAATTAAATTCTAAAACTATAAGAAGTTTAGAAGAACTAATTAGTTTTTTAATTTCTGTTTTAAATAGACAAAGCGGAAAACAATTTAGTGAATTTTTTGATTTTTTATATACCATATCTAAAACTTTGCAAATAAGTAAGGATAAAAAGATAAGAGATTTGGCTAAGGTGACTTCGATTAGAATTTCTAAAACTATGGATAGTGAAAGTATTTACTTGCTTACTAAAAAATGGAAAGAGCTTGAAAGAAATTATGATGAAAATGACTTAGAAGAACAAGCTCGTAAATATGGCATTAGTAAATATGATGATTATGATAGCGTGATTAAAAAACTCTTAGTCAAGCTTGAAGAGCGTAGTTATGAGCACTTTAGTGAATTATTATGCTTGGGTTTAAATCCTTCATTGGTAGAAGATTTAAAAATTCAAGGTTTTATACAAAATTTAACACAAAAGCCTTTTGTAATAGGCGAAGAAAATTTTAAAAATGAACTAATGGAATTTATAAATCATCGCATAATGGTTGATAATATGTATGTCCAAAAAAATTTAAATTTTTTTAACGATAATCTAAAAAAAATCTATGAATTGCTTGTCTTACTTAATAAATCGAATGAAAAAAATATGGATTTTATCAATACCTTAAAACCAGATGAAAATGGGGAAGTAAAACTTAGTTTTGAGGATTTAAAACTAAAATTTAAACAACTTGGAGAAAAAATTACATCTTTAAATAATCAAATTGAATTCACGCAAAGCTTAGAAGAGAGAGAGGCTTGGAGTGTTCTTAAAGAGCTTGATAAAATGGATGAAAATTTCAATAAGTATAAGGTTAATTATTCTTTAGCTTTATTTTCTATAGTAAATTACCGTTTCATTATGGAAAAATATGGTATGGGAAGTTTGAATGAAATTTTTGTTCGATTTAAAAAAATTTTAAAAGATTCTTGTAGTGAATTTGATGAACTGTGGATGATAGATGAAAAGAGTTATTTGATTGTTTCGCCAGGAAAAAGCAAAGATGAAATTACACAGCTTGTAAATACAAATCTTAAAACTATAGAAAATTTTAGATTTATTTATAAGCAAGATATTATAACTCCTAAAATTCACGTGGCTTATCTTGATAAGCAAAGTAAACCAAGTATTAATATTTTAGATGAGTTAATAAAGCAAATTGCAGCGGTTAATGAACAATATAATGAAAGTTGAGAATTTTTTAGCTCAAAAAAGTATAAATTACGATAAAATTGATCGTTTTTTGATGTTTAGAATGTATGAAAAATATAAGAAATATTTTAAAAATATTCCTATAATCCAGCTTATAGGCACAAATGGTAAAGGTAGCACGGGTAGATATTTAACCCAACTTTTAGAAAATTTAAATTATAAAATAGGGCATTATACTAGCCCGCATATTTTTAGTTTTAATGAAAGATTTTATCTTGATGGTAAGATTGCAAATGATGAAGAATTAGAACAAGCTCATATAAGACTTGAAGAAATTTTTAAACAAGACTTGCAAAAATTAAGTTATTTCGAATATGCTACTTTTTTAGCTATGATTTTATTTCAAAAATGCGATTTCATTGTTTTAGAAGCAGGAGTGGGTGGAGAATATGATGCTACTTCTGTTTTTGAAAGAAGAATGAATATTTTTACAAGAATTGGATTTGACCATATTCAAATTTTGGGCAATTCTTTAGAAGATATTGCAAGAACCAAGCTTAAAGTTATGGCGCCTATAGCGCTTATAAGTGATGAGCAAGAGCAAAATGTTTTAAATTTAGCAAAAAAAATTGCTTTTTTAAAAAAAGCTAATTTGCAAGTTTCTTCTTTAAATCCTTTTTTGAAAGAAAAATTTGAGATTTATTGTAAAAAGTTTGTTTTACCTTGTTTTTTAAAGCATAATTTAAAGCTTGCATTAAAGGCTTGTGAAATTTTAACTTCGCAAGAAAAAACCTTAGAAGCTTTAAAAAAGTTGCAAGAGTTAAATTTACAAGGAAGATGCCAAGAAATTTCTCCAAATTTTTTTGTTGATGTGGGTCATAATCCTATGGCTGCTAAGGCTATGATTGATAAATTTCAAGGAGAAAAAATAAATCTTATTTATAATGCTTATTTGGATAAGGATATTTTTCAAATTTTAAATACATTAAAGCCTATTATTGATACAATACAAATATATAAATATAAAAGCGCAGAACGAAAGCTGGCTGATGATGAAATTTATAGTATTGCATCAAAGCTAGGTATACAATGCAAAGAATTTGTAAAATTAGAAGAGAATAAAAAAAATCTAGTTTTTGGTTCTTTTATGTTGGTAGAAAATTTTTTAAAGGAGTGGTGTGGTAAAAAATAAATTCACTATTACCATTACAGATATTAACGGTTCAAGACATTTTTATTTAAATCAAATAATCAAAAAAATAGTTTTTTATACTATTGCTTTTATTGTTTTATTTTTAGTTTTTAGTGGTTTTTATATCAAATATCTTGATAGCAAACTTAGTGATATCAGTGAAAAGCGTGAGGAGCTTTTGAAAAAAAGCAAAGAATTGGAATTATCTAATTCGCAAATGCAAAAAAGCATAGAAGAAAAAACTCAGCAGTATGCAGCTATAGAAGATAAAATAGCTTCTTTTGAAGAGGCTTTGGGCTTAGAAGCAGAAAATAATCTTACAATTAGTGCAAGACTTGATAATCTTCAGCTTACCAATGAGCAGCAACTTGGAATTTTGGGGCAAATTCCTAATGGATGGCCTATTGAAAATAAAGGCATTACAGGAAATTTTGGCTGGAGAGAGCATCCTCTTTTAAAAAGAAGAGAATTTCATCCTGGCATTGATTTAAGAGCGGAAATTGGTACTCCTATTTATGCACCAGCAAGTGGAGTAGTGGAATTTTCAGGTTATAGTGATAATGGCTATGGCTATAATGTAATTTTATTGCATAATTTTGGTTTTAAAACAGTATTTGCTCATATGATGCGCAAAGAAGTGGTCAAAGCAGGTCAATTTGTTAATAAAGGGCAGTTGATAGGTTATAGTGGCAATACAGGTCTTTCTACGGGGCCGCATTTGCACTATGAGGTAAGGTTTATTAATAAAACTTTAGAACCTTTGTATTTTTTAAATTTGCAAAGAAAAAATATGAATGATTTTTTTAATCAAGAAAGGAGAGTTCCATGGCAATCTTTAATAAAGGCGGTATCAGCCCAACATCCAGCTCTAGCTCAGAAACAACAGTAATTTCTTCAGGTGCGAGAATTGAGGGTAAATTTTATTTTGCTTCTATGCTCCATGTTGATGGAGAGTTAAGTGGCATTATTCATTCTGAAAGCATTGTGGTTATCGGAAAAAATGGAAATTTAAAAGGTGAATTACAAGCAGATAAAATTGTAGTAAATGGGTATTTTGAAGGGCAACTTGAGGCTAATAGTTTAGAAATTTTAGCGGGCGGAGTTGTTAATGGTGATATTTCAACGCAAAAAATTTCTATAGAAAATGGCGGTCGCTTTAATGGAACTAGTAAAATTAAAGAAGATACTATCAAACTTATTGAAAATAACAACGAAGAATAATGCAAGCTTCATTTTATGAATACTTACAAAATCCAAAAATTTGTGAACTTTTTCTTTGTAAAGATGAAAAACAAGCAGATTTACTCGCTCAAGTTTCACGATTTAAGGGTTTAAAAACCTTTGTTTTACCTGATTTTAGAGCGCAGTTTGGAGATGATTTAAGGGCTTTTTCTAAAGAACTTTTTGATCTTTGTAAGATTTTAAATGCTTATCATAAAGAAGAAGAAAAAAAAATCCTTATTTCTCCTTTAAATACTGTTTTAAAAAAACTTCCTTCAAAAAAACATTTACAAAATTATCATATCGATAAAAAACAAAATTTTGATTTGAAATGTTTTGAAGATGAAATTTCAAGATTGGGATACGAATTTGTAGATATAGTTCAGGATAAAGGTGAAATTTCAATTCGTGCGGATATTATTGATATTTTTTGTATCAATGAAGAAAATCCTATTAGAATTTTGCTTTTTGGCGAAGAGATTGAAAGTATAAGATATTTTGATTTGCAAAGTCAAAAGTCTATCCCTAATGAACTGGAACATTTTGAAATTTGTCCTTTTTTAAAATATTTTGACAAAGAAAATTATGAAATTTTTAAGGATAAATTAGAAGATTTTCAAAGCGATACTTTAATACATGATATCAATTCTTTAGGGTTTTGGTGTATTGATGATTTTTTTGATTATTTGGAGCTTGATTTTTTAGCTTGTGAAAAGTTTGATATTAATGAATATGAAAAAGATATAAGTTTTGTGAATGCAAAAATTTTACCTCAAGCTAAAAAATTTAAAGAATTGCAAAGTTCTTACAATAAAGATTTTTTTGAATTTCATAAAAATAAAAAAATCACACTTTTAGCTAAAAACGAAGCTTTGTTTAAAGCTTTGGAGCTTGAAGATACTCAAAATATCCATTTTGTAAAAAGTGATTTAAGGCTTAATCTTATTAGTCCTGAAGAGCTAATCATTTCTTTAAATCAAAAAGAAAAACAAAAAACAAGAAAAAAAGCTAGTTTGATTATAGATGAGCTTAAAAATGGGGATTATATAGTACACGAAGATTATGGGGTAGGTAAATTTTTAGGTCTTGAGATGATAGTGATAAGCGGAGCAAAAAAAGAGTTTGTTGCTATAGAGTATCAAAATTCTGACAAGCTTTTATTACCAGTGGAAAATCTTTATTTAATTGATAAATATTTGGGCGTGAGTGGATCTATTCCAAGCTTAGATAAACTAGGTAAAACAAGCTTTATTAAACTTAAAGAAAAATTAAAGACTAAACTTTTAGCCATAGCTTCTGAAATTGTTATTATGGCGGCTAAAAGATCTTTGGTGCAAGCAAAAAAAATTACAGTGGATTTAAATAGACAGACTGATTTTATAGCTAGTGCGGGTTTTATTTATACAAGCGATCAAGATAAAGCCTGTCATGAAATTTTGCAAGATTTTCAAAGTGGAAAAGTCATGGATAGGCTTTTAAGTGGTGATGTGGGTTTTGGAAAAACAGAAGTCGCTATGAATGCTATTTATCCAGTAGTTAAAAGTGGATTTTGCGCATTTTTATTTGCGCCTACGACTTTGCTTTCTCATCAGCATTATAAAACCTTAAAAAAGCGTTTTGATCCTTTTGATATAAAGGTTTTTAAACTGGATCGCTTTACAAGTAGTGCAGAAAAAAAACAAGTTTTACAAAATTTAAAAGAAAATAAAGCTTGTGTAGTTGTAGGAACTCATGCACTTTTAAGTGTAGAATGTGAAAATTTAGCCCTTGTTATTATTGATGAAGAGCATAAATTTGGAGTGAAGCAAAAAGAAAAGCTTAAAGAAATCACTCAAAATTCACATATTTTATCCATGTCAGCAACCCCTATACCAAGAAGCTTAAATCAAGCTTTAAGTTCTATAAAATCTTATAGTGTTTTGCAAACTCCACCAGAAGATAGAATGGATGTAAGAACTTTTGTCAAAGAAAATGATGACGCACTTTTAAAAGAAGCTATAGCAAGAGAGTTAAGACGTGGTGGGCAAATTTTTTATATTCATAATCATATTGCAAGTATAGAGCAATGTAAAAAGCATTTATTAGAACTTTTTTCTACTTTGCGTATTTTGATTTTACATTCTAAAATCGATGCCAAGATGCAAGAAGAAGAAATGTTGAAATTTGAAAACAAAGAATATGATTTGCTTTTAAGTACCTCTATCGTAGAAAGTGGGATTGATTTACCAAATGCAAATACTATCATAGTAGAAAAAAGCGATCGTTTTGGCATGGCTGATTTGCATCAATTGCGTGGGCGTGTAGGAAGAAGTGATAAGCAAGGTTATTGTTATTTTTTAATTGAAGATAAAAATGCTATCACAAAAGATGCTTTAAAGCGTCTAGTTTCCTTAGAAAGTAATTCTTTTTTAGGCGCAGGTTCTATTTTGGCTTATCATGATCTTGAAATTCGTGGCGGTGGAAATTTATTAGGCGTAGATCAAAGTGGACATATTGAGCAAATTGGATATAGTTTATATCTTAAAATGTTAGAAGATGAACTTAATGCTTTAAGTAAAAATGAAGTGGATCAAAAAGAAAATAAACTTGATTTAAAACTCAATGTTAATGCCTTTTTAAACAGCGAACTTATCAGCGAAGATCGCTTAAGATTAGAACTTTATAGAAGACTTAGCAAGTGTGAGCAAGTTCATGAGGTTTATGAGATCGAAGGTGAAATTGAAGATCGCTTTGGAAAAATTGACATTTATACTAAGCAATTTTTATCTTTGATTACTATTAAAATTTTAGCTTTAAATAAATTTAAAAGCATTAGTAACTATGAGCAAAATATTCAATTTACTGCTTTAAATGATGAAAAAGAACTCATCAAGGCAAAAAGCAAAGATGATGATGATATTTTAGAGGCAATTTTAACGCATTTAAGAAAGGCTTAAAATGGATTGGAATAAAACTTATGCAGCAATTTATAGAGCAAGAAAAGATTATTTAAAGCCTATTTTTGAAATCGATCCTATTGCTTTAAAAGATTTAGTAGGTATGGAAAGTCAAAAAAAAGCACTTTATGAAAATACTTTAAATTTCATTCAAGATAAGGGAGCAAATCACGCACTTTTATGGGGATCTAAGGGCACTGGAAAATCAAGTTTAATTAAAGCTATATTTAATGAATTTAAAGAACAGGGCTTAAGACTTGTCGAATTAAATAAAGAAGATTTATTTGCCTTAGCAGATATCATCGATGAAATCAGATTAGAAAATTTTAAATTCATACTTTTTTGTGATGATTTTTCTTTTGAAAAGGGAGATGATAGTTATAAATTTTTAAAACCTTTACTTGAGGGAAGCATAGAAAAAGCCCCAAATAATGTAATTATTTATGCGAGTTCAAATCGTAGGCATTTATTAAGTGAAAGCATTACTGATAATCTTGATACGCAAATCACACATACAGAACTTCATTTAAGCGATGCTGCTGAAGAAAGATTAAGTTTGAGTGATAGATTTGGTTTGTGGTTAAGTTTTTATCAGGGAAATTTAGAAGAGTATTTAAAGATGATAGATTTTTATTTTAAAGATTATTCTTGTGATAAAGAGCTTTTGCACGCTAAAGCTAAAGAATTTGCTACTCTAAGAGCAAGTAGAAGTGGTCGTACCGCAAAGCAATTTTATTTAGCTTTTAAGGAGAATTTTAAATGACTGGAGCACAAATTTTTACCAAGCTTTTAAATTTGGATTTAAATTATCATGATTTTGATTGGCTTGAAAATCAAGGATTGAGTGAATTTGAGCTTTTAATTTCTGTCGTTTTAACTCAAAATACAAATTGGAAAAATGTCTTAAAAGCTTTAGAAAATTTAAAAAAAGAAAATATTGCAAGCTTAGAACAAATCAATACTTTATCCAATTTAGAACTTGCAACTTTAATTAAGCCTAGCGGATTTTATAATACCAAAACTAAGCGTTTAAAAGGTTTGGTAGAAAGTATCATAAACACTTATGAAAATTTAGAAAATTTTAAAACAAATGCAAGCAGAGAATGGCTTTTAAATATCAAAGGTTTAGGTTTTGAAAGCGTTGATAGTATTTTAAACTATCTTTGCAAAAGAGAGATTTTGGTTGTAGATAATTATAGTTTGCGTTTGGCTTTTTACTTAGGTTATGAGTTTGAAAATTATGAAGAATTAAGAGAATTTTTTCAAAGTGACATAGAGAGTGAGCAAGAAAATTTGTATAAAATTTTAGGAAAAAAATGCAAACTTTACGAACTTTATCAAATTTTTCATGCTTTGATTGTAGCTTTTGCAAAACAGAGTTTTAAAGGACAAAAATTAAGCCCTAAGGGTGAAGAATGGATCAAAATTTTAAAGGAAGATTTATGAAAGCAAAAGGAAGTGAACTTATACCTGTTTTAACTATAGCAGGGAGTGATTGTAGTGGTGGAGCAGGGATACAAGCCGATCTTAAAACCTTTAGTGCACACAATCTTTTTGGTATGAGTGTGGTTTTAAGTGTGGTAGCTGAAAATACCGCAAGGGTGATTTCTGTACACGATATACCTACTCAAAGCGTGGATGAACAAATGCTTGCCGTGTTTGAAGATATAGTGCCAAAGGCAACTAAAATCGGAATGATAGGTTCTTGTGAATTAATGAGCTGTGTAGCTAAAAATTTAAGCGAGTTTAAACCTCAAAATGTAGTTATTGATCCTGTAATGTTTGCCAAAAATGGCCATGCTTTAATGCCGCAAGAAAATTGTGATTTTTTCAAACAAACTATAATAAAATTTGCAGACATTCTTACTCCTAATATTCCTGAAGCAGAGTTTTTATGTGGTTTTAAGATCACTAATGAAGAGCAGATGATAAAAGCAGCTAAGCATTTATGCAGCTTGGGGGCTAAGGCAGTTTTACTTAAAGGCGGACATAGTGAAGCAAATGCCAATGATGTGCTTTATAATGGAAAAGAAATTTATATTTTAAAAGGCGAACGCATAGAAACTAAAAATACTCACGGTACAGGTTGTACGCTTTCTTCGGCTATTGCTAGTAATTTAGCTAAAGGCAAGGATTTATTTCACGCTGTTAGTGAAGCTAAAGAGTATGTAAGAAATGCGATTTATTATTCACTTAATCTTGGAAAAGGTTGTGGTCCTACAAATCATTTTTTCAAGTTTCTAGATGAAAAATAAATTAGATCTTAGCCTTTATTTGGTTGCTACTAAGGGAAATAAAAGCGAGGAGTGTTTTTTAAATACTTTAGAAAATGCTATAAAAGGCGGAGTAAGTATCATACAACTTCGTGAAAAAGAGCTTAATGCAAGAGAATTTTATAAACTAGGCTTAAAGGTGCAAAAACTTTGCAAGTCTTATAAAATACCTTTTTTGATTAACGATAGGGTGGATATAGCTTTAGCCTTAGATGCTGATGGGGTGCATTTAGGACAGGAAGATTTAGAAGCAAAATTAGCTAGAAAGCTTTTAGGAGATGAAAAAATCATAGGCTTAAGTCTTAAAAAGTTAGAACAACTTGAGTTTATACAAGGAGTAAATTATCTAGGTTGTGGAGCTATTAAGGCAACGCCTACTAAAGAAAGTTCGCTTTTAAGCCTTGAGCTTTTAAGTCAAATTTGTGATAAAAGCCCTATAGGGGTTGTAGCCATAGGTGGGATTGACAAAGAAGCACTTGTTGAGTTAAAGGGTATAAATTTAAGCGGTGTGGCTGTGGTTAGGGCGATCATGGATGCTAAAGATGCTTTTTTGGCAGCTAAAGAGCTAAAGCGTAAAATCTATGAAAATTTATCTCTTAAATGAAACTCCTTTTGAAGGGGTGGAAAATCTTATTTTAAATGAGATTGTTTTTTATGATTTTAGTGTGGATTTGAGTTTGTATGATGCTTTAATCTGCACTTCAAAAAATGCTTTAAAAGCTTTACAACATGCAAAAATCACTTTAAATTTCAAACTCAATTTATACGCTGTGGGACAAAGTACAGCTCAATACGCTAAAAATTTAGGTTTTAAAAAGATTAAAATTCCATCAAAGGCTTATGGAAAAGATCTTTTTCTTGAATTTAAAGAGGAGTTAAAAATGCAAAAATGTTTGTATTTAAGGGCTAAAAATATTGTTTCAACTTTAAATTTGGATCTTAAAAATGTAGGTGTGGATTTAGATGAAATGATTGTTTATGAAAATGTTTTTAAAAAAGGCGACAAAAAGCTTATCTATCCTGCTATTTTTATATTCACCTCTCCTTTAAGTGTAGAAAATTTTTTAAAATTTTATAGCTTAAAAGAAGAAGATAAGGTTGTAGTTATAGGGCAAAGCACAGCAAAGAAGCTTTTAAATTTTAAAAATCTTTATATATGCGAAAATCAAAGTCTTTTAGACTGTGTTAAGCTCGCTAAGACTTTGGTTTAATTTTTTAAATTCCAAAAATTTTCTTTGGGATAAATAATAATGCTTTTTGTGAGTAAAATTTCATCATTGACGTTTTTATCACGATTTAAAGCAATACTAATGTGGGCTATGATAACACCATCTTTGTTTAAATTTGCATCGGGATTGAAGTTGGAAAATTTAAAATTAACACATTGTGCAATAGGATAAAAATATTTTATTTTAATCAAAGCTTTTGTGTAATTAAAATATATATTATCTAAACATTCTTTATTTTCTTGCCTTGCTTGATATAAAAAATATTTAGAAAATTGTGTTGCATTATGACTTAAAATTTGAGCTTGAAGGTAGTAATAACTATCTTGGATTATTTTTGGAGTATAGCTGGATATGTTTAAGGTCAAGCTCATCCATAGACTTATTAGTAGTATTAAAAAAATTGTCCAAATTAAAACATAAGCTTTTTTCATAGTAAAATTCTTTTTTTAAGACAATATTTTGTTTGTCTTTTTAGACAAATTTTTAATTTATTGTTTTGCAGGTTAAATGAGCTTATGTTTTTAGAAATCAATCCTTGTTGGCTTAATTGTTCATTAAATTTTGGCTTTATTTCATATATAAGTTCTTCATTTTGCAATTTGATAACTAATTGAGCTTGCAAAGGAATAAAACTGCCTGTAAAATTTGCAGATATACCATTTTCCAAGATAGATATTTTTTCAATCTTATTAATTTTATAAGCATAGCTAATATGTTCATTGTCGTTATATAAATCTTTTCTATTTTGGAGTTGTGTTTTAAAATCAGAATGAGGTGAATAAAGTGTATGATTATTTTCTAAAATAAGAGCAGAATTAATAAGATAAAGTTTATTATCTTTTAGGCTAATTAACTCATCTTTTAAAAGACATTTTAATGTATTCTGTGAAAATGTAATATTAATACAATTTTGTATTAATTTTTCTATTTTAAGCAAGTTTAAATGTGTTTGAGTGATAAGATTGTTTGTATGTAAAGCAGTAAAATTTAAATGATAAAAATCCATTAAAGGTTTTGAAAGTAAGTTAGTTATAAAAGTAAAAAGTATTAGTGATATTATAAGTTCAAAAAGTGTAAAAGCTTTGCTCATTCTTTAAAATAAACGCTATAATTTTGATCTTGAAAGTATAATTTTTGAAATTGAAATATACCGTCATTAACAAACTGTTCTTGTAAAACTATAGGTTTTAAGGCTGAAGTTTGAAGTATGATGGTTTTAAAAATAGGCTTTTCATATAATTCTTCTTGAAGTTTATAGAGTCTTTCAAAAATATTTAAATTTTCATAGTTTTTGTAAAGTTGAATATAGTAATAAAAAATGCCAATGAAAATTAAAGATATGATCGTTATAGCACTAATGCTTTCTATAAGTATGAAAGCCTTTTTCATTTAGCGCTGCTAGCATTTATGGCTTCAAAAAAACTTCCGCGAATTCCTTTTTGTTCGAGTATTTTTATGCCTTTTATTGTAACTCCGCCAGGGGAGCAAATATTTTCTTTGATAATAGCTGGATGTTCATGTTCTAGTAAAGCACTAGAGCTTTTAAATAAAGAGCGCGTAAGATTGAGACTAAGTTCTTTTGACAAACCTTCATAAACTCCAGCATTAGCAATGCTTTCTGCTATAAGTGCTAAAAAAGCAGGAGCGCAGCCGCTAATCGCCATAGCTGCATTCATTTGTATTTCATTATCTAATTTATAAGCCGAGCCAAAAGTTTTTAAAATGTCTAAAATTTCATTTTCAAAATGAGAGTTTTTAAGTATATATGGTGTGGTTGAAGCCTTGTATTTAGCTGCTGTATTGGGTATTATTCTAACATAATTTTGAGCTTTGATGGTTTGTAGTTTTTCAAAATCAACATTGGCTAAAACAGAGATTAAGATACGTGCTTGTCCTTTTAGCATTTGAGCAATATTTTCTAAAGCATAAGGTTTAAATGCTAAAATAACATCTTTACCTTCTATGTTAAAATCTTCGTAAAGTAAGGTTTTAAAGCCTTCTTTGGCGAGGGCTTGAAGTTTTTCTATACTTCTTCCTACTATACAAATTTCATAATCATCTTTTAACCCATAGGCTAAGGCTGTTGCCATAGATCCATTTGCAAGTATATAGAGCATTATTTTTTAATATAATTAGCAATTTGATCAGCTTGAAAAAAGTCGGGATAATTAACTGTATCTAGTATCACTTGTACCATAGTATTATTATCAAGATTAATGACTACTGGAGCTAGAAAATTCACTGTCGATTCTTCAATGCTTTTTGCTATGGCTACTATATTAAAAATTTTCATATTAGATTCAGGTGTTAAAGAAAGAAGCTCTTGATAATAAGTTGGTATATCAAATTCATAATCAGGTCTAATCAAATAAGGATTAATTAAAACAAAAGAAAAGTCTTTACCATCAAGACTTTTAAGTCTTACAAATACTTCATCGATAGTTGAAAATTCCATATTTTTGGTTTCTTCAAAACCTAAGATAGGGCATTTAACAGCTAGGGTCATGTTTTCTCCTCAAGTTATAATGTTTAATATTTTAACATAAAATAAGCAATAATCATTCCAAAATTTTAAATTATTTAATTAATTTTATTATAATTTTAGAAGAACATAATTATAAAATCGTTAAAATATATATTTTTGAGAATATAAATCAAGGTGAAGTATGAAAAAAGGTATTTTTTTATTGGTTTTTTTAAGTATTTTTTTTAGTGCGTGTAGTACGAAAAATGATGAAGGTTTATACAATCTTAGTGCTAGTGAGTGGTATAAGCAAATTATTAAAGATTTGCAGGACAAGGATTTGGAAAAAGCTGATGATCATTATAATGGTATGGCAAGTGAGCATGTTGCCGATCCTTTATTAGAAACTACTTTAATTATTTTAGCACAAGCTCATATGGATGAAGAGGAATATAAGTTAGCTGAATTTTATTTAGATGAATATAATAAAAAATTTGGAAATTCACGCAATGCTGATTATATTCGTTATCTTAAAATTAAGGCAAAATTTGATGCATTTGCAGTGCCAAATCGTAATCAGGCTTTAATGCTTGAAAGCCAAAAAGAAATAGATACTTTTTTGAAAGATTATCCTTATACAGAATATGAACCTTTGGTTCAAACAATGCTTACAAAATTTAATTTAGCGGTTTTTTATCTTAATAGTACTATAGAAAATCTATACCAGCGCATAGGGCATGATGAAAGTGCACAAATTTATAAACAAAGACTTCAAGAAAGTGAATTTTACCAGCAAAGTATTATCAAACCTGAGCTTCCTTGGTATAGAAGTATATTTGAAAGATTTTAATAAACAAGGAAAATAAATGCAGATTGAAGAGATACAAAATTATCCAGCAAATTTACCAGTATTGGTTGAAGATGAATTATTTTTATATCCTTTTATGATAACTCCTATTTTTATTAACGATTTATCCAATATGAAAGCTTTAGATCTCGCGATTAAAAATGATAGCATGCTTTTTGTTGCACCTTCAAAGTTGGAAAATGGAAGAAATTTTGATGAAATTTATAATTGCGGAGTGATTGGGACTATCATGCGAAAAGTTCCTTTGCCTGATGGAAGAGTGAAAATACTTTTTCAAGGATATGCCAAGGGTAAAATTATAGAGCAAATTTCTAATAAACCTTTAGAAGCCAAGATAGAACTTATAAAAGAAGACTTTTTAGAAGGAACTAAAAAAGAAGCACTTCTTGAAGTTTTAAAAGAGAAAGTAAAAAATTTGGCAAATATTAGTCATTATTTTTCTCCAGATCTTTTAAGAACAATTGAAGAAGGTTTTGATGCATCTAGGATTTGCGATTTGATTTTAAATACTGTGCGTATTAAAAAACAAGTTGCTTATGAGTTTTTTGTTTTAACAGATCTTGAGCAAAAATTAGTAAAATTAATAGATTTAATTGCTCAAGAAATAGAAGCTAATAAAATTCAAAAAGAAATTAAAAATAAAGTACATTCTCGTATTGATAAGGTAAATAAAGAATATTTTTTAAAAGAACAATTAAGACAAATTCAAAAAGAGCTTGGTTCTGATACGCAAAAAGAAGATGAGGTTAGAGAGTATCAAAAGCGTCTGGAGTTAAAGAAGAAATTTATGCACGAAGACGCTTATAAAGAAATCAAAAAACAAATTGAAAAATTCGAACGCATTCATCAAGATAATTCCGAAGCATCGATGATTCAAACTTACATAGAAACAGCATTAGATGTTCCTTTTGAAAAAATTTCTAAGAAAAAACTTGATATTAAGGAAGTTTCAAAACAGCTCAACCATGATCATTATGCATTAAATAAACCAAAAGAACGCATAGAAGAATATTTTGCAGTTAGGGAGCTTTTAGAAAAAAGAAAAATAGCAGAAAAAGATGGTGCTAAAGTTATACTTTGTCTTTATGGGCCTCCTGGCGTGGGTAAAACTTCACTGGCAAATTCTGTTTCAAAAGCTTTAAAAAGAGAGCTTATTCGTATAGCCTTAGGTGGACTTGAAGATGTTAATGAGCTGCGTGGTCATCGTAGAACTTACATAGGCGCTATGCCTGGACGTATTACTCAAGGACTCATAGAGGCAAAACAAATTAATCCTGTAATTGTATTGGATGAAATTGATAAATTAAATCGCAGTTTTAGAGGCGATCCAAGTGCGGTGCTTTTAGAAATTTTAGATCCAGAGCAAAATTCTAAATTTAGGGATTATTATTTAAATTTTAATATTGATTTAAGTAAAGTCATTTTTATAGCAACGGCAAATGATATTAGCAATATTCCTGCACCTTTAAGAGATAGAATGGAATTTATAGAACTTAGCTCTTATACTCCAAGTGAAAAATTTCATATAATGAAAAAATATTTAATTCCAGATGAGCTTAAAAAACATGGCTTAAAATCCAATGAATTATTTATTGATGATGAAACTATAGAGCTAATCATTAGCGATTATACTCGTGAATCAGGAGTTAGAAATTTGCGTCGCAAAGTGGCAGAGTTGTGTCGTAAGAGTGCTAAAAAACTACTTTTAGAAAATATTAAAAAAGTCATTATTAATACAAAAAATTTGAATGAATTTTTAGATAAAAAAGTTTTTGAAATAGAAAAAAATAATGGAGAAAATCAAGTAGGTCAGGTCAATGGTTTGGCTTGGACAAGCGTAGGTGGAGATGTTTTAAAAGTAGAGGCTGTAAAAATTAAAGGTAAAGGAGAATTAACGCTCACAGGAAGTTTGGGTGATGTAATGAAAGAATCAGCTAGAATTGCTTTTAGCATGATAAAAGTTTTAATCGATGAAGGAAAAATAAAAATACCTAAAAAAATAATTATTGATCCTAAAGTTAATGTTTATGATAGTTATAATATTCATATACATGTGCCAGATGGAGCTACTCCAAAAGATGGCCCAAGTGCAGGTATTACGATAAGCACAGCTATTGCTTCTATTTTTAGTGATAAAAAGGTTAAAGCAGATGTTGCAATGACGGGTGAAATAGATTTAAAAGGAAAAGTTTTACCAATAGGCGGATTAAAAGAAAAATTAATTGCAGCTTATAAAGCAGATATAAAAACAGCTTTAATTCCAAGAAAAAATTACGAAAGAGATTTAAAAGATATTCCTAGTGAGGTTAGAGACAATATGGAAATCATTGCTGTTGATACTTTCAGTGATGTTTTAGAATATACTTTGGTTTAACTTTATTTTGAGAATAAATGTATAAGAAAGCAAACTTTTTACAAGTTTGCTTTAAAAGATTATAGTCCTTCAAAAGGATTATTGATTACTTCTTTTCTATCCACTATATAAGGGATAAGAGCTACATGTCTTGCACGTTTGATTGCAACTTCTACCATTTCTTGGTATTTTTTGCTTGTGCCTGTTAAACGGCGTGGCATGATTTTAAATCTTTCAGATAAAGCATGTTTTAACATTGCTGTATCTTTATAATCAATAAATTCAACTTTTGCTTCAGTGTATTTGCAATATTTGCGAGAGTATTTTCTTTTTTCTGCCATAGTTTATCCTTTAAAATGGTAAATTAGTATCATCGCTATCATAAGCATCGATATCAATTTCTTTTAATTTTTCTTCGTGTTGTGGGTTTTGGTTTCTTTGTGGAGTAGGGTTTGCTTTTGCTTTATTAAAATTTTGATTTTCACTCATATAAGGATCATAGCTTTGATTTTCATAGTTTCCACTATAATTGTTGTTTGAAAAGCTATTATTGCCAAAACCACCTTGTTGTGGAGCATTGGAATTGCCAAGCATTTCCATATTTTCAACTTGAATGCTATGTTTAGAGCGATTTTGTCCATTTTGATCACTCCATTGTTCAAATCTCAAACGTCCTTCTATGAGTACTTTTGAACCTTTTGTAAGGTATTGGTTTGCAACTTCTGCGGTGCGACCATAAAAGCTTATATCAATAAAGCAAGTTTCTTCTCTTTTTTCTCCATTTGCGGTAAATCTTCTTGTTACTGCTATAGCGGAAGCTCCAATAGCACTACCGCTTTGTGCATAACGCATTTCTATATCACGTGTAAGATTTCCAACCAAAACAACTTTGTTAAACATCTTTTTCCTTATTGAATTTCAGGAGCATCTAAAGGTTTAATTTCTTTTTTAGATTGCTTAATCCCGTGGCTTAGTTTTTCCCAAGCTGCAATTTCTTTTTTATTTTCATATTTTACGATTAAAAATCTTATTACTTCTTCAGTGATTCTTAACACCCTTTCAAGCTCAGCGATCAAGTTTGTAGGAGCTTTGAAATAAATCACAAAATAAGTTCCTCTTTCGTATTTTTTGATTTTATACGCTAATTTTCTAGTACCCATTGGAACAACAGTTTCAATTTCTGCACTATTTTTGGTTAGGACTTCTTTAACGAATTCCAACTTCGCATTCACTTCCTCTTCAGTAAGTGTTGGTTTTAAGATAAATAAAACCTCATAATGTTTCATCTTTTCTCCTTATGGATGTTAAAGCCCATTTTTATGAGCAAGGATTTTGCATAAAGCAAGACTAGATTATATCAAAATATACTTAATTAGTCTTGAATACTTAAGGTTTTATCTAAATTTGTTTTGATTTCTTCAAGCATAGCAAAACGTTTTTTATACATGGAGCGTTTTTGCGAAGGGATTTCTTCTAGGTTTTTTTGAGAGTGGTGGAGTTTATAGTATTTGTGTTTATTGATTTTTATTAATTCTCCACCATTTTCTAGCCAAATTTTTTGATAATCTACAAAATAGCCTTTTTCTTTTCCTTTTTGAGAACGGATTTGATTTTTTTCATGTACACCTAAAGTAGTTTGAAGTTTTAAAATTTCACAAAGCATCTTAGAGCATTCTATAAGTAAAGCAACAGGGCGCAAACCATGACATTTTTTAGTTAAAATTTTATTAATTTCTAAAATATTAAAATCTTTGTATTTATGTCCTTGTATACAAGAAAGTAGAAGATTGTTTTCTAAAGTAAAGCAAAAATTACATTGTAAGATTGTGTATTTTTTAAATTTTAAAGAAAAAGCCCAAAAACCTTCTTCGCAAACATTATAGTTATATCCTAAAAAAAGCTCAAAATCTTCATCAAAAGAAAAAATTATTTGCTCCTCGGGAAGAAATTTAAAACAAGCGAGTCCCTTATCAACATCATAAATAAGTGTTTTAACACGTTCATTTGCTTTAAAACTTTTATCGCAAAATCTTCTTGTAGTATTGTAACAAGCATAGGGTCTTTGAGAGAAAAAGTCTTTTAAATGTTTATTTTTTTCTTTATTAAGCGTTTTTTCTAGAAGTCTTACTTGAGGAAAATATAAAATTTTTCTTGCTTGAAAACGCAAATAGCGCCAAAAGATTATACTTTTTCTTCTATCAGTAAAATTTGGAATAGGGTAGGAAAATTTTTTATTCACCTATAATCCTTGATATATCATTATAAGTTGCAAAGAGCATTAAACTTAAAAGTATTGCCATGCCTGTATAGCTTAAATATTCAAAAGTACGCTGTGGAACTTTGCGTCTAAAAATCATTTCATAAAGATTAAAAAGTATATGTCCTCCATCAAGCATAGGAATAGGTAAAAGATTTAAAATGCCTAAATTTATAGAAATTAAAGCAGTGATAAATAAAAGCAAAGTAAAGCTATTTTGTGCAGCCTTTGAGGTAATTTCAGTCATGGTGATAATACCGCCTAAATTTTTTGCTTCAACTTCACCACTTATGAGTTTTACAATACCCTTGATGATGAGTGTAGAAGCTTGAAAACTTTCTTGTGCGGCATATTTAAAACTTTCTAAACCTTGGTGTTTTACAAGAGTGCTTGTCCCATTTGGACTGACTCCAAGTTGAGGTTTTTCAACGATTTGTCCAAAGTCATTGTATCCTTGTCCTATTTTTGGAGTTAAAATAAATTCTAAATTTTTTCCTTCTCTATTGATTAATATTTTCAAAGGATCTAAACTTAAATGCTTTGAAATTTCATCAAAGGTTTGAATTCTTATACCGTTAATTTCTAAGATAGTATCATTTTTTTGAAGTCCTATTTCTTGTGCAGCAGAGTTTGACGCTATGTTTCCTATTTGCGGAGCAAGTTTGTTTAGACCTAAATTTCCTATGATAATATAAAGAAAAAAAGCTAAAATTAGATTAAAAAATGGTCCAGCAAAAAGAATATAAATCTTTTTTAAAGGACTTAAAATGCTATAGCTATCTTTGTCTAGATTTTCAAAACCAGGACGCATATCATCTTGTCCTTTAAGTTTAACATATCCTCCAAGTGGTAAAGTGCTTAAGCGATAGTTTGTGCCTTTAAATTCACGCTCTATAAGACTTTTTCCAAATCCTATACTAAAAACTTCAACTTTTACACCCAAAGATCTTGCAGCCAAAAAATGTCCTAATTCGTGAAAGAAAATTAAAAATGAGATGACTAAAACAGTTGCTAAAAATTCAATAGAATAAAATTTAATTCCCAAAATCAAAATAACAATTAAAAATAATAAAGATCTCATTTTTCTCCTTTTTTTTGAGCTTTTATATAAGTATAGATGTATTCAAATCCAGAATAAAGAGTTAAAATCAAAGCTATGTAAAGTAGAATTTCACCGCCTATCCACTCCATGATTAAAAATCCTATCGCAGTCATTTGAAAAGCGGTTTTAAGTTTGCCTGCAAAAGAAGCATTGACATTTAAATTTTCGCTAATCATTACAACTCTAAAACCTGTGATAAAAAATTCCCTTACTAGTATAATATAAATTACCCATTCATTAGCTTTTCCTGTAAGTAAAAGCCCTAAAAAAGCTGCTAAAACAAGCATTTTATCGGCTAATGGATCTAAGATTCCACCCAGTTTTGTAGTTTGTTTCCAAGTTCTTGCGATGTATCCATCAAAAAAATCACTTAAAGCTGCTAATGAAAAAGTTAAAGCAGCAAAATAGTTAATCCAACTTTGATGAATATTTTCAAAATGATGAATTAATAAAAAAAATAGCAAAGGCGCTAAAACCATTCTAAAAATCGCCAAGATATTGGGTAAATTCATAACAAGCCTTGTGAAATTAAATGTAAAATTATAATCAAAATTGTATAAAATTTAAGCAAAGACTTAGTAAAAATACAAAAAAAGAATCAGTTTATTTTTATTTAAATTTTGCTTAAAAGCAAAATTTAAATAAATTTTACAACTTCATCAAAACTAAAACGATTTTTTTGAGGATTTTTTTCATCGTTGCAATATCCTAAAGCTACCACCAAACTTGATCTTTCTTTTTGAATATCAAGTGATAAATAAGAATCAAGCTTTTCTTTATCAAAACCACCTATAGTGCAACTTGCTATATTTAAAGCATTAGCACTGTAAAGTATGCTAGCTAGAGCTATATGAGCTTGTTCTCTTGCATAAGATATTTTTTGTTCTTGATTCAGAGATTTTAAAAAAGGCATATAAGCATCTAAGCGTTTTTGAATTTCTGTTTCACTCATATCTCTTTTTCTAAGTTTTTCTTCAAAATAATCTAAAAAATCAAGTCTTGAAATGATGATAATTAATGCAGCGCAATCTTTTACATGTTTTTGTTGGTTGCAAATTTTAGAAAGTTCTTCTTTTCTTTTCTCATCTTGCATTACTATAAATTTCCAAGGTTCCAGTCCTAAGGAACTGGGGCTTAATCTTGTTATTTCTAAAATAGAATTTAAATCCTCTTTTTTGAGTTTTTCATTTTTAAAATTTCTACAAGAATATCTTGTGCTAAAAATTTCAAGTTCTTTTTTCATTATTTTTCCTTGTAAAATTCGACGACTTCATTAAAATTTAAGCGTTGAGTAGAATATTTTGGTTCGTGGGCTTTATATCCTAAGGATAAAATTACGGCAGTTTCAAAAGGATAAGTTAAATTAAGAAAATCATCAACCTTAGCTTTTTCAAAGCCACCTATCATGCAAGAATCAATACCTAAGCTCATTGCAGCTAGTGACATTTGCATCATAGCAAGATAGCATTGAAGTTGTGCATAATGATAGAGTTCATTATCATTCATTGCATTGGTTTTATGAGTATAAATTTCTAAAATTTTTTGAAAATTTTCTTCGCTAGAACCTGAGAAACGACGCACTTGTTTTTGTGCAAATTCATCTTTGCTTTGAAGATCTTTTCTTGCTAGAAAAATAATATTATGACTTGCACTTGCTACATTTTGTTGATTGTAACATAGGGTTGAGAGTTTAAGATTGTGTTCTTTTTGTTCTAATACTACAAATTTCCAAGGCTCAAATCCATGTGAGCTTGGGGCTAAGACTCCACTTTCTAAGATAAAATGCAAATCCTTTTCATTGATTTTTTTATCATTAAAAAGTTTACAAGCTCTGCGTTTTGAAATTAGTTCTTTAAAATTCATTTTATTCCTTAAAATCAAAAATAATAATATTAATTATAAAATGCAAAGCTTAATCAAAAAATATTATAGTTTGATATTTTTCTTAAAAACAAAACCGGATTTTTCAAAACCCATTTTTTGGATATAAAATTCATGAGCTTGTGTTCTAAAAAAACTTGAACTTAGTTCTAATTCTTCATATCCTTGATCTTTTGCCCAAATTTGGATTTTTTTCAAAAAAGCTTGACCTATACCTTTTCCTCTTAAAGCTTCATCTACGACAAAATCACAAATATAAAGACAATGATTATGATAAAGTACATTAAAGGGCATGACTCCACAAGCTGCTTTGTAGCTTCCCTCATTTTCATAGGCAAAAAGTTTATAATGTTGAGTTTGTGTAGCAAGTTGGATTTTGTCTAAAAAATCTTTCAAAGATAGGTTATTTCTTAATTGTTTTATCAAGGGATAAATTTTTTCCAAGTCTTCTTTTAGCTTAATTTCTTTCATTTTTAAATCCCTTAAATTTCAAAAATTTCAGGTTTTAATTTTAAAAGTAAGCAAAAAGTTGCCAAAACAGCTTGTTCTTGCATAAATTCACGATCTCCATCTAAATAAAGCGTTTCTTGGATAAAAGTTCCATCTCTAAACATTGCACCTATATAAATAGTGCCTGATTTTATTTTTCCCTCATCTTTTTCGCCAACTACTCCGCTAACAGCTAAGGCAAAATCAGGATTAGCTGTTTTAAAAATACCTTTTAGCATAAAATAAACACAACGTTCACTGTATTCGCCATTATTTTCTAAGACGCTTTCGCTAATTCCAAGCCATTCGTGTTTGATGCGGTTGGAATAACTTACAATAGAACCTTCAAAAATTTCACTTACACCTGAAATTTTGGTTAAGGTACTTGCACAAAGTCCACCTGTGCAACTTTCAGCAAAAGAAATTTTTAATTTTTTTTCTAAAAGTTTAGAGCTTATAAAATGTATGGGATCTTTACCTAAAAATACCTTTTGTCCAAAAAGATTTTTTACGCTATTTAAAAAACCATCAAGTTTTCCAAAATTAGCGCAAGTGGCCTTAATAAGCACAAGATTATCTAAAAGCTTGGTTGATTTTATACTTATCTCATAAGATTTTGTTAGGGTTTGCAGTAGCAATATAGCGCTTTCATCATCCATGCCAAAAATGCAAAAATATGCAAAATTTAATTTTATATGCCCAAGAAGATTGGGTAATTTTTCGCTTGGATTTATTTTAACGACATTAATTTTTGAATTTGAAAAATTACACACAAAGCTATTTTTACTAAATTCTGCTTTATCTGGAACCAAGGTATCATCTTTTAAGATAAGATTATCATCATTTAAAGTTGCTAAAATTTTAGCAACAGTCGCATAATGCAAAGAGCTTGTAAATAAAGTGATAAAATCATACTGATTTAAGAGATTTTCAAGTAAAAAAGGTAAATCTTTATCGGTTTTATTTTGTATGCGAATTTCGTTGATTTCTTTAAATTTTTCTTCATAAGTTCTATAAATATAATTTTTGAATTTTTCGTTTATAGTAAGCTCATCTCCTATAAGATAAAGCAAATGTTTCATAAATTTTCCTTTTTTTCTTATAATTATAGCCAAAAACAAAGTAGAAATTAAAGCTAATTTGAGTAGAATTTAAGATTATTAAAAATTAGGTGGAAAAAATGGACTACAAAGAAACTCTACTTTTGCCCAGTACTAGTTTTGCTATGCGGGCGAATTTAGCGGAACTTGAACCGCAAAGATTTAAAAAATGGTTTGAGCAAAATTATGCTTATGAAAAAATGAAAGAAAATCGCAAAAATGCGAAAAAAAGTTTTACCTTACACGATGGCCCCCCTTATGCTAACGGACATATCCATATAGGACATGCTTTAAATAAAATTTTAAAAGAAACTATTATCAAAACGCATTATTTTAAAGGTGAGAGTGTGCGTTTTACTCCAGGGTGGGATTGTCATGGTTTGCCTATAGAACAACAAGTAGAAGTAAAGCTTGGAGAAAAGAAAAAAAGCTTAAGTAAAAAAGAAATTCGTGAGTTTTGCAGACAACATGCGAGTGAATTTGTAGATATCCAAAGAGAAGAATTTAAAAATTTAGGCATTATTGCAGATTGGGATAAGCCTTATTTAACTATGAAATTTGAGTTTGAAGCAGCGATTTATAGAACTTTATGCGAGATTGCTAAAAAAGGCTTACTTTGCGAGCGTTCTAAGCCTGTTTTTTGGAGTTGGGCGGCAAAGTCAGCTTTAGCGGAAGCTGAAGTAGAGTATCAAGATAAAGAAGATTATTCTATCTTTGTGGCTTTTGATTTAGATGTAAAAGCTTGCGAAAAATTAGGCGTTTCAAAAGCAAGCGCAGTGATATGGACAACTACGCCTTGGACTTTGGTGGCTAATCAAGCTATAGCTTTAAATCCTAATGAAAATTATGTGATCACCAAAGAGGGTTTGATTTTTGCAAGTGCTTTACTTAAAAGTATGGTAGAAAAAGGACTTACAAGTGGAGAAATTCAAAAAGAACTAAACGCAAAAGAATTTGAAAAACTTGAAGCTATCAATCCTTTAAATGGAAGAAAATCTGTTTTAATTATGGGCGAGCATGTATTGATGGATGGTGGAAGTGGACTTGTACATACTGCACCAGGACATGGCGAAGATGATTATTATGCTTGTTTGAAATATGGCATTGAGGTTTTAATGCCTGTTGATGATAGTGGATGTTATGATGAAACTTTAAGAGCTAAAGGGCTTTTGCCTTCTCATTTGCTTGAAGAGTTTATAGGTCTTCATATTTTTAAGGCCAATGAAAAAATTTTAGAACTTTTAGGCGAAAAACTGTTACATTCTTCTAAATTTATACACTCTTATCCATTTTGTTGGAGAACGCATAAGCCTGTGATTTATAGAGCTACTAAACAATGGTTTATTTTAATGGATGAACCAAAACTTCAAGGAAAAACTTTAAGAGAGTGTGCAAAAGAACAACTTTTAAAAACAACCTTTTATCCGCAAAGTGGGGTAAAAAGAATAGGTTCTATGGTGGAAAATCGCCCAGATTGGTGTATTTCAAGACAAAGAGACTGGGGAACGCCTATAGCCTTTTTTAGAGATAAAAACACTAAAGAAGTGATTTTTGATGATGAGTTTTTTGACTTTGTAGCAGCTATCTTTGAAAAACATGGCGCTGATGCGTGGTGGGAGTTTGAAATCAAAGATTTAATTCCTACAAATTCAAAATACAACGCTGAAAATTTAGAAAAAGTATATGATATTTTAGATGTTTGGTTTGATAGTGGAAGTACTTTTAATGCGGTTTTAAATAGCGGACTTTATGACACAGGAGAAAAAAGAGCAAGTATGTATTTAGAAGGAAGCGATCAACATCGGGGTTGGTTTCAAAGCTCTTTGCTTGTAGGTACAGCGATCAATGAAAGTGCACCTTATGAAAGCATTTTAACTCATGGTTTTACCACCGATGAAAAAGGGCAAAAAATGTCTAAATCTAAAGGCAATGTGATTGCTCCTGAATATGTAGCAAAAACCTATGGAGTTGAAATTTTAAGACTTTGGATACTTTTAAGTGATTATTCAAGTGATTTAAAAATTTCAGACAATATCTTAAAACAAGTAGGCGAACAATACCGCAAAATAAGAAACACTATAAGATTTTTACTTGCCAATACCAATGATTTAAAAGATTTAAAAGTTAAAGAATTTAGTTTTATTGATAAATGGATATTAAGCCGTGCAACTAAAGTTTTTAAAGCAAGCAAAGAGGCATTTTTTGCTTATGAATTTGCTAAAGGTTTTAGTTTGCTTTTAAATTTCTTAAGTGCGGATTTAAGTGGGATTTATCTTGATATCAGTAAAGATAGACTTTATTGTGATAGCGAAAATGCCCAAAGAAGAAAATCTGCTCAAGTGGCTATGGCTTTGATAGCAAAAGAGCTTTTAAATTTACTTGCTCCAAATTTAAGCTATAGTGTAGATGAGGCTTTAGAACATGCTAATGTTTTAATCAAAGGTGATGCAAAAGATGTATTTGATCTAAGTTTAACTCAGGATTTTGATTATGATTTTGGTATAGATGATACATTTTTAATGAGTGCTAGAGAGAAATTTTTTGAACAGATTGATATACTTAAAAAAGATAAAATCATTAAATCTACTTTGGAATTAAATTTAAACATCAGTTTTAATAAATTCCCAAATGAGGAATTAGCCGATTGGTTTATGGTAAGTCAAATCAGCAATGAAAATGAAGAAATTTTGGCTGAATTTGAAGTAGAGAATGAGAAATTTAAAATCACCAAAGCTTCACTTTGTAAATGCCCAAGATGTTGGAAACTTCAAAGTAAAGATGAAGAAACACCTTGTTTAAGATGTGAAGAAGTTTTAAAAGGGATTCAATGCTAGAAAATCCTATTCCAAATAGCATTATCATCACAACTATAGCGGTGGTTTTGGCTTTTAGTGCTTTAGCAGTATTTTTGATCAAAAAAACAAAGGAAAATAAATGATAACTTTAAAAGAAGCTTTAAAATACTCCAAAGAAGAACTTGAAAATTTAAAAAAAGAACTCAATGAAAAAGCAAAAAAAGAAAAAAAAATAGGTGCTTATATCGAACAATTTTTAGATAAAGACTTAAGTGTTTCAGGTGAAGGTGTGCCTGTAGCTATAAAAGATAATATCAGCGTAAAGGGCTGGGAGCTTACTAGTGCGAGTAAGATTTTACAAGGTTATATCGCTCCTTATGATGCAAGTGTGATTGTTAATTTAAAAGCTAATGGTTTTTCTCCTTTTGGGCGTTGCAATATGGATGAATTTGCTATGGGAAGTTCAACAGCGAGTTCTTATTATGGCAAAACTTTAAATCCTTTAAATTTTGAGCGTGTGCCAGGTGGTTCAAGTGGTGGAAGTGCTGCTGCGGTAGCGGGTGGCTTGGCTTTGGCAAGTTTGGGTTCTGATACAGGAGGATCTGTACGTCAGCCTGCAGCTTTTTGTGGTTGCGTAGGATTTAAACCGAGTTATGGAAGAGTGAGTCGCTATGGCTTAGCTTCTTATTCTTCAAGTTTGGATCAAATTGGGGTTTTAACGCAAAATGTAGAAGATGCGGCAATTTTATATGATGCGATCGCAGGATATGATAAAATGGATAGCACGAGTGCAAATATCGAGTTTATCAAAACCGCTCCAAATTTAAATGCAAATAAAAAATTAAAAATTGCAGTGATTGAAAATTATGTCAATGATGCAGATAGTGAAGTAAAAAACGCACTTTTAAAAACCATAGATATGTTAAAAGCTAATGGACATGAGATTGTATATAAAAATTTGCTTGATTCTAAGTTTGATATCGCAGCGTATTATATCATCGCAACAGCTGAAGCAAGTGCAAATTTAAGTCGTTATGATGGGGTGCGTTATGGCAAGCGTTCTGAAAATATCCAAAATTTAAAAGAAATGTATGTAAATACACGCAGCGAAGGTTTTGGAGAAGAAGTAAAAAGAAGAATTTTGTTAGGAACTTTTGTTTTAAGCAGTGGATATTATGATGCGTATTATATTAAAGCACAAAAAGCTAGAGCTTTTATTAAGGTAAAATATGAAGAAATTTTGCAAGATTGTGATCTTATTTTTATGCCTGTAACGCCTACAACGGCTTTTAAATTTGATACTCAAAAAAGCCCTATGCAAACTTATTTAGAAGATGTTTATACTATCTCTGTAAATTTAGCAGGACTTGGAGGCATTAGTGTGCCTGTTGCAAAAGATAAAGAAGGGCTTAATATATCAGCACAACTGATTTGCAAAGCTTATGATGAACAAACCTTGTTAGATGGGGCTTTAAGTTTAGAACAAATGATTAAACATTAAGGATGAAAGATGAAAATTGTAAAAAGAGCTTTAACTTTTGAAGATGTATTATTGCGTCCTGGGTATTCTGAAGTTTTACCTAAGGAAGTAAAAATTCACACTAAATTAACAAAAAATATCACTTTAAATATGCCTTTAATCTCTGCGGCTATGGATACAGTTACTGAACACAGGGCTGCTATTATGATGGCAAGACTTGGAGGGCTTGGAGTGATTCATAAAAACATGGATATAGCCTCACAGGTTAGAGAAGTAAAAAGAGTGAAAAAAAGCGAAAGCGGGGTGATTATCGATCCTATTTTTGTAAGTCCTAAGGCAAGTGTTGCGGAAGCTTTAGAAATTATGGCAGAGTATAGAATTTCAGGTGTTCCTGTAGTAGATGAAGATAAGAAACTAATAGGCATACTCACCAATCGTGATTTAAGATTTGAGAGTGATTTTTCAAATTTGGTTGAAAATGTTATGACTAAAATGCCTTTAATTACTGCTCCAAAGGGTTGTACTTTAGATGATGCGGAAAAAATTTTCAGCACCAACAAAGTAGAAAAACTTCCTATAGTTGATGAACAAGGACGCTTGGAAGGACTTATCACTATAAAAGATCTTAAAAAACGCAAAGAATATCCTGATGCCAATAAAGATAATTTTGGAAGATTACGCGTGGGTGCGGCTATAGGAGTAGGGCAAATGGATCGTGTGAATGCTTTAGTTGAAGCAGGCGTTGATGTTGTTGTGCTTGATTCTGCGCATGGGCATTCTAAGGGTATTATTGATACAGTAAAAGCAATTAAGGCTAAATATCCAAATTTAGATCTTATCGCAGGAAATATCGCCACTGCAGCTGCAGCAAAAGCACTTTGTGAAGCAGGAGTAGATGCGGTTAAAGTAGGTATTGGGCCAGGAAGTATTTGTACTACACGTATTGTTTCAGGTGTGGGCGTGCCTCAAATTTCAGCCATTGATGAGTGCGTGGAAGAAGCAAATAAATTTGGCGTTCCTGTGATAGCTGATGGCGGGATTAAATATTCAGGTGATATCGCAAAAGCTTTAGCTGTAGGTGCGAGTTCTGTTATGATAGGATCGCTTTTAGCTGGAACGGATGAGAGTCCAGGAGAGCTTTTTACTTATCAAGGAAGACAATATAAGTCTTATCGTGGTATGGGCTCACTTGGGGCTATGCAAAAGGGAAGTTCGGATAGATATTTTCAGCAAGGTACTGCTCAAGATAAACTCGTTCCTGAAGGTATAGAAGGGCGTGTTCCTTATGTGGGAAGTATAAGAAGCGTGGTGCATCAACTTTTAGGAGGTTTGCGTTCTTCTATGGGTTATGTTGGGGCTAAAGATATAGAAGATTTTCAAAAAAGAGCCGAATTTGTTGAAATTACCACTGCAGGGCTTAAAGAAAGTCACGTGCATGATGTTACTATCACTCATGAAGCACCAAACTACAAGGTTAATCATCAATGAGTTTTGAAGAAAATTTAAAACACGCTAATGAATCTTTGGAAAAATTAAATAATCAAGAGCTTGCCTTAGATGAAAGTGTAAAAATTTATAAAGAAGGTTTAGAGAGTATCAAAAAAGCAAGACTTGAGCTTGAAAAAGCAAAATTAGAAGTGGAGCAAATCGATGAGTAAAATAGCAGCTTTACAGTTTCCAACTTTAGCTTTAAGTGAATCAAGGCTTGATTATTATCTTAAAGCTTCAAAAGACAATGGAGTAAATTTAGTAGTTTTGGGAGAATATGTGATCAACAGTTTTTTTACAGAACTTTTGCATATGCCAAAAAATATGATAAAAGAACAAAGCGAAGCTAAAAAAGAAAGCTTGATTAAACTTGCTAAAAAATACGAATTAGAAATTATCGCTCCTTATGTAAGCGTTGAAGCTAAAAGTTATAAAAAACTTTGCTTAAAAGTTACTCCAAATGGTGTGAAAAGTTATGAACAGCAAATTTTAATGCCTTATGAACATTGGAATGAAGAAAAATTTTTCAGCAACAAAACTCCATCAGAATTAAAAATTTTTACTTTTAATTATGAAAAATTAAAATGTGCTTTGCTTTTTGGTTTTGAGACACATTTTGATATTTTTTGGCAACAGATTATGGCGAAAAAAATTGATTTGGTTATCGTTCCTAGTGCTTGTACCTTTGAAAGCAAACAAAGATGGGAAGAACTTTTAAAAACAAGAGCTTTTTTAAATTCTACAAGCATTTTAAGAGTAAATCGCATAGGCAAAACAAAAGATGAGTGGAATTTTTACGGCGATACTTTGTTTATTAATGCTTTTGGTGAGATAGAAAGTAAATTGGGTTCTGAAGAAGAAATGCTTATTATAGAGCCTAAAAAAAGTGATGAAGCAAGAAAACTTTGGGGTTTTGATAAGATAATAAAAGAATTTAAAAATTAAATTTATACTTATAGATTTATAAGTTTATAAAAGTTATCTAGAGCTGATAGAAGCTAAGGTTTATATTTTCTTTTTAGTAAAAAAGTGCTAAAATTTAGCCTTTAAAGTATAAAGGTTTAAATGATGCAAAATATCCATTTTATCGGCATAGGCGGTATAGGAATTTCCGCTTTAGCAAGATTTTTAAAAGAAAAAGGTTTTAAAATTAGCGGAAGTGATCTTAAAGAGAGTAAAATCACTAAAGAACTAGAAAAAGAAGGGGTTAAGGTCAGTATCCCTCATCATAAAGACAATATTTTAAACAAAGATTTAGTTATTTATTCTGCTGCTATCAAAGAAGAAAATCCTGAATTTAAACACGCTAAAGAATTAGGCATTAAATGCCTTTCACGCAAGGAGGCCTTACCTCTTATCTTAGAAGATAAGCGCGTTTTTGCAGTTGCAGGAGCACATGGAAAAAGCACAACTTCAAGTATTTTGGCTTCTTTGCTTGGTGATGCTTCTGTGATCATCGGAGCGATTTTAAAAGAATTTGGTTCAAATATGATTTATAAAGAAAGCCAAAACCTTGTTTTTGAAGCTGATGAGAGCGATAGTTCTTTTTTAAATTCAAATCCTTATTTGGCTATAGTTACTAATGCAGAAGCAGAGCATTTAGATCATTATGGCAATGAAGTTTCAAAACTCCATCATGCTTATGCGGAGTTTTTAGATACGGCTAAAATTCGCGTGATTAATGCTGAAGATGAGTTTTTGAAAAATTATAAAAATGAGTCAACCAAGCTTTATCCGAGCAAAGATATCAAAAACTGCACCATGCGTATAGAAAATTTCAAACCTTTTACAAGCTTTGAGTTGAAAAATTTAGGTGAATTTAAGGTTTTTGGCATGGGGTATCATTTAGCCCTTGATGCGTCTTTGGCGATTTTGGCGGCTTTAAATTTCTTAGATATAGAAACGATAAGAACTAGGCTTAAAAATTATCAAGGTATTAAAAAGCGTTTTGATATTTTACATGCTGATGAAAATTTGGTTTTAATCGATGATTATGGTCATCATCCCACCGAAATAAAAGCGACTTTAAGTGCAGCACAACAATACGCAAAATTAGGCGGATATAAGAAAATCACAGCTATCTTTGAACCCCACCGCTACACGCGTTTGGCTGCAAATTTAAAGGAATTTGCAAAGGCTTTTGAAGGTGTAGACGAGCTTATAATTTTACCTGTTTATACTGCAGGAGAAGAGCCTATAGGGCTTGATTTAGAAGCGGTTTTTCCTAAGGCTTTATTTGTAGAAGATATCAAAAGAGAGGGTAAATTTTTGGTAGCTTCTAAGGGGCAAGTTTTTGAAGAAGGGCTTATTATAGGTTTTGGTGCAGGAGATATCAGTAATAAATTAAGGCAAAAAAATGAGTAGGTTTTTTTTATATTTTTTAATTATTTTAATTTTAGCCTTAATCACTTTTGCTTTGCGTGAAAAATTAGGCAAAAAAACTAAACCTTTTTTTGGTATTTTACTTGTGATTTTTATTGTTTTAGCGGTATTTTTTGAATTTGAAAACACGCAAAAAAGTCATTTAAGAACAGATATTATCGTAGCTTTTAATCAAAATAAAAATATTTTATGTAAAGATATCAATGTTTCTAAGGCGTATTTTAATTATGAATTTGGTACAGGAAGTTTTATTTCAAAGGATAATAATCAAAGTTTTAATTCTTTAATCATAGATATTAAAGATTGTAGGTTAAATGATGAATGATACAAAAGAAGAATTGATCTCAAAGCTTGATTTAAACAGCTATTTAGAAGAGTTTAAAGCCCTTTTTGCAAGAGATAAGGAGATTTTTTTGCAAGGAGATTCTAATCTTCATTTTAAACGTATACATGAGCTTTGCGAGGTGGAATTTCCTACTATACCAGAGCTTAGCAATCTTGATAAAGCCTTAGTTCATTTAAGCAAGCAAGGAATTTTACATTTAGATGAAATTTTTGAATTTGTAAAAATTTTTCGTTATTTTGAAAAGCTAAAAAAATTAAAACTAGGAACAAATTTAGACTCTTGGTTGCAAAAGATAGAATTTGTTAGCGGGGCTTTGGAGCTTTGTTTGAATTTCGATGAAAAAGGGGAATTAAAAGAAAGCTTAGATGAAAGACTTGTAAATCTTAATGCCGCTCTAAGATTAAAAAATGAAAGCATAATAGCTGAGTTTAAGAAATTTTGCTATACAAAAGCTTTGATGCCTTATCTTATCGATACACAAATCCATCTTATAAACAATCTTGAAGCCTTGCTTGTAAGAGGCGGGTTTAATCACGCTATTAAAGCAAAAATCATAGGCAGAAGTAATGGCGGTGGCTTTTATATCGTGCCTTTAAGTGTTGAGAATTTGCAAAATGATATAGAAAAAATCAAAAATCAAAAAGAAGAAATTTATTATGAATACGCTAAAAATTTCTCAGCTTTTTTAGCAAAAAATCTACCTTTTTTAAAATTTATCAATACAGCCTTTGATCTTTTTGACCATTATAGTGCTAGGGTTTTGCTTGCTAAAAAAAGGGATTTTGAATTTGTTTTGTGTGATCAAAGTAAGGATTTAGTGCTTAAAAATTTCGCTCATCCTGCCTTAAAAAATCCAAAAAGCGTGAGTTTGGAATTTAAAAAACAAGTTTTAATCATCACAGGGGTAAATGCAGGCGGAAAATCCATGCTTTTAAAATCCATGCTAAGCGCAGCATTTTTAGCTAAACATCTTTTGCCTATGTATATAAAAGCAAATGAAAGTAAAATCGGTACTTTTAAAGAATTTGATGCCATCATAGAAGATCCGCAAAATGTTAAAAACGACATTTCAACTTTTGCAGGAAGAATGTTGCACTTTTCCAGGCTTTTTTCTAAGAAAAATTTGCTTTTAGGTATCGATGAAATAGAGCTTGGAACAGATTTTGAAGAAGCGGCTTGTTTGTATAGTGTGTTAATTTCAAAACTCATAGCTAATAATCTTAAAATCATCATTACTACACACCACAAACGCCTTGCCATGCTTTTAGCAAAAAATGAGCAAGTTGAACTCATTGCTGCTTTATATGATGAAGAGCTTTCACGCCCAAAATATGAGTTTTTAAAAGGTACTATAGGAAAATCTTATGCCTTTGAAACCGCTTTGCGTTATCAGATTCCGCCGAATTTAGTTAGCGAGGCTAAAAAGCTTTATGGCGAGGATAAAGAAAATTTAGAAGAGCTTGTGGGTAAAAATATCAATCTTGAATTAGAACTAAAAGCTAAGCTTGAAAATGTTGAGAAAAAAGAGCAAAAAGTCGATGAAATTTTACTTTCTTTAAAAGAGCAAAAAGAAAAAAATGAACAAGAATTTCGTACGAGTTTGAGAAATTTAGAATTTAAATTGCACAAAGCCATAGAAGAAGCTAAAAAAACCATACAGCTTAAAGACACAAAAGATAAGCAAAGAAGTCTTAATAAAGCCAATGAACTTAAAAAAGAAATCATCTTGCCAAGTATGGAGCAAAACGAAGAATTGCGTGTGGGGGATTTTGTAAAATATGAAAAAATTAAGGGTAAAATCATAAGCATTTCTAAAAACGATGCTATGGTTGAAAGTGATGGGATCAAACTTCGTGTGCCTTTAAAACTGCTTAAAAAAAGCACTCCTACACCTAAAATAAGTCCAAAAACAAGCATTAGTGTGGCAAAACCGACTAATCTTAGCGTTAGCTTGGATTTGCATGGGCTTAGGAGTGATGAAGCTATTTCAAGGCTTGATAAATTTATTTCAGATGCTTTGCTTGCAGGCTTTGATGAAGTTTTAGTTTACCATGGTATAGGAACAGGAAAGCTTGCCTTTGCTGTAAGAGAGTTTTTAAAAACTCACAAAAGTGTCAAGGGCTTTAATGACGCACCGATCAATCAAGGTGGCTTTGGTGCTAAGGTGGTGAGATTATAAGGAAATAAATGATTACAAAAGATAATTTAAAACAAGTTCTAGAAAACTTAGGCTTTAAAAATAAAAATGAAAATTATGTAAAAACAATCAATAATTACACACTTTTAATAGATTATAAAAACCAAAGTATTAATTACCCAAAAGAAATAAAAATTCACGATAAAACTACTTCTAATTTTTCACACCCTGAAAATTTTGTAGTTTTTGAATGTGTGCATAGACTTTTAGAAAAAGGTTACAAGGCTGAATATTTAGAGTTAGAGCCAAAATGGAATCTTGGCAGGGATAAAAAAGGTGGTAAGGCTGATATTTTAGTAAAGGATAATGAAAACAATCCTTATTTGATTATAGAATGTAAAACCACAGATTCTAAAAATAGTGAATTTATAAAAGAATGGAATAGAATGCAAGAAGATGGCGGGCAGCTTTTTTCTTATTTTCAGCAAGAAAAAGGTGTAAAATATCTTTGTCTTTATACAAGTGATTTTAGCGATAAGTTAGAATATAAAAATTACATCATACAAGCTTACGATAACGAAGAATATCTAAAAGAAAAGGAATTACAAAATTCTTATAAAAAATCTAATAACAATATAGAACTTTTTAAAACTTGGAAAGAAAGTTATGAACTGCAATATTTTAAACAAGGTATTTTTGAAGAAAATGTCAATGCTTATAAAATTTTAGAAATTACTCCAACTTTTGATAATCTTAAGGAACTTAAAGAAGAAGGTAAATATCACGAATTTGCAAAAATTTTACGCAAGCATAATATATCAGGCAAGGAAAATGCCTTTGATAAACTTGTAAATATTTTTCTTTGCAAAATTTATGATGAAACTTTTAATAAAAACAATCTCAAATTTGGATATTTTGGTGTAATGGCAGATACTTATGCAAATATGCAAGATAGATTAATGTGGCTTTATAAAGAAGCTATGAAAGAATTCTTAGGAGAGAAAATTACCTTTGTATCTAATGAAGATATAGAAAAAGACTTTAAGCAATTAAAGATAAAAACTTTAAAAGAAGTAATGCAAAATTACATCAAAGAATTAAAATTTTATTCAAATAATGATTTTGCATTTTTAGAAGTGCATAATAAAGAATTATTCTTAAAAAATGCACTTGTATTAAAAGAAATAGTAGAGCTTTTTGCAAATTACAAGCTTACCCAAAACTCTACAAATCAATTTTTAGGCAATCTTTTTGAACTTTTTTTGCAAAAAGGTATGAAGCAAGATGAAGGGCAGTTTTTTACCCCTATTCAAATTTGTGAATTTATTATGTATTCTTTACCGCTTCAAGAAATGTTAAGCAAAAACTCTAAAGCTTTAAGGGTGATTGATTATGCTTGTGGTGCTGGACATTTTTTAAACACCTATGCCAATGAGCTTAAGCGTTATCTAACAGAAGATGAGCTTAAAGAGCATTATAAAAATATTTATGGTATTGAAAAAGAGTATCGCTTAAGTAAGGTTTCTAAGGTATCAAGTGCAATGTATGGACAAAATGAAATCAATATTTTATACGCTGATGCACTTGCTTCTTTTGAATTAGCAAATACAAATAATTTAGAAGGAGAAAAAGCAAAACCACAAATAGAATCAAATAGTTTTGATTTGCTTATAGCAAATCCGCCTTATTCTGTAAAAGGATTTTTAGAAACTTTAAGTGATAAATCTAAGAATACCTATAAACTTTTTAACGATGATATAAACATAGAAACAAATAATTCTATCGAATGCTTTTTTTGTGAGCGAGCAAATCAAATTTTAAATGATAATGCTAAAGCTGCTATTATCTTACCAAGTTCTATTTTAAATAAAGATTCTATTTATAAAAATACAAGAGAAATATTATTTCAAAATTTTGATTTTATTGCCATTGTAGAGCTAGGTAATCAAACATTTGGAGCAACAGGGACAAATACGATTATTTTATTTTTACGCAAAAAAGAAACTTTTAAACAAGAAAATCATCTTATTTCTCAAGATTATAGTTTGATTAAAGAACGCATAGAAGCTGAAAATTTAAAAGACAATGAAAACTTTTATCAAAATTATCTAAGTGCGTATTGTGATTTTAGAAAATTTGATAAAGAGCTTTATAGCAATTTTTTAAATGGAAACTTAGATTCTAAACTTGCAGAGCTAGAAGCCTTTAAAGATTATCGCAATGCATTTAGGCAAACAAGTGATTATAAAAAACTTAAAGAATCTAAAATTTATAAAGAAAGTAAAGATAAGCAAGATTTAGAAGATAAAGCCTTTTTAGCTTATACTCAAGCAATAGAAAAGGATAAATTGCTTTATTTTTGTCTAAGTCTTAATCAAGAAGTTTTAATCATAAAATCTCCAAGTGATATAAAAGAACAAAAGAAATTTTTAGGTTATGAGTGGAGTAATAGAAAAGGTGATGAAGGTTTAAAAGAATTGCACGAGCCTTATTTGAGCCCACTTTTTGAAAGAGGCAATCCGCAAAATGAAACTAAGCTTAATACTTTAATTTGTAAAGCATTTTTAAAAACTCTTAGCGATATACCAAAAGATTTGCAAGGCTATGCTAGTAAAGCGAGGCTTATTGATATGATGGATTTTGAAAAAGTGGAATTTAATAAAGCTATAAGTTTAAACGTAAAATCAAGAGATGAGTTAAATCCTTTTAAGAATTCTAAGTATGAGTTGGTGAGATTAGGGGAAGTGTGTGATTTAAATAAAATTAGAAATCAAGCTAGTGCGACAGAAATCGAAAAAATGAATTTAAACAGTGGAAATGTAAAACTTTTACCAAGTTCTAAAAACTACGAATGGTGGACAGATGAAAAAACAGCTGGACAATTTATAAACGAAGGTGAAGTAATTACTTTAGGAGTGGCAAGATATGCAAATATTAAAAAACATAAAGGTAAATTTGTTTCAGCAAATAATCATATTTTGAGTGTTAAAGATAAAAGCAAGATTATTTTTGATTTTTTGTATATTTTATTAGAAATTTGCGGACAAAAACTATATAAACAAGGACAACAGTATCCACAGTTTGATACTAATATTTTTTATAGTTTTAAAATCCCACTTCCACCGCTTGAAATTCAAAAACAAATCGTAGCAGAGTGTGAAAAGATAGAAGAGCAGCATAATACTTTAAGCTTGAGTATAAAAGAGTATCAAAAGCTAATCAAAGCAATGCTTCAAAAATCTGGTATTATAGAGGACAATCAAGAATATGAACTAAATTCTATTTTAGAAAATTTGCAAAAATTAGAATCTAAGCTTGATTTTAATCTTTTGCTTTCGCTAATTGAAGAACAAATCAGTCATTCTGAAGTATTAGTTGAAGAAACTCAAAGCAAGGAAAGAAAGCAAGATTTTAATGCTTTTAAAAACTTTTCTAAAACTATACAAGAGCTTTTACAAACTCTCTCAACTCCACCAAAAGATGGCTGGAAGAGAATTTCTTTAAAGAATGAACAATATATGGAACTTAATCCTAGCAAAAAAGAAATATCAAAACTTGATGAAAATATGCTTGTCTCATTTATAGAAATGGCTAGCGTTTCAGATAAGGGTTATATTCAAAGTAAGATAGATAGGTCATTAAACGAAGTAAGAAAAGGCTACACATATTTTATAGAAAATGATATTTTGATTGCAAAAATTACTCCTTGCATGGAAAATGGTAAATGTGCTATCGCAAAAAATCTAACAAATAACATAGGTTTTGGTAGCACAGAATTTCATATTTTTAGAGCAAAAACAGGGCTTGATAGTAGTTTCTTATTCTATAATCTAAATCAACAAAATATAAGAGAAAAAGCAGCTCTTGCTATGACTGGAGCAAGTGGACACAAAAGAGTTCCTATAAGTTTTTATGAAAATCTTACAATCCCACTCCCACCGTTAGAAATTCAAGAAAAAATTGTTCAAAACATTGAATTAGTAGAACAACAAATTGATCTTCTTAATCTTAAATTAGAATTTTTAGAAAAAGAAAAAGAAAAAATCTTGCAAAAATATTTATTTTCTTAAAGCATTTTTCGCTAAACTTTGTAAATTTTATAAGGTTTAGCGATGAAAAACATTATGATATTAAGCGGAGCGGGTTTGTCTGCTCCAAGTGGGCTTAAAACTTTTAGAGATAATGATGGACTTTGGGAAGAATACGATGTGATGGAGGTTTGCTCTGCAACAGGTTTTAGAAAAAATCCTAAAAAAGTACTTGATTTTTACGATGCAAGAAGGGCACAACTTCAAAATGTAAAGCCAAATCACGCCCATGAAAAAATCGCACAGTTAAAAGAAAAATGGGGTAAAAACCTTTTTGTCATCACGCAAAATGTAGATGATTTGCTAGAGCGTGCAGGGTGTAAAGATGTAGTACATTTGCATGGCTTTTTGCCCGAACTTCGTTGCCTAAAATGTGAAGGAATTTTTAATATAGGCTATGAAAAATTCACAGATAAACAATGCCCAAAATGCAAAAGTAAGGATTTAAGACACAATATAGTCATGTTTGAAGAGCAAGCTCCTGCTTATGCTACGCTTTATTCTTTACTTCATCAAACTTCATTATTTATTAGCATAGGCACAAGTGGGGCGGTTTTGCCTGTGGGGCAGTATGCTTCAATGTGTGAAAAAAGTATTTTAAATATTTATGAAAAAGATGTGAATTTAGAGCGATATTTTGATAAAATCTATATAGAAGATATTATAAGCGCTATTGATAAAATCGCACTTGATATAGAAAATTTTATGAAAGATGGTAATGTTTGATTCTTTTTTAAGTGGAGTTTTTTTGGGCTTTGGAGTGAGTGTGCCTTTTGGACCTGTAAATATTTTGATTTTAACTTATGCACTAAAAGCTTTTAAAAATTCCATAGCTGTAGGACTTGGAGCATTTAGTATAGATATGCTTTATCTTTTTTTGCTTCAATTTGGGCTTTTAAATTTCTTAGACAATGTCATTTTTATGCGTTTTTTGGCGATTTTTGGTTTTTGTTTTTTAACTTATATGGCGTATTTGATGCTAAGAAAAAAGAAAGAAAGCTTAAATTTAGAGCATAAAGAATTTAAAGAAAGTCTTTTGAAAAGTTATATTAAAGGAGCTTTTTTAAATGGTTCAAATCCTTTTGTGATAGGATTTTGGCTTAGTGCTGCAAGTGTGGTTTTAAGCAGCGATCATGCTTATTTGATGACTTTAGGGCTTGTTGTGGCTATACTTTTTTGGGTAAGTGCTTTAGCCTTTGTGGTGGCAAGATATAGTCATGTTTTTAGTGCAAAAGTTGTTTTTATAATCAATATAATTTCAGCTATAATTATAGAGTATTTTGCTCTTAATTTATTATATAAAACTTTCTTAGGATAAAAAATGAATGCAAAAGAATTTTTAATCGAACTTTTAAAATTTAAATCTGTTACGCCAAATGATGATGGAGCTTTAAATTTCATCGCTATGGAACTGAGTGATTTTGAAGCTTTTTTTATAGAAAAAGAAGGCATTAAAAACCTTTTACTCACTAAAAAATTTAAAGATGAAGGCGAGCATTTAGCTTTTGGTGGGCATGTAGATGTGGTGCCTGCAGGCGAGGGTTGGAGTAATAATGCTTTTGTGCCTATGGAAAAAGAAGGCTTTATCTATGCAAGGGGTGCTCAAGATATGAAAAGCGGAGTAGCAGCCTTTGTAGATGCGGTAAAGAATGCGGATTTTAAAGGAGCTAGACTTAGTCTTATTTTAACAAGTGATGAAGAAGGCGAAGCTATATATGGAACTAAGGCTGTTTTAGAATGGATGCAAGAAAGAGATATGCTACCTGATTATGCTGTGGTTGCAGAGCCAACCTGTGTTAAAAAAATCGGCGATAGTATTAAAATAGGGCGTCGTGGTTCTATCAATGGAAAACTTTTAATCCGTGGAAAACAAGGGCATGTTGCTTATCCTGAAAAATGTATCAATCCTGTGCATGATTTTGCACCAGTGTTAAAGCTTTTAGCGGGTTTTGATCTTGATCCTGGAAGTGCTGAATTTAGTCCTTCAAAAATCGTTATAACTGATATTCGTGGAGGTATGGGGGTGTGTAATGTTACTCCAAATGATTTAAAACTTATGTTTAATGTTCGCAATTCCCCTGATACAAGCTTAGAAGATGTAAAAAGTTATGTAGAAAAAATTTGTCATGGTTTAAACTATGAGTTAGAGCTAAAACAATCAAGCGAAGCTTTTTTGACAAATATCGACAATAAAATCGTTCAAAAAATGAATGAAAGTGTTCAAAAAATCACTCATGAAGTGCCAGAGCTTAATACCAAAGGCGGTACAAGTGATGCAAGGTATTTTGCAAAATACGGTGTAAAGGTAGTAGAATTTGGGGTTTGTAATGATAGAATTCACGCTATTGATGAAAGGGTAAGTATAGAAGAATTTGAAAAACTTTGTCTTGTTTTTAAAGACTTGATAGAAAATTTTTAAAGGTTTAGGATGATTGAGGAAATTTTAAAAGATAGTGATTACAAGCTAGATCTATTTGGTAAAAAAGCTATTGCTGAATTGGAAACTAAAATTATAGCTAAAACAAACAAAAATAACCAAATTATATACTATACTAATTGCCTTATCCGCGATAAAGAAATTAAACTTACGCCAGAAGAAATTGTGCGTCAGCTTTATATCGATAAGCTTTTAAATGAATATAACTATCCTAAAGATATGATAAAAATTGAATTTGGTGTACATTTTGGACGCGAAGTAAAAAGGGCTGATATTGTGATAATGGATAAAATCCAAATCACAGTCCCATACATCATTATAGAAGTAAAAAAGCCAAAGTTGAAAGATGGTAAAGAACAATTAAAAAGTTATTGTAATGCTACAGGTGCAACTATGGCTGTGTGGTGCAATGGTAAAGAAATTAGCTATTATCATAGAAAAGATCCAAATTATTTTGAATCTATTCCAAATATTCCTGCATCAAACCAGACATTACCGGATCTGTTGAAAGTAAAATTTACCTTTGATGATTTGATTAAAGAAGATATTTTAAAAAGTCAAAAGCGAAGTTTAAAGAATTTAGTTACAGAAATGGAAGATGAGGTGTTGGCAAATGCTGGAGTTGATGTATTTGAAGAATGTTTTAAGCTTATATTTATAAAACTTTTTGATGAGCTAGAGGGTGCAAGAGATAGAACAAAGAGCTTAGAGTTTAGAAATTATGGAGAGTCTGATTCTGAACTTAAGCAAAAAATAGAAAAACTCTTTGATAAAGCAAAGAAAAAATGGGAAGGTGTATTTAATAATGATGAGAAAATTAAACTTTCTCCTTCGCACCTAAGTGTATGTGTATCATCATTGCAAAATGTAAAGTTATTTAACTCAAATTTAGAAGTGATTGATGATGCTTTTGAATATCTAGTGAATAAATCCTCAAAAGGTGAAAAAGGGCAATATTTTACTCCGCGTTATGTAATAGATATGTGTGTAAAAATGCTAAATCCCAAAAAAGATGAAAGTATGATAGATACTGCAAGTGGAAGTTGTGGATTTCCGATACATACTTGTTTTTATGTGTGGCGTTCAATTTATAAAGAAAGAGGCATAGAAGCAAGTCATCTCTTTACAGCCCAAGAAAAGATTTCTGAGTGTCAAGATTATGTAAAAGAAAAAGTGTTTGGTATAGATTTTGATGAAAAGAGTGTGCGCGTATCAAAAATGCTTAATCTAATTGCAGGTGATGGGCATACAAATGTTTTGTATTTAAATTCCATTGACTTTGATAGATGGGATGAGTGGGTAAAAGATGATGAAGATTGGCAAGATGTGTATTTTGAAGGTTTTAAACGCTTAAAAAATTTAAGAGTAACTAAAAATCAAAATAGGGATTTTAATTTTGATGTTTTAATGGCAAATCCGCCTTTTGCAGGAGATATAAAAGAGAGTAGAATTTTAGCTAGATATGAGCTAGGCAAAAAAGAAAATGGCAAACCTCAAAGTAAGGTAGGAAGAGATATTTTATTTATCGAACGAAATTTAGATATGTTGCGTCCTGGTGGCAGAATGGCTATTGTATTACCACAAGGGCGTTTTAATAATTCAAGCGATAAATATATAAGAGAATTTATCGCACAAAAAGCTAGAATCTTAGCGGTTGTAGGACTTCATGGAAATGTCTTTAAACCACACACGGGGACAAAAACAAGTGTTTTATTTTTACAAAAATGGGATGATAAATTATGTCCAAAGTGTGAGGACTATAATATCTTCTTTGCTACTATGAATGAGCCTAGCAAAGATAATTCAGGCGAAAAGATTTATTACCCACTTTTAGATTCTCATGATCATTTAGTAGTAAAACATGATTTATTTCATCCGCATTTAGAAGGAGATGAGCCTATAAAACAAAAAGATGAAAGCCAAGAAGAGTTTGACAAAAGAATACAAGAATATAGATTAAATGTAGAAAAATATAAAGACTTGCAAAAAGATGGCATAGCTGAAGCTTTTATTGAATTTGCAAAAGCAGAAAATTTGAGTTTTTGGAAAGAATAAGTGAATGGATAATATGAAAGAATTTAAAATTTTTTGCGATGAAAGCAATCATTTATTTTACAAAGATAATCCAACTTTGTGTTCAAGGGTTATGGTATTAGGAGCGCTTAAAGTTCCATCATCTGAAATTATTAAAATTAATAAAACAATTAAATATTTAAAGCATAAATATAAATATAATAAAGAAATTAAATGGACAAAACTAAATTTAAGTCAAAAAGGTTTTTATGATGAATTATTAGAATTCTTTTTTTCTTCTGTATATATGTGGTTTAAAGCTGTATTAATTCCAAATAAAACCATTCTGCAACATGATATTTACAATCAAGGAGATCATGATTTATTTTATTATAAAATGTATTATCAAGTATTGCATAATTTAATAGATATTGATACAAAAATAAAAATATATCTTGATTATAAAGATACGAAGAGTGGAGATAAAATAAAAGGATTGGAAAAAGTTTTGTTTAATAAATTTAAACAATCAGTAAATATAAAAATTTTTACAATTCAATCACATGAATCAAATATTGTTCAACTTGTGGATTTGTTAATAGGTGCTATTTCATACAAAGCAAGAAATGATATAGAGCATGTAAGTGAAATAAAAAATTATATTATAAATAAAATTGAAACATTGGCAAATATTGAATTGGATGCAGGAACGCCACCTTGGGAAAATAAATGTAATATTTTTAGGATTCAATTGGGTAAAGGTGAACAATAATGTATCATCTCTTGGATTTTAGCACTTGTAAATGTGAAAATGAAAAATTTGACTTAGCTTATAAAATTTTCAAACAAGACTTTATTGAGGCTCCATTGTATTTAGCAGGTTGTATTTATATAGATCCGCAATCACATAAGAAGCATAAGGGGAAAGAAAAGATATTTTGGCATATCACAACACGAGAAAACAAACAAAATAAAACAAGGGAGTTTGATAGCCAAAGAGCTTGCAGAATAAATTGGATTAAACAAATTATTATCAATCATACTCATCCCGAAATTAAAGCTTTTTATTATAAAGAGAAACGGGCAATCCGTTTTTATTTGTGGTTACATAACCATAATTTTATGGTTATTTTACAAAAGCTAGGCAGAAGTAGTTCATTTTTAGTGACAAGTTTCTATATAGATAAAGGATATAATAAAAATATTTATGAAAAAAGATATAGAAATTATATAAACGGAAATGATATAGAGCTAAAGAATTGCGAATGGTTTTAGGGGTTTGGTGCAGATTTAGGCATCTGCAAGAAGCATAAAAGCTAGCCATCTCTTTCTACCACCGGTAGTTGAGCTTTATAATTATAAATATTTTTTACTTAGATTGAAATAAAAAAAAAGGAATAAAATGAATCTAAACCAAACTTTGCAGGAAAAATATCCACATTTAGAAGTAAGTGTATTAAAGCTTAGTGAAGTGAAAAAAAATATAGATTTTCGCATAGATGATAGTTTTTGGACAATGAAGCTTATCTATAACAATAAGTTGAACTATAAAAAAATAGGAGAATGTTTATTAAAATCTCAATATGGTATTTCAATAAATATGAATGAAGGGGGCGATGGTGTCCCTATTTATAGAATGAATGACATTGATAATATGCTTTGTAATTTTGAAGTCAAAAAATATGCTTTAATTGATAAAAATGAATTGCAAACTTTTAGGTTAAATTATGGAGATGTTTTGTTTAATAGAACAAATTCCTATGAGTTTGTGGGCAGAACAGGAATTTTTTATAACAATAGAGAAAACTTTGTTTTTGCTTCATATTTAGTAAGGCTTGTTTGCAATAAGGAAATTCTGTTGCCAGAGTATCTTACAGTTTTTTTAAATACGCATATTGGTAAAAAAGAGATAAGAAGAAGGGCTAGACCATCAATTAATCAAACAAATGTAAATCCTGAAGAATTAAAAGAAATTAAAATTCCCATTTTCCCTATGAAATTTCAGTTAGAAATTCAAAATTTGGTAAAAGATTCTCATAAGGCATTAGAAGAAAGTAAGGAGTTATATAAAAAAGCAGAGGAAACTTTATACCTTGAGTTAGGACTTGATCCAAAGAATCCATTGCAAAGTTTGCTAGATTCTAAAACAAATAATCCTACAAACTCACCAAATATCTCTATACACACATTAAAAGAATCTTTTCTAAAAACAGGAAGATTGGATTCTGAATATTATCAAAGTAAATATGAAGACATAGAAAAGATGATTAGAAGTTATAAAGATGGCTTTTGTAATTTAAAAGATTTAGTTAATGATATTTCAAGTGGTTTTGCATTTTCAAGTGATGACTACCAAGATGTTGGAGAGCTTGTATTAATTAGGATTAATAATATAAAAAATGCTACGCTAGATTTAAGCAATGTTATCTATCTTAAAAATGAAGCTTATAATTTAAGCCCTAAAGATAAAATAAAAAAAGGTGATATTTTAATTTCTATGTCTGGTAGCATTGGTTTGTCTTGTGTGGTTAGAGATGATATATCAGCTATGGTTAATCAAAGGATTTTAAAAATTTCGATTAAAAATTTTAATAGTGATGTTTTGGTATTGCTTTTAAATTCTTTTATTTGTAAAATGCAATTTGAGAGAATTGGTACAGGTGGGGTTCAAACAAATCTTTCTTCAATAGATATGCAAAATATCCTTATCCCTAAAATAGATTCTACAACTCAAGAAAAAATTGCAAAATATATACAAGAAAGCTTTAATTTAAGGAAAAAATCTAAACAATTATTAGATAATGCAAAAATTAAAGTAGAAGAGCAAATACAAGGAAAAATATGATTATCAATGGACAAAAGCTTGAGTTAAAAGAGCTTAAATTTATGGATTTTATCAAAGAAAAAGGCTTGAAAATAGAACTTATCGCCTTGGAATTAAATGGAGAGATTATACCTAAGAGTGAATTTGAAAATTTGATTTTAAAAGAAAACGATAAAGCTGAAATCGTAAGTTTTGTAGGAGGTGGATGATGAGAGTAAAATTCAATGGCAAAGAACTTGATACAGACTTTAAAACAAGTTTGGAATTTTTTGAAAATATCAGCAAAAATGAAAATGATGTATGGATTATCAATGGTTTTGCAACAAAAGAGAATATCGCTTTAAATGAAAATGATGAGCTTTTTTGTATAGAAAAAAATACTTTACCTCCAAAAGACGCACTAGATGCTATGATGAGGGCAAGACATACACCAAAGCTTCACGATAAACTTAAAAATGGGCGCGTGGCGGTGTGTGGTTTAGGCGGACTTGGATCACATATAGCGATAAATTTGGCAAGAAGTGGAGTGGGGTATTTAAAGTTGATTGATTTTGATGTGATTGAGCCTAGTAATTTAAATCGTCAGGCTTATCGTGTAAGTGATTTGGGCAAGTTTAAAACCGAAGCTTTAAAAGAGCAAATTAGCGAAATTAATCCTTATATCAGCGTTGAAATTTGTACCTTAAAAATCGATGAGGATAATTTAAAATCTTTGTTTAAAGATATAGATATAGTTTGTGAAGCCTTTGATAGTGCTATCGCAAAAGCGATGATAGCGCAAAATTTTCATAGATTTTACAAAGATAGTGTTTTAATCTGTGCTTCAGGGCTTGCGGGCTATGGTGATAGCAACAGCATACAAACAAGAAAAATTGCTAAAAATTTCTATGTGTGTGGGGATTTGGTAAATGGTGCTAAGCTAGGAAATGGACTTATGGCGCCAAGGGTAAATATTTGCGCAGGACATCAAAGTAACCTTGTTTTAGAGCTTTTAGCAAATAAGGAGTAAAAATGCAAGAAAATTTAAAAAACGATAAATTAAAAATAGGCAAATACGAGTTTGATTCAAGATTTATTTTAGGTTCTGGAAAATATTCGCTAGAGCTTATAAAATCAGCTATAGAAGAAGCTAAAACACAGATTATCACTCTAGCCTTACGCCGTGCAAATACAGGGGAAATTGCTAATATACTTGATTATATCCCTAAAAATATCACACTTTTACCCAACACTTCAGGCGCAAGAAACGCTGAAGAAGCCTTACGCATTGCAAGGCTTTCAAAAGAGCTTGGTTGTGGAGAACTTATCAAGATAGAAGTGATAAGTGATAGTAGGTATTTGCTGCCTGATAATTATGAAACGATTAAAGCTTGCGAGCTTTTAGCTAAAGAGGGTTTTACACCTCTACCTTACATGCATGCTGATCTTTACGCAGCTAAAGCTATGCGTGATGCAGGAGCTGCGGCTATCATGCCTTTAGCAGCACCTATTGGGAGCAATAAAGGCTTATGTGCTAAGGAATTTATACAAATTTTGCTTAATGAAATTGATTTGCCTATCATTGTAGATGCGGGTATTGGAAGTCCTTCACAAGCTTGTGAAGCTATGCAAATGGGAGTAAGTGCGGTGATGGTAAATACAGCCATAGCTGAAGCTAAAGATATAGCCTTGATGGCTAAAGCTTTTTCTTTGGCAGTAAATGCGGGAAGAGCGGCTTTTTTGGCAGGTTTGGCAAGTGTGAGTAAAGCTAAAGCAAGTTCTCCATTAACAGGCTTTTTAAGGGATTGATTATGCAAGATTATATGCAGTATTTACCTCACATGCAGGAAATAAAAAGCGAAATTTTAAATAAGGTTTTAAGTCAAGTTCAAAGCTATGATGAGAGTCAATTTAGCGCTAAAGATGTTAAAAATGCTTTAAATCAAACACATTTAAGCATAGAGCATTTAAAAGCCTTGCTTTCAAGTGCAGCAGAAGATTTCATAGAAGAATTAGCCTTTAAATCCGCTAAAGTCAAGCAAAAATATTTTGGAAATTCTATCTCTCTTTTTACCCCACTTTATTTGTCAAATTATTGTAATTCTAAATGTGTTTATTGTGGTTTTCAAAAAGGTAATAAAATCGCAAGAGCTAAGCTAAATGAAGCTGAAATTCACGAAGAAATGCAAGCCATTGCTAAAAGTGGTTTAGAAGAAATTTTAATGCTAACAGGCGAGGGCAGGGAGTTTGCAAGTGTAGAATATATAGCAAATGCTTGTAAAATAGCTAGAGAGTATTTTAAGGTTGTGGGCGTTGAAATTTATCCTATGAATGAAGATGAATATAAAATTTTGCATGAAAAGGGTTGTGATTATGTGACTGTTTTTCAAGAAACTTACAATCCTCTAAAATATTCTAAAATTCATTTAGCTGGTGAAAAACGCATTTTTCCTTATCGCTTTAATGCTCAAGAAAGAGCTTTAAAAGCGGGTATGCGTGGAGTGGCTTTTGCGGCACTTTTGGGTATAGATGATTTTAGAAAAGACGCTCTTGCTACGGCGCTTCATGCACATTTTTTACAACAAGCTTATTCGCATGCTGAAATTTCTATTTCAGTGCCGCGTTTAAGACCTATTATCAATAATGCCAAAATCCATCCTAAAGATGTAAGTGAAAAACGCCTTTTGCAAGTACTTTGTGCTTATAGACTCTTTTTGCCTTTTGCGGGCATTACCATTTCAAGTCGTGAAAGAATAGGTTTTAGAGATGAGGTTATCAAGCTTGGTGCTACTAAAATGAGTGCAGGAGTGAGTGTGGGTATAGGTGAGCATAAGGGTGAGAAAAAGGGTGATGAGCAGTTTGAAATTTCAGATGATAGAAGCGTAGATGAAATTTTAGCTATGCTTAAAAGATCCAATTTACAAGCTGTGATGAGCGATAGTATCTATGTGGGATAAAAAAATCATCGCCATAAGCGATAGAAAATGTGTAGAAATAGACTTTTTAAAGCAGATTGAAAAACTTGCTAAGGCTAAGGTAGATGCTATAGTTTTAAGAGAAAAAGATTTAAGCGAATTTGAGTATTATGACTTAGCAAAAGAAGTTTTAAGCATTTGCGCAAAGCAAAAAGTGACTTGTTTTTTGCATTTTTTTGATAGGGAGTGTTTAAAATTGGGACATCGTTATTTTCACGCACCGCTTTCTTTGCTAAGAAAAGAACCTAAATTAACAAAATATTTTCATATACTTGGTACTTCAGTCCATAGCAAAGAAGAGCTTTTAGAGGCGATGAGCTATAAGGTAAATTATGCTTTTGTAGGGCATATTTTTGAAAGTTCTTGCAAGATGGGTTTAGAACCTAAAGGGATTGATTTTTTAAAATCCTTGCTTGAATTTAGTCAAATTCCACTTTATGCTATAGGCGGTATCAATGCTCAAAATATAGAAAATTTTAAAGATATAAATGTAGTAGGTGTTTGCATGCGTGAAATTTTAATGAAAGAAAAAGATCTTAAAAAGTATCTTTTAGAATGTAGGCAAAATTTACGATGAATAAAATTCTTTCTTTACCAGAAGATTTAAAGCAATTAAAAGGTGTCAATTATAAAAAAATTAAATCTTGCACTTTTGCTAAATATACACAAACGGATACTTCGCATTCTACTTTTGTTAATGTAGGAAGTCATCTTTTAACTTTTGTTCGCAAAGGATATAAAATTTTACACACTGCATCAAAAGATTATAAGATTAACTCTTATGAAACTTTGTTTTTAAAAGCTGGGAGCTATACTTTAAGCAATGTAGGACTTAGTAAAGGAGTTTATGAAGCTTATTTATTTTTTTTTGACAATGCATTTTTAATTGAGCTTATTTATAAGTATAAAGATTTTTTTAAACTAGATCAAAAGTTTCAAAACTATGAAATTTTTTGGGTAAAAAATGATAAGATTTTGCAAGGAATTTTGGAAAGTTTTTCACCGCATTTTGAAGAAAATACGCAAATTTTAGATCCTATAGTGAGTTTGAAATTTGAAGAGATTTTTTTACATTTGCTTTTAAATAAGAATATTTATTTTATTAGTTTTTTATCAGGAATTTTAAAAGAATTTCGCCTTGATCTTTCCCAGCTTTTTGAGTATTGTGGTAGAGAATTTTTAAGCGTAAATGAAATGTCTAATTTTGCGAAATTAGATTTAGCAACTTTTTCTAAAGAATTTAAGAAATGTTTTGGACAAAGTCCTAAAAAATGGTTAGATGAAAAAAGGTTGCAAAAAGCAAAGATTTTACTTAAATTTTCTAAAAAAAATATCAATGAAATAGCTAATGAGTGCGCTTTTTCTTCGGTAGCTTGGTTTATTGAAAGATTTAAAGAGAAATATGAGCAAACTCCTAAGCAATATCAAAAAACAAAAAACTTGTATTTTTTATCAAAAAACTAGCACATTTTTTTTATCTAAATAAATATAATTCAATGAAAATATTTTTAAATAAAGGAGAAAATATGAAAAAATATGTTTTAAGTTTAGCGCTTCTTGGAAGTTTGCTTGGTGCAAGTGAATTAAAATATCAAGAATTTGATGGTTTTAAAAGCCCTGAAAGTATTTTTGTAGATAAAAACTATGTTTATGTATCTAATGTAGGAGAAAAACTTGAACCTTTGGCGAAAGATAATGATGGATTTATTTCTAAGCTTGATAAAAATGGCAAAGTGCTAGAATATAAATTTTTAACCCATCTTAATGCACCAAAAGGCATGATGGAGATTGGAAAAACTCTTTATGTGGTAGATATCGATGTTTTACGTGGTTTTGATCTTAAAACTAAAAAAGAAATTTTTAATTTACCTATTAAAGGTGCAATCTTTTTAAATGACATAGAAAAATTAGACGACAATACGCTTTTGGTTAGCGATACTGGCACAGGGCTTATTTTAAAGGTTGATTTAAAAACTAAGCAATATGATGAATTATTAAAACTTGATTTAGCAAAATTTGGCGGTCCAAATGGGTTATATCTAGATAGAAAAAAACATAAGCTTTTTATAGCTGGTTATCATCCTGATGGTGTAAGTGGCGGTGTTGTAATGGCTTATGATTTAAATACAAAAGAACTCAGTATAATTAAAAATGAAAAAGAATCTTATGATGGAATAGTTCCTTATAAAGATGGTTTATTGGTAAGTTCTTGGGGAAATAATCTAAATGGATATATTTATAATTTAGATAATGTTAAATCTGTAAAACTTGAACTTCCTTTGATGAAAGGTCCTGCAGATATATTTATTGAAGGTAATATTTTATGGATTCCTAAGATGGCAGAAGGTAAAATATTCAAAGTAGAACTTAACAAATAAGGCTTTTATGGCTTCTTTTAAAAAGATATTTTGGATTAATGTTATTATTGTAGCTTTTAATCTTAGAGCCCCAATTACTGCAGTGGGGCCTATTATTGATATTATTAAAGATAAGTATTATTTAAACTCAACCGTAGCAGGCATACTTACAAGTCTTCCTTTGATAGCTTTTGGAAGTATTTCTTTTATTGTGGGGTATTTTTCTCCTATTCGTGCTATTGTTTTTGGAATTTTTTTAATTTTTTTAGGCGAAATTATTCGTTCTTATTTTGGTGTATATGGCTTATTTTTAGGAATGTTAGCAATGGGCTGTGGTATAGCAATTGCAAATGTTTTACTTCCTAGTTTTATTAAAGAAAAATTTCCAAAAAAAATGGCAAGTATAATGGGAATTTATAGTCTTGTTTTGAGTATTTCTTCGATTATGGGTATTGCTTTAGCTATACCTTTGCTTAGTGTATTTGATTTAGCTGGAGCTATGTTTTTCTGGGCTATTTTTTCTTTTGTAGCTTTAGTAGTTTACTATCCTCAAGCTAAAAATGGTAGATTTTTTCGTATTTAAGAAAAAAGCTCATAAAAAAATCAATCTTTTTATAAATTTAACAACTTGGAAAATTACTCTTTTTATGGGATTTCAAAGTTTTTTAGCTTATTCTTTGTTTTTTTGGTATGTTCAAATTGTTGTAGAAAAAGGATTTGATAAAGAATTTTCTACAAGTATGGTTTTATTTGCTCAACTTGTTGCAGCTCCAGTGTCTCTTTTTGGCCCTTTACTTTTAGGAAAATTAAGACAAAATTTACATACTTTTTACATAGCAGGTTTGTGCAGTATGTATGTGATCGCTTTTGGTATGCTCTTTATTTTTGATAGTAAAATTTCTATTATTATCAGTGCTTTTATCATGGGTTTTCCATGGGGTGGAGTTTTTGGCATTGCGTTGCTTTTTATTGCACAAAAAAGCTCTAATGCTCAAATAGCAGCGAGACTTTCTGCTTTAGCTCAGGGTTTTGGATATTTAATTGCAGCACAAGGACAATGGATTATAGGTTTTTTGCATGACAAATTTGAAAATTTTTCATTTGCTATTTTGATGTTAGTTTTTGTTGGAATTTTAGTAAATATCTTTGGATATTTATCTTATAAAAGTCAAATTATCAAATAAAGCTTTTTGGATTAGCATATCTGCGCCATTTTTTTGGGTTATATTTTGCAATCTTGTAGAAATATTTTCTAGATTTAGTTTTAATATTGACTTAAAAAATTCATCAAGATTAATAGAGTTTTGCATAAAAATTTGACATAAAGCTTGATCTTGTAAAAATTTAGCATTAAAGTATTGATGATTTTTAGCTGCATAAGGATAAGGTATAAAAATAGTGGGCAAAGTATTAGCACAAAGTTCAAAAAGAGTACTTGCACCTGCTCTTGATATAGCTAGATCTGCATTTTTCATTTTTTCTTCCAAATTTAAACTAAAATCAAAAATATCAGCTTGGATATTTAAGCTTTGATAATGTTTTTTGCACTTTTCAAAATCATTTTTTCCACATTGATGGATGATTTTGATATTTTGTTCTTGAAGTTTTGGTGCTAAATTTAAAGCTAGTTCGTTTATAAAGCTAGCTCCTTGTGATCCTCCTAAGAAAATAATATTTTTTAATTCTTTGCGAATCCTAGCATTATCAAAAAATTTATCTGCTACAGGATAAGGGCTAATTTCTTTTTCAAAGGCGCTAAAAAATTTTGTAGCGAAAGGTTTTAAAAGCATATTTAAAGAGCCGCTTTTTGAATTTTGTTCATGTATAAAAAGAGGCAAATGTGAGAATAAAGCCGCAAAAGATGCAGGAGCTGCACTGTATCCACCTACACTAAAAACGGCTTGGATGTGGTATTTTTTAAAAATTTCTCTACAATCTTTGGAGAGTTTTAAGGTGTGGAGTAAAGAACTGATTTTGTCAAATTTGCTTTGATTAACCACTCCTTTAGAGCTTAAAAAAAATTTTTCCTTAAAGCGTACTTCATTTTCAAACCAAGCTTTATCTTGACCATTTTGACTGCCTATGTATACACATTCTATATTTTTTTTAATCGCACTTTCTAATAAGCAACGCACTATGGCCAAATGTCCTCCAGTTCCACCACCTGTTAAAGCTATTGTCATAATTTAACCTTTTTTGAAATCATTAATACATATCCTATGCCTATGCAAATTGCCCACATTGAACTTCCTCCATAGCTTAAAAGTGGAACCGCTACACCTTTTAGTGGAGTAAGAGAAATAATACCAAAAGCATTCATAAAGAAAGAAAAAAGTAAAAGTAAGGCTATGCCTGAACAAAAAATAAAATCTTGTTTAGCTTCACATCTTCCTGCAATTCTAAAAATTCTTAAAATCATCCAAAGATAAATATAGCAAATAACCCCAAGACCTAAAAGTCCTATTTCTTCAGTAATTCCTGAAAGAACAAAGTCAGTATGCACTTCACTTAAAAAGCCTAATTTAAAAGTTCCAAGTCCTAGGCCTTCGCCAAACATTCCTCCATGGGCTATAGCATTTAAAGAGTGTGAAATTTGATAAGGCTCGCTGTTGCTACTTACTCTTAAAGCATTTGCCAGCCAATCAGGAAGCATAGGTAAAAAAGCATCTTGTATATTCCCCCACCAAGAAGCGATTCTTTGAATTCTTCTTTGGTTACTAAAAATTACCATTATACCTATCATCATAATGATTAAAGTTCCAAAAGCAAAAAGTCTTTTACTAGCTCCTGCAAAAAAAGCTAAAGCTAGAATCAAAAAGAAAGAAATTACACTTTGTCCTAAATCGTTTTGAGTGATATAAATATATCCTATAACTATAGAAGCTAAGATACAATAAGGCAGAAGAATTAAAGCCTCGTGTCTGATAGCTTTTTTACTATCATCAATACGCCTTGTATAGCTCCATGCTAAAAAATAAATCAATCCTATTTTAAAAAATTCCACAGGAGAGATAGAGAGTGGGCCTAAGCGTATCCAGCGTTTAGCTCCTCCGCTAGCTGTTGCTAATGCAGAAGGTAAAAATGGCAAAATGATGATAAAGATAAAAGAAATAATCAAAATAGCTAAAATAATTTTTTTAGAAAGTGCTTTATCAGGGTCCAATCGAGAAATAAAAAACATTATAAGTATGCCACTAATTCCAAAAAAAAGCTGACGAATAAAAAAATGAAACTCGCTATAGTCAAGAAAAAGAACAGTAAAAGCTGTAAGAGAGTATGAAAATACTATTCCTATGGTGATTAAAATACAACTTAAATAAAATAATCTTTTATCAGCAACCATTATAATTATAACTTTTCTTTATTGGAATTAAAATTTTAAAAAGTTTTATTATAACTAAAATAAATTAAATTTTTTGCTAAGTTTTTGTAAGGAAAATTTGCTAAAATTAACAATAAAAATATAACAAAAAAGGCAAATTATGAATCAAATCCATAAAATTCTCATAGCAAATAGAGCTGAAATAGCTGTTAGAGTAATCCGTGCTTGTAGAGATTTACATATTAAAAGTGTTGCAGTTTTTACAGAGCCTGATCGTGAATGTTTGCATGTAAAAATCGCAGATGAGGCTTATCGCATAGGAACGGATGCTATAAGAGGATATTTAGATGTTGCTCGTATTGTCGAGATTGCTAAGGCTTGTGGTGCTGATGCGATCCATCCTGGTTATGGATTTTTAAGTGAGAATTACGAATTTGCTAAGGCTTGTGAAGATGCTGGAATTATTTTTATAGGTCCAAAATCTGAAGTAATCCATAAGATGGGAAATAAAAATATCGCTCGTAAGTTAATGGCTAAAAATGGCATACCTATTGTTCCAGGGACTGAAAAATTAAATTCCTATAGCATGGAAGAAATTAAAATTTTTGCTGAGAAGATTGGTTATCCTGTTATTTTAAAAGCTTCAGGTGGTGGAGGTGGACGCGGAATTCGCGTTGTTCATAAAGAACAAGATCTTGAAAATGCCTTTGAATCTTGCAAAAGAGAAGCTTTAACATACTTTAATAATGATGAAGTATTTATGGAAAAATATGTAGTTAATCCCAGACATATAGAATTTCAAATTTTAGGAGATAACTACGGAAATATTATCCATCTTTGTGAAAGGGATTGTTCTATTCAAAGAAGACATCAAAAGGTAATTGAGATAGCACCTTGCCCTGGAATTTCAGATAATCTTAGAAAAACCATGGGTGTTACAGCTGTGGCAGCTGCTAAGGCTGTAGGTTATACAAATGCTGGAACTATAGAGTTTTTGCTTGATGATTATAATCGCTTTTATTTTATGGAAATGAATACAAGAATTCAAGTTGAGCATCCAATTACTGAAGAAATTACAGGTATTGATCTTATTGTAAGACAAATTCGTATTGCAGCAGGAGAAATTTTGGACTTAGAACAAAGCGATATTAAACCTAGGGGTTTTGCTATTGAAGCTAGAATTACTGCTGAAAATGTATGGAAAAATTTTATTCCAAGTCCTGGAAAAATAGGAGAATACTACCCAGCTCTTGGACCATCTGTTAGGGTTGATAGTCATATTTATAAAGACTATACTGTGCCGCCTTATTATGATTCCATGCTTGCAAAGCTTATTATTAAAGCAACAAGTTATGATTTAGCGGTTAATAAACTTGAGCGTGCTTTGAAGGAATTTGTGATTGATGATATTAGAACAACAATACCATTTTTAATTGCCATTACAAAAACAAGAGAATTTAGAAGGGGGTATTTAGACACCTCTTTCATAGAAACACATATGCAAGAATTATTAGAAAAAACAGAAGATCGTCATCAAGAAAATAAAGAAGAAGTTATAGCTGCAATAGCTGCTACGCTTAAAAAAATACGAGAAAGTAGGGAATAATAGATGGATTTTTTAGACAGTCTTAAAAGTATTAAAAAAGAAATGCAAGCTAACACCAATACTTCAAAATTAGCGAAGAAATCAAGCAAGAGTGGTGCAAGTGTAAAAAATTTAGAAAAACTAGCTAAAGATATTCGCGAAAAAAATCAAGAAACAAACATAGATAAGGAAATGCAAGAAATTTTCTTAAAGCAAGAAAAACTACAGGATGAATTTTCCGAATTTATCAAAAATACAGATATTAAGAAAATTTAATGCTTGAGATTGGTTTTTGTACTCTTGAAGATCAGTGTCCTTACTTAAAGGATAAACGTTCAAGAATAGAGTATAAATACATTGAAAATTGCCCTAAAGAAATCAATAATGAGCTAATAAAACGAGGTTGGCGTCGTTTTGGTAGGTATTTTTCACGCCCTATTTGTAAAGATTGTGATGAATGTTTAAGTCTTAGAATTTTAGTTAATGAATATAATTTTTCAAGAAGTGAAAGAAGGGTTGTAAATAAAAATATTAACACCAAAGTTATACTTAGAACGCCCAATTTAAGCAATGAACATTTGTTTTTATATGATAAATACCATCGTTTTATGGAAGAAAAAAAGAACTGGAAGCGTTATGATTTAAGCTTTAAACAGTATTATAATCTTTATGTCGATGGTTTTATGAATTTTGGATATGAGCTTGCATTTTATATAGAAGATAAGCTCGTTTGTGTTGATTTGATTGATATTTTAGAGGATGGAATTTCAAGCATTTATTGTTTTTATGATCCTGATTTTTCGTATTTTTCTTTGGGTAAATTTTCTTTGCTCAATGAAATACAAATAGCTAAAAAAATGAACTTAGATTATATTTATCTTGGGTATTTTGTAAAAAAGTGTCAATCTTTATCTTATAAAGCCGATTATACACCCAATGAAATTTTAAAAGGCACTAAAGAGCTTTTTGAAAATGAGGTTTTATGGGAGAAATAGATGCAAATCGTGCAAACTTTAGAAACTATCAATGTTAATACAGATGATATTAGCGTATTTCAGTATTTTAAAGACTTGATTACCAAAAATTTCACAAAGGTTATAGGACGAAAAAATAAAATTTTTTCTTTTTTTGAAGAAAATGAAATTCCACAGCGCCGTTATTTCTTAAAAGTTTTAGATCAAAAATATCGTAAAAGCACAAATGAAGGTATAGAGAATTTACAAGATGCTCATTTTAAAACTTTTAGATTAATTTTTGAGCAAAATAATATGCTTAAGCCTATGTTGTTTATCAAGATTGATTTTGTTGCGGGTAGAATTTTGATGAAGTTAAGCTCTAATGAAAAATTATTTATTACTTATATAAGAAATTATTTTCAAGATCATAATATAGAATATAATGAAATGACAAATATTCTAATTTTAGAATATAAAAACGAGAATACCCTTGAACTTTTTGAAGCTTTTGCAGATGAGAGCGAGCATTTAAAATATTGCGTGAATTTTGAAGTTGACCGCGAAGAGTATAAAAAATTTCGCCAAAATATTCACAATAAAGAAAATATGAAATGGAAATTTAATGCTTTAGCTAAGCTTTTTAGTAATTATTTTAATACTTTAGAATGCACTCCGCAAAATGATCTTAGTGAAATCAGACAAAAATATTTGATTTTGGTAAAACTTTATCATCCTGATTTTCATCAAGGAAAAAGTGCAATAGAAAAAGCTTACGCAAGAGAACAGTTTGAAAAAATACAAATCGCCTATGATAACTTAAAAGCACTTTATAAGAATAATACTTAAAAAAATTAAATTAATCATTTTGGTTAATTTAATTTTTCTCTCTCATAAATTTTTCTTAATTTGCTATCTAGTTTAAAACAAAATTTAAAAAGTGCAGGTACTACGAGTAAGGTAAGCAAAGTCGAACTTATAAGTCCAAAGATAATGGCTATTGCCATAGGAGAATTAGCTTCATAGCCCGCACCCCTTGAAAGAGCAAGTGGGAGCATAGCAAAAATCATAGCAAAAGTTGTCATCAATATAGCCCTTAAGCGTGATTTTCCAGCGATTAAAAGAGCTTTATCGGGATCTAAACCTTCATGGCATTTTTTATTAGCTACATCTACGAGTAAAATAGCATTTTTCCCCACCATACCAAAAAGTAAGATGATGGCAATAAGTACAAAAAGTGAAAAATTATGCCCTGTGATAAAAAGCCCTATAGAAGCTCCGCCAAAGGCTAAAGGCATGGTTATCATGATGATTAAAGGCAGAATAAAACTTTCATAAAGTGCGGCTAAAACAAGATAAATTAAAACAAAAGCAAGTGCTACTGCCATAGCAAAACCTTGCACGGTTTCACCTAAAAGATTGATAAAGCCTGAAAAAGCATAGCTAAGACTTGGATTGTTATTTAAAATTTTATCCATATTATCTAGTAAAAGTTTTTGCACCGCTCCTAAGGAAAGATCATTCACTCCAGCTGTGATTTTCACAGAGCGGTTTTTATTGTAACGATTGATAGTTTTTAAATCTTTACTGTATATAAAATCCACCACGCTTGAAAGTTCTAAATTTATACCTTGGTTGTTTTTAATGCTAATGCGCTTTAAAGCTTCTATGTTTTTTTTAAATTCTGGAGCAAAACTTAGGATAATATCATCTTTTGAATTGCCTCTATCCATGCTTCCTACGCTAAGTTGCGAGAAAGAATACCCTAAAACCCCAGCGATATATTGAGGATTGACATCTAAAAGTTTGGCTTTTTCTTTGTTGATGTGTAAGGCTACTTCATCTTTTGTAGCATTAGCATTATCGCTTATATCTACAATGCGCGCATTAGTGCCTAAAATTTCTTTTGCCTGAGAAGCAGCTTCTTTTAGAGTGTTTAAATCATCTCCTAAGATTAAAAATTGCACGGGATCATCAATGCCTGCACCCTCTATCTTTGGAAGTTCTAAAATTTTGATTTTTAAACTTTCATCTTGAAATTTTTGACGATATAAACTTACTATGGCACTTTGTCTTAAATTTCTTTCGTCTAAATTTTTAAGTTTAACATAAATTTTAGCCTTTGTAGCATCTTTGGCATCATCATAGCCTACAAGTAAAAAAGCGTATTTGACATTGCTATCATTTTTGATTTTTCCAAGCAAATTTAAACTTTTTTCTTTCATGGCTTCTAAACTTAAATCCTTTTTGCTTTCAAGCAAAACTTGAATTTCACTATCATCTTCCATAGGTAAAAAATCAAGCCCTATGCGAGTGGCTAAAGCAAAAGAAAGCCCTATAAAAACAAGAGTGGCTAGGATAAATTTTACTTTATTTTGTAAAATTTTATAGAGTAAATTTTCATACTTTTGCTCTATTTTTTCAAAAAAAGCTTCTGTTTTTTCATAAAACTTGTTTTCTTTTGGATTTAAAAATCTTGCCCCAATACTAGGTATTAAAAATACAGAAACCAAAAAGCTTATAACTATCCCACTTGCAACGCTTATGCCTAAGGCATTGAAAAAAAGCCCTGATATAGAGTTCATATAAGAAATAGGGATAAAAACACAAAGTAAAACTATACTTATGCTTAAAACGCTAAAACCTATTTCATTGATACCCAAAAAAGCAGCTTGTAAAGGCGGATAAGTTTTTAGTTTTTTAGCAATATTTTCAATCACTACTATAGCATCATCGATAAAAATTCCTATGCTTAAGGTTAAAGCTATAAAAGTTAAGCGGTTTAAATCATAGCCTAAAAGATCGATAATAAAAAAAGTTGAAATGATAGAAGTAGGTATAGCTATGCAAGCAATGAGAGTTGCACTTAAATTTCTTAAAAATAAAAACACGATAACAAGGGTTAGAAAAATCCCCAAAACCATATCAAAAATCACTTGAGAAAGGTGCTTGTGGATATTTAAGCTTTTATCATAAAGCATATTAATGCTTATATCTTTTGGAATTTGTTTTTCTAAAATAGGCAAGGCATTTTTGACATTTTTAATCATTTCAAGGGTGTTATAATTTGTGATTTTTCCAAGTTCTAAAAGCACCCCTTCTTTACCTTCGTATAAAGCACTTTGTTTTTCATCTTCATAAAGGCTTGAAATATTAGCAATATCACTTAAAAATACTCCTGTTTTTATGCGAAGATTGCTAAGTTCTTCTAAATTTGTGGCTTCAAAATAGCCTTTGATGATATAGTTATCTTGATTGTTGTTAAGTTCGCCTAGGGCTTGTTTAAAATTTTGACTTTTGATGATATTTGCTATATCAAGGGCGTTAAGATTGTATTTTCTAAGTTCGTTTGGTTTTAATTCTATGCGAATTTGGGGTTCTAAAAACCCCTTAGCTTCGATTTTACCTACTCCTTCAACTCTTTGCAAAAAAGGTTTTATTTTGTCATTGATTTCACGCATGAGTTGTAATTTATCTTTAGAATATAGAAAAAGTGAAATAGCAGAACCAGAATCTGAACTGATTTTTTCAATTTCAGGCTTAGAAGGTAGGCTTAAAGTTCCTATTTTATCACGCACATCATTGGCAGCTACTTCAAGATTTTTACCCAGTTTAAACTCGACTACACTTACACTAAAATTATCATATGCAGCTGAGGTTATGGTCTTTACTCCATCGATTTCACTTAAAGCATTTTCTATTTCTTTAGTGACTTTTGATTCTACGAAATTTAAATCCCCATTTATCTTGCTTGTGATTTTTATAAGAGGTATGGAAACATTAGGAAATAAATTTACACTCATGCTAAAAGCAGAGATTAGCCCAAAAATCATAAGAGCTAAGAAAAACATTAGCACGGTAATAGGTCGGTTTATAGCTAGTTTAAACATTTTTAATCTTTAGTGATGATTCTACCTTCACCAAAAAGCCCTGGTGTTAGATTTGTAGTTTGCACTTCAGCATAAATTTTTCTTGTTTTTACTTCTATACTTGGATAAATAAGGCTGATTTTTCCTTTCAATTCTGTACCATTTTGATCGATTTTATAAAAGAAATCATCGCCTAATCTAACTTTATCTTTATATTTTTCATCAAAACTTAAAATCAGTTTGCTTTGTGGATAGGAAAAAATTTCTATTAAAGGTTGAGCTACTCCTCCTACTCCTTCGCCCACTTGTATAAATTTGTTTGCGATAATAGCATCATAAGGTGCGCGTAATTCTTTTTTTGCCATGATATTTTTATAATAAGCTATATTGATTTTTGCTCTGTTTAAATTTAAATTAGCAGCATCAAACTTAGCTTTCATATCTTCATAGCTTTGTTTGTCTATAACATTTTCTACAGCTTTGATTTTTTGCATCCTACTTTTGGTATTTTCGTATTCTACAAGGGCAAGTTGATAAGAATTTTGAGCATTTTGAAGAGCTATTTTTTCACTTTCTTGATCAAGAGCAAGTAAAAGTTCTCCTTTGCTGACTTTTTGTCCAATTTCTACAGGAATTTTTTGAACCAAACCTATGCTTTCAAGGGCAAGTTTGCTTTGTTTTGATGCTTCTACATTGAAACTTGCGTAAATTTCTTCGCCAAAGGCGCAATTAAAAACAAGAAGTAAAAATAGAATTTTTTTCATTCTTTAACCTTTGAATTAAGATCTATACCCGCATTAAAATAATAATTTGCTTTAGTAATTTCAAATTCATTTTTAGCAAGCTCTAAATCGCTTTGTGCTTTAAATTTAGCCTCTAAAGCTTGAAGATATTCTACATAAGAAACAAGTCCTGCTTGGTATTTTTTATCTACACTTTCAAAAGCTAAATTTGCAGCATTTAAGCTAAGATTAAGAGCTAAAATTTGTTCTTGTAAAACTTTTAAACTTTTGTCTAAATAATTTAATTCTTCTTTATTTTTTCTCTCGCTAAATCTTGCATTTGCATTGGCTATTTGAACATTTAAACGCTCTTTTTCAATTTCTTTAGCCCTTGCATTGAAATCAAAAATTTTCCATTCCATACCTAAAATAAATTGATTACCTTGAGAATATTTTTCTAAGAATTGATCCGCTAAATTTGCAAAAGGAGCTGGAACTTTTGGATTATAATTGTTTTTATAAAAGTTAAAATTATCTTGAATATAAAATTTTGGAAAATATTCAGCTTTTGCCAAATTTACACTTTCTTTAGCAAGATTGATTTGTTCTTTAGCTATCATTACTTCATAGTTTTGACTTTTTTCTTGTTGCGGATTTTCTAAAAAAGCATTCCCTTGCACTTTAAAATCTGTATCGCTTAAAATTTTAATCTCTTTTTGTATATTGGCAAGTTTTAATTCATTTTGACTGAGCTCTAATAAGCTTAAATGGTATTTAGCCTTAATGCTTTCAAGTTCATCTTTAGGGCTAAGTCCTGCGTCGTAAAATTTTTGCAATCTTTCAAAAGTTGATTTTAAAAAAGATACTTTTTGTTGATTGGCTAGTAAAATTTTTTCAAGACTTAAGGTGTTAAAATAAAGTGTGATTGCATTTAGGGCAAGGTAATTTTTATTTTGTTCTTTGTCTAAAAGGCTTAATTTTTCTCTGCTTTCTAAAACTCTTAAATTAGCCTCTCTAGCACCTCCATCAAAAAGCAAAAAATTAAGAGAAACTTTAGCAAATAAACTTTCTTGTGGATCGATAATGAAGCGATCTTTATTGTTGGCTACATAAGCTGAGCTTAGACTAAGAGAGGGTAGGTAATTTCTAAAAGCTTGTTCTTTGTCTAAATTTGCTTGTTCGCTTTGCATTTGCTTAATGAGATAGGATTCATTATTTTGACTTAGTGCTATAAATTCGTGCAAATTAGAAGCTAACATTGCTAAGGGATAAAGAGCTAAAAATATAGCTGATTTTAAATATTTTTTAAACATTTTGATATTTTAATATACTTTATATAAATTTCAATTGAAGTTTTTTATATAAAATAAAATTTATTTGTTTTAAACATAAATTTTGTTAAAATCCTAGCTTTAAAATTTTATATTTAGGATGAAATTTTGTCGGTAAAAAATATTAGAAATTTTTCTATTATAGCTCATATAGATCATGGAAAATCTACTCTTGCAGATAGGATTATTAGTGAGTGTGGTGCTATTAGCGATAGGCAGATGAGTTCACAAGTTATGGATACTATGGATATAGAAAAAGAGCGTGGTATCACCATAAAAGCACAATCAGTGCGTTTAAATTATAAATTTAATAATGAAAATTTTGTTTTAAATCTTATTGATACTCCTGGCCATGTGGATTTTTCTTATGAAGTGAGTCGTTCTTTGGCAAGTTGTGAAGGAGCTTTGCTTGTAGTAGATGCTTCTCAAGGTGTTGAAGCACAGACTATAGCTAATGTTTATATAGCGCTTGAAAATAATCTTGAAATCATTCCTGTGATTAATAAAATCGATTTACCTAATGCTGATGTTGAGAAAGTAAAGCATGAAATCGAGCATATTATAGGTATAGATTGCAAAGATGCAATTTGTGTGAGTGCAAAAACAGGAGTGGGTATAAAAGAGCTTATAGAAACAATTATTACTAAAATCCCTGCACCAAAAACAGATGATGAAGCTCCTACTAAGGCTTTAATTTATGATTCTTGGTTTGATAATTATTTGGGTGCTTTGGCTTTGGTTAGGATTTATGAAGGAAGTATTGCTAAAAACGATGAAGTTTTAGTCATGAGTACGGATAAAAAACATATAGTTCAAGATCTTTTTTATCCCCACCCTTTAAGTCCAATTAAAACTCAATCTTTACAATCAGGCGAAGTAGGTGTGGTGGTTTTAGGGCTTAAAACCGTAGGTGATGTACAAGTAGGCGATACCATCACTTTGGTAAAAAACAAAGCTAAAGAAGCCATAGGTGGTTTTGAAAAGGCTAAAGCTTTTGTATTTGCGGGACTTTATCCCATAGAAACGGATAAATTTGAAGATTTAAGAGATGCTTTGGATAAATTAAAGCTTAATGATAGTTCTATTACTTATGAGCCTGAAACTTCTTTGGCCTTAGGCTTTGGTTTTAGGGTAGGATTTTTAGGGCTTTTACATATGGAAGTTATCAAAGAAAGGCTTGAGAGAGAATTTAATCTTGATTTGATTGCTACAGCTCCAACTGTGACTTATGAAATTTATCAAACCGATGGAGAGTTTATTAAAATTCAAAATCCTAGCGAGCTTCCTCCTGTTAATAAAATCGATCATATAAAAGAGCCTTATGTTAAAGCTACTATCATTACTCCAAGTGAATTTTTAGGGAATTTAATCACTCTTTTAAATCGCAAAAGAGGAGTACAGGTTAAAATGGACTATATCACACCTGAGCGTGTTTTGCTAGAATATGATGTGCCTTTAAATGAGATTGTGATGGATTTTTATGATAAATTAAAGTCCTTAACAAAAGGTTATGCGAGTTTTGATTATGAGCCTATAGAATTTAGAGTAGGGGATTTGGTAAAACTTGATATTAAGGTAGCGGGTGAAAATGTTGATGCGCTAAGCATTATCGTGCCTAATGAAAAAGCGCAAAGTAAAGGAAGAGAACTTGTTAGTGCTATGAAAGAAATAGTTCCTAGACAGCTTTTTGAAGTGGCCATTCAAGCAAGTATTGGAAATAAAATCATCGCAAGAGAAACTGTTAAATCCATGGGTAAAAATGTGACAGCAAAATGTTATGGTGGGGATATTACTAGAAAAAGAAAGCTTTTAGAAAAGCAAAAAGAAGGTAAAAAAAGAATGAAAGCTATAGGTAAGGTAAATTTACCTCAAGAGGCTTTTTTGAGTGTTTTAAAGATAGATTGATGATAAATTTAAAACTTGGCTTGAAATTTGCTTGTATTTTTAATACAATTTTAAAATAATTTTCTAAGGAGAAAAAATGTTTAAAAAATTTTTGATTTTTATAGTGCCTATTTTATTTTTGAGTGCTTGTGCAACTAAACAAGATACTTTTGCTCAAGTTAATCAAATTTCTAAAAATTCTCAATGCAGTTCTTGTGAAAGTCCTGGTGGTTTTGAAGCAAAGATTAAAGGGCTTTTATATATTAGCGATGTTGGAATTCAATGTTGTGCCAATAAACGCACTTTAGACACTGGTATTGCTTTGAAAAAGGTTTATTTACATAGATTTTATGATTTAAAAGAAGGGCAAAAGGTTTTAAATGCTAAAGGGAAAAAGTTATTTGTTGATGTGAATTTTAATGCGGTATTTTATACTTATTTAAAACAAGAACTTGAAGCTAGAGGAATAGTTGTGCTTGACAATAACGATCAAAATTCACCTTATGTGAGTAAGATTGATTTAGAATTTATATCTTATGGAGCAACTCAAGATGCTATAGGATTACATTCAAAACTAGTAGGAGTTTTACAAGTTAGTGATATAAATAAAAATAAGAAATTTACAATCCGTACCAAGCAAGATGTACAAGGTTTTGATGATTTAAAAGAAACAACTTTTTATACTCATTTGTTAATAAAACAAATGGCAAATAAAGCAGCTAGTTTAATCTCTGAACTTTGAGGTGTATAAATTGCGGAGCTTTTGCTCTGCTTTGCTTTTGTGAATTATGCGAGCTAGAGCTTTCTGAATTTTCCTTAAATGTAAGAAAGCTTGATAATAATTTCAAAGTCTATTCTTTTTATAAATACCATGAAATACAACACTTGCTTCACTCTAAACATTATTTTTATGGTTATTTTGTTTATAAAATGCTTGCTAAATTAAGTTTTGCAAAATTTAAAGATTTTTTTGATCCTAGAATGACAATTAATGTTATAGCTTTAGATGATAAGGTTGAAGATATGCTTTATTCGCATTCTGCTATTTTAGCTAGATATCTTAAAACAAAATTTGTAAAACCTGTTTTTAATGTTTTAAAAGCACAAAATCATATTAAATATTCTGGAAAAAGTTTAGAATTTCGTCAAAAACATAAAAGAAATTACAAACTCTTAAAAACCATTCACGAACCTGTAATTTTAGTAGATGATATTGTAACGACTGGTTCTAGCCTTTTGGAAGCTAAAAAAGTTTTAGAAGAAAATAAAATTTCTGTACTTTTTGCTCTTGTTTTAGCTGATGCAAAAGTTTAATATGCTATAATCAAAACTTTGAACTAATAGAAGGATTTTTATGGAGAATATTTTTAGCAAAGATTCTGATATTGAACTTGTAGATATAGAAAATTCTATAAAAGGTAGTTACTTAGACTATTCTATGAGTGTTATTATAGGTCGTGCTTTGCCTGACGCAAGAGATGGTTTAAAGCCTGTTCATAGAAGAATTTTATATGCTATGCAAAATGATGAGGCAAAAAGTAGAACAGATTTTGTCAAATCAGCCCGTATAGTGGGTGCTGTTATAGGTCGTTATCATCCACATGGAGATATAGCAGTTTATGATGCTTTGGTTAGAATGGCTCAAGATTTTTCTATGAGATATCCAAGTATTACAGGACAAGGCAACTTTGGATCTATAGATGGTGATAGCGCTGCTGCGATGCGTTATACTGAAGCAAAAATGAGTAAACTTTCTCATGAGCTTTTAAAAGATATAGATAAAGATACGGTCGATTTTGTTCCAAATTATGATGGTTCAGAAAGTGAACCTGATGTCTTACCTTCTAGGGTTCCAAATTTATTATTAAATGGTTCAAGTGGTATAGCTGTAGGTATGGCGACAAACATCCCACCTCATAGTTTAAATGAGTTGATAGATGGACTTTTATATTTGCTTGATAGTAAAGATGCAAGCTTAGAAGAGATTATGCAGTTTATCAAAGGTCCAGATTTTCCAACAGGTGGAATAATTTATGGTAAAAAAGGTATTATAGAAGCTTATCGCACAGGGCGTGGTCGCGTGAAAGTGCGCGCTAAAACTCATATTGAAAAAAAGACAAATAAAGATGTTATTGTTATAGATGAGCTTCCTTATCAAACCAATAAAGCTAGGCTTATAGAGCAGATTGCAGAGCTTGTTAAAGAAAAGCAAATTGAAGGAATATCTGAAGTAAGAGATGAGAGCAATAAAGAAGGAATCCGCGTTGTTATAGAGCTTAAACGTGAGGCTATGAGTGAAATTGTTTTAAACAATCTATTTAAATCTACTACTATGGAAAGTACTTTTGGTGTGATTATGTTGGCAATTCACAATAAAGAACCTAAAATTTTCTCTTTGTTAGAACTTTTAAATCTTTTCTTAACCCATAGAAAAACAGTTATTATTAGAAGAACGATTTTTGAACTTCAAAAGGCAAGAGCAAGAGCTCATATTTTAGAAGGTCTTAAAATTGCACTTGATAATATAGATGAAGTGATTGCTTTAATTAAAAATAGTTCTGATAATAATACCGCAAGAGATTCTTTGGTAGCTAAATTTGGTCTTAGTGAGCTTCAAGCCAATGCTATTTTAGATATGAAACTTGGTCGTTTAACAGGACTTGAAAGAGAAAAAATCGAAAATGAACTTGCAGAATTAATGAAAGAAATTGCAAGACTTGAAGAAATTTTAAAAAGTGAAACCTTGCTTGAAAATTTAATTCGCGATGAATTAAAAGAAATTAGAAGTAAATTTGATGTGCCACGTATTACTCAAATTGAAGATGATTATGATGATATTGATATTGAAGATTTGATTCCTAATGAAAATATGGTTGTAACTATTACGCATCGTGGTTATATTAAGCGTGTGCCTAGTAAACAATATGAAAAGCAAAAACGAGGCGGAAAAGGAAAATTAGCCGTTACGACTTATGATGATGATTTTATAGAAAGTTTCTTTACGGCAAATACACATGATACACTTATGTTTGTAACAGATCGTGGACAGCTTTATTGGCTTAAAGTTTATAAAATTCCTGAAGGCTCAAGAACGGCTAAAGGAAAAGCAGTGGTAAATCTTATTAATTTACAAGCTGAAGAAAAAATCATGGCTATTATTCCAACCACGGATTTTGATGAGAGTAAATCTTTATGTTTCTTTACTAAAAATGGTATTGTAAAGCGTACAAATTTGAGTGAATATCAAAATATCAGAAGTGTGGGAGTTAGAGCGATCAACTTGGATGAAAATGATGAGTTGGTAACTGCTATTATTGTTCAAAGAGATGAAGATGAAATTTTTGCCACTGGTGGTGAAGAAAATTTAGAAAATCAAGAAATTGAAAATTTAGATGATGAAAATCTTGAAAATGAAGAAAGTGTAAGCACACAAGGTAAAATGCTCTTTGCAGTAACCAAAAAAGGTATGTGTATCAAATTCCCACTTGCTAAAGTGCGTGAAATCGGCCGTGTAAGTCGTGGGGTGACGGCTATTAAGTTTAAAGAGAAAAATGACGAATTAGTAGGTGCAGTTGTTATAGAAAATGATGAGCAAGAAATTTTAAGCATAAGTGCAAAAGGTATAGGAAAACGCACAAATGCTGGAGAATATAGATTGCAAAGCAGAGGTGGTAAGGGTGTAATTTGTATGAAACTTACAGAAAAAACCAAAGATCTTATTAGCGTAGTTATAGTAGATGAAACTATGGATTTGATGGCTCTTACAAGTTCAGGCAAGATGATACGTGTTGATATGCAAAGCATTAGAAAAGCAGGGCGTAATACGAGTGGTGTCATTGTAGTTAATGTGGAAAATGACGAGGTGGTTAGCATCGCTAAGTGTCCTAAAGAGGAAAATGATGAGGATGAGTTAAGCGATGAAAACTTTGGTTTAGATTTGTAATAAGTTTAAAGTTGGAACGCTTATTGCTTTTTATTTTTTACTAATTACAATATTTTGAAGGTGTAAAAATGAAAAAAATTTATTTTATGCTAGCAATAGCAGGAATTTTCGCTGGTTGTGTATCAAGTGCAAACAGTGCAACTAAAAATTCAAGTGCAAATAGCACTGCCCCATCTCAAGATGTTATCGTGCAAAAAGTCGATAAAGATGATGTGCGTGATATTATCAGAGAAGAAAAAATGTTGGCTCCAGATGCTAGCGAAACGGAACTTAGTTTTACAGCAGTTGGTGAAGGGATTGCTCCGATGAATACAGTTTCTACTGCTCAAGCCCTAGCTTTAGCAAAAAGAGCAGCGATTACAGATGCTTACAGACAGCTTGCAAGTAAGCTTTATGGTGTGAAAGTGAATGGTAAAGACACCGTAAAAGATGCAATGCTTAGAAGTTCAACTATTACTGCGCAAGTAAATGGTTTGATAAAAAATGCAAGTATTATTGATCAGAATTTTAATCAAGGGCTTTATAGGGTAAACTTAGAACTTAAAATCGATGCAGACAAGTGGAAAGAATTGTTTGCTTATTAATCTTTCTTAGCTTTAAGCTTTTTGCCCAAGATGAATTTATTTTTTGGGCAGAGCTTTCTAGTAAAAATTTCATTCTCTTTCATCAAAATCAAAATTTATCCTTAGCAATGACGCAAAGCGAAAATGTTGAAGAACAATGGGTATGTGAAATTTCTTATAGTGATCAAGATTTAAAAGTTTTACCTCGAACTTCTTTAGGATTGATTGATGATAATATGCCAAAAACAATTAAATTTAATTTTTTAAATTCTCATAAAGATGAGTTAAGCGATTGCTTTATAGGGGCTAGAATCAGTGTTAAGGATATTGTTAATACTGACTTATTACGTGCTCAAAGTGAAACTTATGTTAAAATTTTACCCTTGCGTTTTACCGTGGAATTTGGCGAACAAAATGCGATAATTTATTATCTTAAAAAAAAGTAAATTCAAAATTAAGCGCAAATTGGATACTATAGTAGAAATTTTTTAAAAGGCTTAGGATGAATTTAGTCATAGTAGAAGATGATATTAATATGCGCAAATCCTTAGAAATTGCATTAGCAGAGTATGAAGAATTTAATATTAAATCTTATAAATCTGCTACTGAAGCTTTAAAAAAAATAGATGAGAATACAGATTTGATTATTACAGATATTAATATGCCAGGAATTGATGGTATAGAATTTGTTAAAGCCTGTGAAAATAAATATGATTTTATTATTATGACAGGAAATGCTACTTTAAGCCGTGCTATAGAAGCGGTTCGTTTGGGAGTAAAAGATTTTTTAACCAAGCCTTTTGATGTTGATACTTTAGTCGAGGCTATTAAGCGTGCTAAAATCATAAGAGAAAAAACAGCCGATAAAAAAAGCAAAAAAAATGAAAAAAAAGAAGAAAATAAAGATTTTTTTTCAACTTCTCCTAATTTAGAAAAAACATTAAATTTAAGTCAAAAAGCGGCTAAAACTGATGCCTCTGTAATGTTTTTTGGAGAGAGTGGAGTAGGAAAAGAGGTATTTTCTCGTTATATTCACACTCATTCTAAACGCTCTAATAAGCCTTTTGTTGCTATTAATATGGCAGCCATTCCTGCAAATTTGATTGAAAGTGAGCTTTTTGGTTTTGAAAAAGGTGCTTTTACTGATGCTAATGCAACTAAAATAGGGCTTTTTGAAATGGCTAATGAGGGCACTTTATTTTTAGATGAAATTGGCGAAATGCCTTATGAAATTCAAGCCAAACTTTTAAGAGCTTTGCAAGAAAAAGAAATTACGCGACTTGGAAGTACAAAAAGCATCAAAATAGATGTAAGAATTATCAGTGCAACTAATGCAAATTTGGATGAAAAAATAAAAAATGGCGAATTTCGTTCAGATTTATATTATCGTTTAAACACTGTTCCTATTAATATCCCGCCTTTAAGAGAGCGTAAAGAAGAAATTTTAGGTATAGCTCAAAAGGTTTTAGAAGATACTTGTAAAGAATATGATTTTAAGGAAAAACAGCTCAGTCAAGAAGCTAAAAATGCTTTACTTGAATATAATTTTCCTGGTAATATTAGAGAATTAATATCCGTTGTACAAAGAGCTTGTATTTTAAGTGAAAATGATGAAATTTCAAGTGAAGATTTGTTCTTAGAAGCTAGAAGTATAAAAAAAGATGTAAAGAATTTAGAAAAAGAATTGATTTGTGAAGTTCTTTTAAGTGTAGATTATGACAAGGATCAAGCTTCTCAAATTTTAGGTATGGATATAAAAATTTTAAATGAAAAAATTAAAAAATATCAAATAAAGGATAAGTAATGTCAAAAAAACAAAAAATAGCCATTGTGGGTGCTACTGGTGCGGTTGGGGAAGAGCTTTTAAATGTTTTAGATGAACTTGATTTCCCAGTGGAAAGTATTTTACCTTTAGCAAGTGCAAAAAGTGTAGGTAGTGAAGTAGAATTTAAAGGCAAAGCTTATAAAGTCAAAGAACTTACCGAAAATGTATTTAAAGAAAATCCTATTGATATTGCTTTTTTTAGCGCAGGTGGAAGTGTGAGTGAAAAATATGCTAAATTTGCAGTAGAATCAGGTGCTATTGTAATTGATAATACAAGTCATTTTAGAATGGAAAAAGATGTTCCTTTGGTGGTTCCTGAATGCAATCCTGAGGATATTAAAGATTGGAAAAAAACAGGGATTATTGCTAATCCAAATTGTTCTACTATACAAATGGTGCAAGTTTTAAAACCTTTAAATGATGCATTTAATTTAAAGCGTGTTGATGTAAGTACCTATCAGGCTGCAAGTGGAGCGGGAAAAGAAGGAATGCAAGAATTGGTTGAAGCCATGCAAAGTTTTTTTGCTTTTAAACTTGATGAATTTGAACCTCAAACTTTTCCTTATACTTTGGCACTTAATCTTATTCCACAAATTGATGTTTTTATGGATAATGATTACACTAAAGAAGAACTTAAAATGGTCAATGAAACTCAAAAAATTTTACATAAAAATTTAGAAGTTTCGGCAACTTGTGTAAGAGTGCCTGTTTTAAGAAGTCATAGCGAAGCCATTACTATGCATTTTGAAAAAGAAATAGATGTAAAAAAAGCTAAAGAAATTTTAGAAAAAGCACCAAGTGTTATTGTCATAGATGATCCTAAAAATAAAAAATACCCTATGCCCTTAATGACTAGCGATACTAATGAAACTTATGTAGGAAGAATTCGTGCTGATGTGTATGATAAAAAAATACTCCATCTTTGGTGTGTGGCGGATCAAATTCGTGTAGGTGCTGCAACAAATGCTGTGCGTATTGCGCAAAAATGGTTAGAATTAAAAAATAAATAAGGAAAAAAATGTTAGAGAAAATATTTGAATCTTTACTTGTTAGAAGTCGTATTGTTACAATTTTACCCGTAATTTTTGGTTTAATTGGAGCTTTTGTATTGTTTTTTATTGCAAGTTATGATGTTTTAAAAGTTATATTTTATACTTATAATTATTTTTTTGATGCAGGTTCTAATGTGGATTTGCATGAGGATGTGGTGGCTTTAATTATAGGAGCTGTTGATCTTTATCTTATGGCTTTAGTTTTGTTTATTTTTTCTTTTGGAGTTTATGAGCTTTTTATCAGCGAAATAGAAGAATTTAAACAAACAAAACAAAGCAAGGTTTTAGAGGTGCATAGCTTAGATCAATTAAAAGACAAGCTTGCAAAAGTTATCATTATGGTCTTAGTGGTAAATTTCTTTCAAAGGGTTTTACAGATGAAATTTGCTACTCCTGTGGATATGGCTTTTCTTGCTGGATCGATTTTAGCTCTTTGTGTAGGACTTTATTTTTTACACAAAGGTGGTCATTAACAAGGATTATCTTTTTTTGATATAATCGTTTTTTTGTGTTTAAAGAATAAAAATGAAAAAAATATTTTTAATTGGTATGATTTTAAATCATTTTGTTTTTGCAGCTCCGTTAGATGAAGTCTTTAAAGATATAGAAGTTTCAGGGACTGTTCGTTATCGCTATGATATTAAAAAAGAAAAAAAATACAACAAAAAAACACATAGATATCAAAATAAAACACAAACAGAAATTACAATAAAATAAGGAAAATCATGATTGCACGCTGGTTGTTTATTAGTTCAATATTTGTTGTTGCGCTTTTTGGTATTAACTTGAAATCATTTTTTACTTATACCTTTGATGCAAATAAGCAATATGATATGGAAAAAGCGAAGGCTTTGTATTTTCAAAATAAATGCAATACTTGCCATGGAGATAATGCTGAAAAGAGTGTTATAGGATCTAGAATTTTAAAAGATATGTCTCCTGAGGATATTAAAGGAGCTTTGATAGGTTATACTCTTGATAGTAGCAGTTCTACAACAGCTTCTCAAATGGCTTTTTATGCTAGAAATTTAAGCCACGAGGATATAGATAATATTATTGCTTATATTAAAGGTGGAAATTTTGCGCTTGATTTGCAAGTAAAAGATCTTCTTGAAGAAGAACCTGCGCAAAAAACAAAACATAATATATTTCTAAAATAAAATGTAAAAACTATAATTAAAAGGAATACTATGAAAAAACTAACTTTAACTTTAAGTGTTTTAACTATGGTAAATTGCTTATATGCTAAGGATATTAATATAGGAGTAGTTTTACCTTTAACTGGAACTGTGGCAGCTTATGGGCAAGATGTTTTTAACGGAATTGAACTGGCTAATAAGCTACAGCCAAAACTTTCAAATGGAGATGTTATTAAACTTATCACAATAGATACAAAAGGAGATAAGCTTGAAACTTCAAATGGAGTTAATCGTTTAATAGCAACAGATAAAGTCCTTGGGATTATTGGTGAAGCTACAACTCCAAATACCATTCAAGCTATTTCTATAGCAGAAGAGAAAAAAATTCCCCTAATAGCTCCAGTGGCATCTGGAGATAAATTGCTAGATAAAAAGAAATATGCAAGTAGAGTTTGTTTTAAAGATAGTTTTCAAGGAGATAAATTTGCTACTTATGTATCTAAGGATTTAGGACTTAAAAATGCTGTTATCATCATAGATCAAAGCAATGTTTATTCTTTAGGTTTGGCAAGAGCTTTTGAAAATTCTTTTAAGAATAATGGTGGGAAAATTATAAAAAAACTTGTTATTAATTCAGGAGATAAAGATTTTAGAGCTGTGGTTTCTCAACTTAAGAGTTTAAATCCTGATTTTGTTTATATGCCTATTTATCATCCTGAAGCTGCTTTAATTGCGAGACAAGCAAGACAAATTGGTTTTGATAAACTTTTAGCAGCAGGAGATGGTGTTAACAATCAAACTTTTATAGATCTTGGCGGAAGTGCTGTTAATGGAGTAATTTTCACTGATAGTTTTGATTATAACAATCCATCTACACAATTAGGAAAAGATTTTGTTGCAGCTTATGAGAAAGTTAAAGGAACAAAAGAACTTCCAGCATTTTCGGCTATGGGGGCTGATGCGTATTTTGTAATGTTAAATGCTATGAATGCTTGCGTTGGTAATCTTAGCAGCGAATGTATTAATAGCAAAATTCATCAAACTAAAGATTTTCAAGCTGTTGGTGGTGTGATTAGCATAGATGAAAGCGGTAATGCCATTCGTTCTGTTGTGATTAAAGAAATTCAAAATCAAAAACAAAATTATAAAACAATTATAAATCCATAATTACTAAAATAAAGGTAGAGAATGAAAAAAAGTTTAATTTTAGCAAGTATTCTAAGTTTAAGTTTAAGTGCTGCGGAAGTCAAAATAGGAGTTGTTTTACCGCTTAGCGGAGCTACTGCAGCATATGGACAAAGCGCACTAGAAGGGATTAAACTTGCAAATTCAATGCAATCAGCTTTAAGTAATGGAGATAAGGTTTCTCTTGCTATTATTGATACTAAAGGTGATAAATTAGAATCTTCGAGTGGAGCAAATCGTTTAGTTTCTCAAGATAAAGTTATAGGCCTTATAGGGGAAATGGTTACTGCTAATACATTGCAAGTTATGCGCGTAGCAGAAGATAATAAAATTCCATTGATCGCTCCTGCTGCAACTGGTGATAGATTGCTTGATAAAAAAATATATTCTTCTCGAGTATGTTTTATGGATAGTTTTCAAGGTTCATCTTTAGCAAAATATGTTTTTTCAAAACTTAATTACAAAAGTGCTGTTATTGTAGTAGATCAAAGCACTGACTATTCCTTAGGTTTAGCAAAAGCTTTTGAAAAACAGTACAAGTCTAATGGTGGTCAAATTCTTAGAATTTTAAGAGTTAATTCAGGTGATAAAGATTTTAGAGCTATTGTAGCTCAAGTTAAAAGTTTAAATCCAGAATTTATTTTTTTACCGCTTTATTATAGTGAAGCTTCTTTATTTGCAAGACAATCAAAACTCGCAGGTTTAAATATTCCTATGGGTTCTGCAGATGGAGTTGCTGATCAAACTTTTATTAGTTTAGCTGGAGATGCAAGCGAGGGTTATATTTTCACAGATAGTTTTGATGCTAATAATCCAACTACAAAATTAAGCAAAGAATTTATCAGTGTTTATGAAAAAGCTAAGGGAACAAAAGAAGTTCCAAATTTTTCAGCTATGGGTGCTGATGCGTATTTTGTAATGCTAAATGCTATGAATGCTTGCGTTGAAAATCTTACTAGTAAGTGTGTCAATGAAAAAATTCACCAAACTAAAAATTATCAAGGCGTTTCTGGTGTTATCAGTATTGATCAAACAGGAAATGCAACTCGTTCTGTAGTGGTTAAAGAAATTAAAAATCAGAAGCAAAATTATAAAGATATTATCAATCCTTAAAGGAAAAATAGAAAGATTATGGATTCTACTTTATTTTTACAACAACTTGTTAATGGACTTAGTTTAGGCAGTATGTATGCCCTTATTGCTGTTGGCTATACTATGGTTTATGGCGTGTTAAGACTTATTAATTTTGCTCACGGCGATATTATGATGGTTGGTGCTTATGCGGCTCTTTTTTGCATGACTAATCTAAATGTTCCTTTTCTAGGAGCTTTGTCTTTAGCAATGATTTTTGCTGCTTGTGTTGGAATAGCTACAGATAGAATCGCTTATAAACCTTTAAGACAGGCTCCTAGAATTTCATTGTTGATTACAGCAATCGGTATTAGTTTTTTCTTGCAAAATCTTTTTAATATGCTTTTTACTTCAACACCTAGAACTTTTACACCGCCAAGTTATTTTGAGGAAAGTGTTAATTTTGGTGGAGTGATAACAACTTATGGTTCTTTAATGGTTCCTGCTCTTACATTTGTTATTTTAATAGCAGTGTTATGGATTTTGTATAAAAGCAAATATGGTATAGCTATTCGTGCTTTGGCATTTGATATACAAACAGTAAATTTAATGGGTATAGATGCAAATCGTATTATTGCTATAGTTTTTGCCCTAGGTTCAGCTTTGGCAGCAGTTGGGGGTGTTTTTTGGGCTGCAAATTATTACTCTGTTGAACCTACTATGGGAACTTTAATAGGTTTAAAAGCTTTTGCTGCTGCAGTTTTAGGAGGTATAGGTTCTGTAGTAGGTGCAGTTTTGGGTGGACTTATTATAGGATTTACTGAAGTTGTTGTTGTGGCTTTTTTTCCAGATTTATCAGGCTTTAAAGATGCATTTGCTTTTATTTTTTTGGTGTTTATATTGTTATTTAGGCCTACGGGAATTTTAGGTATAAATTTTGAAAAGAGTAGGTTTTAATGATGGTTAGAATTAAGGTTTCACATTTAATCTTTTTAATTGCTTCAATTATTTTTATTTTCATTTCTCCTTATATTTTTGGGGATTATGGATTAAACATTGTTAATCAAATTGCTATTTTTATTATTTTGGCTGTGAGTTACAATCTTATTAATGGTGTAACTGGACAATTTTCACTAGAACCCAATGGATTTGTTGCGATTGGAGCTTATGCGGCTGCTTTAGTTCTTTTAAGTGCTGATGCAAAAAATGATCAGTTTTTTTTAGATGGTCCTAGTTCTTTTATTTTAGCTATCCATTCAAATTCCTTTATTCTAGCTTTAATTGTGGCTGGAATTTGTTCATCTTTACTTGCCCTGATTTTGGCTTTTGCTGTATTTCGCGTGAGAGGGGATTATTTGGCTATTGTAACTTTAGGCTTTGGAATAATTATTAAAATAGCTGCTATTAATTTTCCTTCTATTACTAATGGCTCAAGAGGGCTGGTAGATATTCCACAATTTTCCACGATCTATTGGACAGGTGGTATTGCTATTGTAGCGGTTATTTTAATTTTAAATATAGTTTATTCTAAATATGGTCGTGCAATGAAGGCTATAAGAGATGATGAAGATGCTGCAAGCGCTATGGGAATAAATACTTTTTGGATAAAAACTTTAGCTTTTAGCACTTCAGCATTTTTAGAAGGTGTAGGTGGCGGACTTTTAGCTTGTCTGTTGACTACCGTATCTCCAACTCAATTTGATTTTTTACTTACTTTTCAGCTTTTGATTATTATTGTTTTAGGTGGACTTGGTTCTACTACAGGTGCTATTATAGGTGCGATATTGGTTATTGGTGGAAGTGAGTGGCTTAGATTTTTAGATGAGTTAAATATAAAAATAGATTCTTTAAATCTTGATATCCAATCAACGCCAGGGCTTAGAATGGTTGTTTTTTCTATTGTTCTGATTTTAGTAATGCTTTTTGCAAGAAAAGGCATAATGGGTTATTGTGAGTTGAGTGATGTGATTAGAGGGATTAAAAAGCGTTTTAAAAGGAGCAAAAAATGATTTTGGAATTAAAACAAATTTCAAAAAGTTTTGGTAGTGTTAAGGCTATTAATGAAACTTCTTTTAAAATCAATGAGGGTGAAATTTTTGCTTTAATTGGACCTAATGGGGCTGGCAAAACAACTCTTTTTAATATTATAACAGGTAACTATAAACCTAGTTCAGGTTCGGTTGAATTTCTAGGAGAAAGAATTGATCACTTAAAACCTCATAAGATTGTGCATTTAGGAATAGCTAGAACATTTCAAAATATTAGGCTTTTTTCAAGCATGAATGTGCTTGAAAATGTTCTTATTGGTTTTAATAAACAAATGAAATATAATATTTTTGAAGCCTTTTTGCATTTAGGGCGTTTTGGAAAAATAGAACAAGTATTTAAAGAGAAGGCTTATGCAATATTAGAAGAACTTGGTATTGCAGAATTTGCCTATGAAAAGGCTACTAGCTTGAGTTATGGACAACAAAGAAAAGTTGAGATTGCAAGAGCAATGGCTACTCAACCAAGATTATTATTGCTTGATGAGCCAGCCGCTGGGATGAATAGCTCTGAGAGTGATGAACTTGCTGAGCTCATTTTTAAATTACGAAAAGATTATAAAATTAGCGTTTTGCTTATAGAACATGATATGAAATTTGTAAATAAATTGTGTGATCGCGTATTGGTACTTGATTATGGAAAAACAATTTTTGAAGGTAAACTTTGCGATGCTGTAAATCATAAAGAAGTAATTGCTGCGTATTTAGGGGATTTTGATGCTAATAGTTAAAGATTTGCATGTTTATTATGGATTAATTGAAGCTGTTAAAGGGATTGATTTTAAAGTGGAAACAGGTCATATTGTTTCTCTTATAGGTTCAAATGGAGCAGGTAAAACTTCAACTTTAAATGCGCTTTTAAACTCAGTTAAAAGAACTGGTGAGGTTAATTTCTTAGGTTATGATACTAAAAGGCATTTAACTCATACTTTAGTTCAAAAAGGTATAGCTTTAGTTCCTGAAGGAAGGCGTGTTTTTATTAATTTAAGCGTAGAGGAAAATTTAAAAATAGGTGCTTTTAATAATGCTGAAAATTATGAGCATTTAAGAGAGCAAATGTATAAACTTTTTCCAAGACTTGCAAGTAAAAAGCATGCTTTAGCTGGAACATTGAGTGGAGGGGAAGCGCAAATGCTTGCGATTTCAAGGGCTTTAATGAGTGAACCAAAACTTTTGATGTTGGATGAGCCTTCTTTGGGACTTGCTCCAAAGATTGTGGGTGAAGTTTTTGATATTATTGTGCGTTTAAAAGAAGAGGGTATAACTATTCTTTTGGTAGAGCAAAATGCTTATTCTGCATTAAAAATAAGTGATTATGCTTATGTTTTGGAAAATGGTCGCATTGTAATGGAAAACGAGGCTAAAAATTTAATAGGTGATGATGAGATTAGAAAGAAATATTTAGGGCTTTAAAATTTAAAGGAAAAAGAATGAAAAATATAATAAAAAGCATAGGGGATTTAAGAGTTTCGGTTGTATTGTTTTTGCTTTTTGCGCTTTTTTGTGCTTTGGCAACTTTTATTGAAAGTGCTTATGGAACTCCTACGGCTTGGGCAATGGTTTATGATACTTTTTGGTTTGAATATATACAACTTTTACTTGGTATTAATTTACTATGCGGGATGTTTCGTTATAAAATGTTTGGGCTTAAAAAATTACCTTTAATGATTTTTCATATTTCTTTTTTATTTATTTTAGTGGGTTCTGCAATGACAAGATATGCTGGTTTTGAAGGTATTTTACCTATTAGAGAGCATACTCAAAATTCACTTATAGAAAGTTCTAAGACTTCTTTGCGTATTTCTGCTATAAAAGATGGAGAACGCTATAGTGCGGTTAATGATCGTTATATAGGAAATTTGCCTTTTGCTAATTCTTTTAAACTAAAACTTAATTTAGGTGATGATCAAGCTGTATTAAAATATAAAGATTTAATCTTAAATGCTCATTATACTTATAAAGAAAATAATAATTCTGATCCTTTATTGGTTTTGATGCTTTCTCAAAAAGGATCTCAAGGTGTTGATGTTAAATTTGAAAAAGGTGAAGTTAAGAATATAGAAGGGGTTAACTTTGCTTTTATGAATGATAATGTTAAAGCACCTTTTGTAAAAATTGATGAAAATTTAACTTTAAGTTCAAGTGAAAACTTACATTTTCTAAGTATGCTAGATGGACAAAATTTAGACCTTAAAATTGGAGAAAAGGCAAATGCTAAGGAAAGAAGACTCTATGAAATTAATGATATCAGCTTTGTAGTTAAAGCTGCTTCTTTGCATGCGCAAGAAGCTTTAGAAGGCTCCAATAGACCTCAAGATGAAAGTTTTTGGTTATGGTTTAAATCTGCTTGGTTAGAAGTGGGTAGAACTATGTTGATTTCTACTTTTGGCGAGCCTCAAAATTGGAAAAATTCTTTATTATTGCATTTTAAAGATTTTGCCTTAAGCAATAAGAATAAAAACTTAGAATTAACTGGCTCTAATGCTTTAAAATTAGAATTAAGCTATAAAAATGAAAGTAAAGAATTTTATATTTTTGAATATAATAAACCTATTATGATAGAACTTGCAGATCAAAAATTCTTTATTTCTTGGGCGCTTTCTTATGAACAATTGCCTTTTGATATTTATTTAAGAGATTTTGTATTAGATCGTTATCCAGGTTCTATGTCTCCAGCTTCTTATGCAAGTGAAATTACCGTAAAAAATAATAATGAAAATTTTGATTATAGAATTTTTATGAATAATGTTTTAGATTATGATGGCTATAGATTTTATCAAAGTTCTTATGATCAAGATGAAAAAGGGACTGTTTTATCTGTAAATAAAGATCCGGGCAAAATACCAACTTATATAGGTTATTTTCTGCTTTGTCTTGGAATGTTTATGAATTTTTTAAATCCACATTCTAGATTTAGAACTTTGGCAAGATTAATTAATAAAGACACTTTAAAACATACAAGTGTGATTATTTTTATTTTATTGTTATCTTTTGGTTCTGAAAAGACTTTTGCTCAAGATTTAAATTCGACCTTACCTGTGGTAAATACTAATCATGCTAAAGCTCTTGCCACTTTAATAGTTCAAAAATCAGCAGATGGAAGAATGGTGCCTTTTGATACGCTATCAAGAGAAATTTTAGAAAAAATTCATCAAAGTGATAGCTATAAGGGTCAAAATTCTAACGCTGTTATGCTTTCCATGCTCGTTGATGTAGATAAATGGCAAATGGAACCTTTTATTTTAATGCCACAAAATCAAGCAGTTCGTGATGCTGTTGCAAATATTTTAGAAATTCCTAGTGCTAAATATATTTCTTATAAAGATTTCTTTGATGAGAATAACCGATATAAACTTCAAAAATATGTTGAAAATGCAAATCGTAAAAACCCAAATGCAAGAGGAGTTTTTGATAAGGAAATTATAAAACTAGATGAAAGAGCTAATGTTGTAAATTTAGTTTTTAGTGGTGAATTATTTAAATTTATTCCTGTTCAAAATAATCCAAATAATGTTTGGTTTGCACCTTTTTCTGCTGTAACTACTCTTAAGGGGGATGAAGGGCATATTGTTTTGGCTTTAATACAGAATTATTTTAGTGCCGTGGAAAATGCTTTTAAAGATGGTAATTGGATTAGAGCTGATGAAGGCTTGAAATTTATCAAAGAATATCAAGAAAAAATAGGATATAAAGTCATGCCTAGTAAAACCAAGGTTGAAATGGAAATTTTTTCTAATAAGGCTGAAATTTTCGTTAAACTCGCTCCTGTATATTTAATTGCGGGTTTTTTACTCTTGATTCTTGTTTTTTCTAAAATGGTCGTACCGAATTTAAAAATCTCTTTTATATTTAAAGTGGTATATGTTTTAAATGTTTTAGCTTTTGTAATTCATACAGTAGGTCTTGGACTTCGTGCTTATTTATCAGGTCATGCTCCATGGAGTAATGGCTATGAAAGTATGGTGTATATAGCTTGGGCATTGTCTTTGTCGGGTATATTTTTCTCCAGAAAAAGTCCTATAGCCTTGTCATTAACTTCTATTTTATCTGGTGTTGTATTAATGGTTGCGCATTTAAGCGAAATGAATCCGCAAATTACAAATCTTGTTCCTGTGCTTAATTCTTATTGGCTTAGTATTCATGTATCTGTTATTACTGCTAGTTATGGATTTTTAGGACTTTGTGCCTTACTTGGTATCTTTACATTGTTCTTAATGTGTTTTCTTAAGAAAGATGGAAAATATAATCTTAATATTTTGAGAAATATTACAGAGGCTACAAGAATTAATGAAATGGCAATGATTTTTGGACTTTGTTTGCTTACTGTAGGAAATTTTTTAGGAGCAATTTGGGCAAATGAAAGTTGGGGGAGATATTGGAGTTGGGATTCTAAGGAAACTTGGGCTTTAGTTAGCATTTTGGTTTATGCAGCAATTTTGCATCTTAGAATGATTCCAAAATATTGTAATCAATTTGTGTTTGCTTTATGGAGTATGTTTGCTTATTGGGTTATTATTATGACTTATTTTGGAGTAAATTACTTTTTAACAGGACTTCATTCTTACGCTGCAGGCGAAGCGGCTCAAATTCCTAATTATGTTTATTGGGGATTTGCATTGATGGTGGTTTTAGCTTTTTTTGCAAGAAGGAAGCGAAATTTTGTGGGCAAACTTTAAATGAACCATATTTTTTTGGTTATTTTTTGTGCTGCTTTAGCGCTTTTATTGTTTTTAGGCGTGATTGCTTATCTTATTATAAGTGATGGCAAAAAAACAATTAAAAAGCAAAAAACTAGCCAAAAGCAGCATGTAGCTGAAAAGACTAAAAAATTTGATACAGACTTAGATAAAATGATAATTGCTGCTTCCGATGTTAAACTAACGGATATTGAATTAAAAGAACTTGCCAAACTTTATGTGCAGACACATAAACTTGGTTCAAAAACTTCTAAAGAATTAGATGAAGCAGCAAAAAAGAAACTAGAATTTGTTTCTGCTTTGGCTGCAAATATTAATGCAAGTGCACAAACAGTAAGTTACTTAAATAAAGAACTTAAGAAAATTTCTGGATCTTACAAAAAAGAAATTGATGCTTACGAGCATATGGGATTAGCTAAAAGAAAAATTAAAGAAGATAAATAATATGGTGCGCTCAAGAGGACTGTGATTTATAGTTAAAATAACCAAAAGAACATACTTGAAAAATTAATAATACAAAAAACATATACTTTAACATATACTTTTTAAAAAATAAAATTTTTCAAATATAGAAAATCAATAGAAGAAGAGAAGTTTAGTTAAAAGTTTGTTTGGTAAGCCAAAGGGAAAATTATAGCTCCCCTTTAAAAAATGGGAAATCAAGTATTAATAACACTTGACTATAATTATACAAAGTAGTATAATTATTACTATAATTTTGTTTAGCAATTTAATCACCTCCCTTCTGGGCGGTAAATTAACGCTAAAGGGTTGCAGCCCTTTGGCATCTACCTTTTATAATTATACCAAACAAACTCTTTAGCTTCTTAATACATTTTGTTTATAATTGAATCTTATCTTTTAGTATAAGCAAGAAAAATATAAATTAAAAAATAAAATAATTCAATATAAAGGAGATAAGCTTGGTTAAAAGTTTGTTTGATACCGCAGGTAACCCACTCTAGTTTCCCCAAAATGGCGCTTGGTTAATATGCCTTGACTATAAATAAACAAAGCAGTATAATAACCACTAGAATGAGTTTTATGAGCCTCATTGAGTTTACCTCCTTTCAGGGGTTTCACAATTTAGCCGTAGGGGGTCAGCCTGCGGCTTAAACCCTTAATGTAATTTACCAAACAAACTCTTTAACTTCTGAAACAATTTATGAAAGATTTTTGTATAAGTTTTAATATTTTATATGAAAATTTAGGTGTAAGCTATAAACAAGAAGCCTTTCGAGCTAGCTAAGAATACTTGGCTTTAGTTAGGAAGCTCCTACTTCTAAGCGTTAGCGAAAGTAGGAGTAATTCACAGTTTTCATTGTTTTAAAATTTTTCTCTTCGTTATTAATAGATAATTTCGATATATCATATCTATCCCAAAAGATAAGCTCTAAAGGTCGTTGTAAAAAATGATAAGTTAAGCTTATAAAATAATCAAAGCTATAAGCATACCACAAGGTATATAAAATCTTTTAAGTTTGTAGAAGGGTTTATTCACGGATGCTCATATTTATTTTAAATTAGCTTTTTCTAGCATTTTATTGTCCCAACCTTCTGGTAAATCTTTTATACTTGGATAATAAGGGCGTAAAAGTTCTATATAAACTCCTTTCTGATAGGAAAGCTCAAAATAATACTTTCCTAAAGCAGAAGGGATAAGCTTTGCATCTCCGTGATAATTTCCATCAGAATAGACAAAATTAGGGCTATCAAAAGGGCTTCTAGGAGAAACATATGGGCTTTGTTGAATTGGTTGCACTCCTATTTCATCATAAGCAAAATAATCATATATGTTAAATTTAAAAATACCATTATTGCCAAAGCTATAATCATAATAATCATTAAAATAACCATTTTCTCCTTCAAATCCCATATCAAGCAATATTTTTTCATAACGCTTATTTATTTCTTCGTTTAAATTTTTATAATATATTTTTGTGTCATCCATATAAGCTGCAGGATTAAAAAGAAGCTTGGTTTCATCTTGAAACAAACCATAAGAAAGCTCTAATAAGAAATCTTTTAAACTCCAAACCAAATAAGCATAAAAATACTCATCATCAAAAGTGATTAAATAATCTTCATCTTTTTTATTTTGTTTTGCTAAATAATCAAGCATAGCAAGCAATATTGGATTTTTTTTAATATAACTTTTATCTTTAAAATTATTAGCTTGTTCTTTTGTAAGAATGCCAACTTCTCCTAATTGATCATAAATTTCATCACTAAATACGAAAGGTTTTATGCCATGGTTTTTATTGATTGCATCAATATAATTTTTTATTATCATTGTGTTTTTACTATAAAGTTCTTTCACATAGGAAATGATTTGTTCTTGGCTTAAAATTTGAGTGTCTTTTTCTATTTTACATTGATACTCTAAATTATTTGGACTTTCAAAATAATAACCCCCACCCATACCATCATAAAATTTAGGTTTAATATAATTAGGATTTTTATTAGCAAGCCATAAAGGATTTTTTATCTTTTTAACTTCTTCTTCTAAATTTTCAAATTTAGCGGGTATGTATTTTGGGATGAGTTTGTTGCCTTTTTTATCAAAAACAATTTTACCAAGATATATGCCAAATTTTGGATTATAGCATTCAAGCTCATTCATATCATTAAATTTCCAAAAATATTTCTCGCTAGGACAAATATTATTATAACTTTTTATGTTTGTATTTATGGCTAAATAAATAGCATAAGGTTCTTTTCTGGTTTGTAAGAAATCTTTATGTTTAAATATATTCTTTATGGCTACTTCTAACATATCAACCTCTATATTTTTCAAAATAAAATGTGCTTATTCTCGCATCTCTTTCACTTGGAGAAAACCAATAAATTGCAGGCTTATCTGAAAATATACTGTATTTATAAGGTTTAACTCCGACACAATCTGTATAATTATTACTAATTATGCATTTTTTATCATACGCCCAAAACATAACAACATTTTCAAATTTAAAATATCCATTAGAATATATGAGTTTAAAAATGCTTTCTGTATGTTGATTTTTTATTTCTTTAGAATTATTTTTATCAATATAAAAATGTCTAAATTCGTGAAAAAAAGTTGATAATATCTGTTCTTTTTTGTTTTTTAAATTCAAATATAATGCTTTTTTTCCTACACTATTATAAGATCCGTTATTGTATTGTTTAAACTCTTTATAAATAGTTGGAATTGGTGGTTCTATGTCAAAAGCTTTTACCAAATCTTCAAGAAATTCTTGAAAAAACATAATTTTTTCCTCATCACTTTTGTTTGAAAATTCACTAAATTTTGCTTTATAGCTTGGTATGATAAAAAATTTCTCATCAGAATAAACATCTATAAATTTTTTAACAAATTTCTCTCTTTCTTTTAAATACTTATCTCCATCACTTACACTTTTAATAAATTTTTCATTAGCTAAATCAAATCTATAATAAATATAAGCAATTTTTCCTGCAAGTTGGGGATAATTTTTAAAAAATTCATAATTATTTGTTTCTTTTGCTTTTTCTTTAAAACTTTGGCAAGCTTTTAAAAACTCTACAGCCTCAAGAACACTAAAAATACAATTTGTTTGAATTATATCACTATTAAAATCATTCCTTAGTTTGCTTTCTTTTACATCCTCATCCCTTCCAACTCCTACTCTAAAGCTCATATCTATAACTATATGAAAATCTTCTAAACTAGGTATAGCCTTTTTTTCATCATAAGCAAAGACTATGATGTAATATTTATAATCTTTTATATCTTTTATTGGTTCATTATCTCTACTTATAGGTAAATGAAATCCACAAATATTACCTTTAAAACTCGCTATAAATTTAAGATCTTTAGCCTCAATAGAACGACAATCAACATCCAACAAAGATCGCATTTTTTTCTCACTATTGCACTCTACATAACTCCAATTTAGCGTTTTATCGCTTTCTTTTTCTAATTGCAATTCTATATAAGTCCCTGGTGCAAAAGAAGCATTTAAATCAATATGGGAATTTTCATGAAATATTAGTGTTTTATTCATAAACTTTTCCTACAAATATAATTTTATTATCTATTTTTTCAGGGTAAGCCACTTTGAGTGAGATTATATTTTCCCCCTCACTCTGCACAAACTTAACCTGCTTACTTAAATCCTCTAATAACTGTGCTTGTGCCATACCTATGCTACCATTATTGCCAAATTCTCCCTTTTCATTGATAGAGTAAAGATATAGATTATCTTTTATTATACTTTGTTCTTTTTTGCTTTTTTTATTTTCTTTTTCATTACTTTCTTTTATTTTTAATTCTTTAAAAGTTTTAGAACATTCTTTATTGGTATATAATCTTACACAACATTTTCCCCAAGTTTTTCCTATTTCAAAGGGATAATCTTTTAAAAAGCTAGGGTTAGTATCTTTAGCTATTTCATTAATCTTTAAATAATATTCTCCTTCAGGCAAAGTGCCAAATCTATCTTTAATACTTTCATCATCATAATAAAAATAAGCTTTTTTACCTTTACTTGTATCTTTTTCATCTTGGTAAAAATAATTTGCAATTTGCTTTTTACTTCTTTTTTCATTATCTGCCTTAGCAGTACCACTTCTTGCCATATAAGAATTAATTAATTCATTTCCTTTATAATGATAGAGATTAAATCCATCATAAACTAAATGACCTTTTGCTTTAAATTTAAGTATGAGTCCAACTTTGTGATGGGTATAATTATTAAATATCCTTTTAGCATTTTGTAAAGGAGTAGGAAAATAAGCTTCACTTTCATCAAGCTTTACTTTAAAGCTATAACAATCACTAAAATACTTTTCTTTATCAAATTTTATTTTACCCTTTTCATCACTGCGTCTTTTTAGATTAACTACTCTTAAAGCTTCATCATGTTTAAAACCTTTGATAATGATTTTAGCATTAGCAATGGGTTTATTGTGTTCATCTTTTAAATATAAAGTGATAAAGCAAGGTTTTTTAGCACTGGATGAGGATTTATTTAAGGGTTCTTTTGAAATTTTGTTAAAACTTGTATTGTTGTAGAGGATAGTCTGTTCTAAATTGGTTTGAGAGTTTGTATTGTCATCTTGCAAATATAATACCCCAGATGGCAGGATACGGGTTTTATAATATTCACGAAGTGAAGTTATAGAAGGAGTTAAAGAATTAAAAGATTGGTTTTGAAGTATTTGAAATACTCTTTTATAAATAACCATAGGTGTAATCTTTTCTTGATCTATAAAATGAATATTAACCGTTCTACCTATTTTTAAGGGATCTAATTCCTTTTCTAGAAAGAAATTTACAAATTCTGCAAGACTGCTATCACTTTCAAAATCAAAATTATCCTTTAAAGGATAAAGTTTTAGATTGGAAATACAAACAGGTTCATAAGTTTTAGCACTAATATGAAATTTTACATCTTTATTAAATGCTATACTTGTGCTTCCAAAAGCAAAAGCTCTTTTAGCATAATTGCCTGAATTTGTATCTAAATAATAATGAATTATTCTAACTGCCATTTTATTTTCATCGTATTTTTCGTATTTATTTTCTTCATTATTTTCTTTATCTTTAGTGCTTTTATCTTTATTCTTATTATCTTCATCAAGAAACGGATTTACACCTCCATATACCTTAGTTTTTATGATATCGTCTAATTCTAAAATATATGTTTCATTTTCTATTTTATCTTTAAATTCCCCAAGTTCTTTTTCACTAAAAACACTTTTGAAAAAATTTTGAAATATCCCAAAATTTGTAGCATTGGTATATCTATCTACATATTTCATATAATCAAGTGCTGAAGCTTGTATGATTATTTCTTTTTCATCTCTTGCTTGATAATCTTTACCTATAAGCACACGGTTATCTTTTCTGGCTAAATCACTTGGCGGTGTGCTTTGCCCCCAAAGATAATAGGATAAAATTTCTACTCCATAATCGCCTTTTAAATTTAACGATGCCATTCATCCCTCCATTGCATATCATGAAATAATTGATAATATAATCCAGGAGGATCAAAGTCATAACGCATTTCAACTTCGCCACAATTTGTAATGGGATAATATATGTATTCATGATTGTTTTTATTATCTTTATTTTTCCAATATTCTACAGTGCCTTTTTTAAATTTAAAGTCATGGTCGTTTCCAATAAAATATTTTTGTATCATTAAAGCAAAAACAGAATAACCAAATTTTGAATAATAACCAGTATCACCACCAACGACAATAAATCTAATATCATAAGGCATAAAAGTAAAATCACCTAACCTATCTTGTAAGAGTAAAGAATATTTAAGCTCTAAATCATCTGTTAAAATTTTTTCCTCCTCAAAAGGTCTTACAATGCTAAAGCCTTGCATTATTTTTTGCATATTTTCTTCTTGGCTTTTATTAAGATTAATTTGTTTTGCAATATCATCGATACCAAATTGTTTGCCGTTGCTGTAAAATTGACAATTTAAACCTTTCTTTGCTTTTTCTTTGCTTGAATAATAGCAATTAGTGATATCAAGCCAATCTCCATCTGCATTCATAACTAGTGGATCATGTGCTTGGTTATAAAGTTTTTCAAGCCAATCTTTAGTAGCTCTTTCAAATAATTCATTTTGGCTTAATCTTCTACCTTCTTTTATGCAATAACCCTCTTGATTAAGTGTTACTATAGGACGTAAAGTCACTTTTACATAACCATTTTTAATTTCGGTATAAAAAAGTAATTTATATCCGATAAATAATATAGCTACAATCCAAGTTAATTTTTTTAATTTTGTATTAAATAAAAAATTAAGTCTATAAAAAAGTTTTTTCATTTATAATCCTAAAATCTAAGCTATTTTACAATAATACTTACAATAACCACTAGAATAATTTTTAATCTTTGCATTATGATTGTTATATTTTATATTCAAATCGCCTAGAAAACTTATCGTATTTAAAATAATAAGGTAATTTTCTATACCTTGTCTATCTTCAGGACTTAAATTATTTTCCACATGCATTTAATCTTCCTTTGGCAATATCTATGAAATGATTAAGTTTTTTTGTTGCATATATCGCTGGGTATATCATTTCTTGAATTTCGGTTTTTAGTTTTGTTTTGTATAATAAATCCATTTTTTCATAAGAATTTATCATATTTTCTAATAATTGTTCTTTTTGCGGTATAGAGCAAATAAAGTTTTTATCTAGGCTTGAAGCAAATGGGACGAGATTAAAAAGAAAATAATCAGCGTTAAAGGCTATTTTCATGAGTGTATAAGTGTCAGGCAATGTATCTATTTTATTGATAAAAATGATATATTTATCTATAATGCTTATAAAATTATTCATTTCATCTAAATTAGTAGTGCTATTAGAAGCAAGATAAAAATAATTAAGATTATTTTCACTTTTTCTTCCAAATATACTTGTCTTATCTCTAAGAGCTTTAAGATAAGCATTATCCAAACCTAAAATTTGCATAAAATTAGAATCTCTTTTGAAATGATGCATATAATTTAACAATTCTTTTTGATTTGTTTTTAATTCTTCATTTAAGTTTTGCTCTTTAAAAACTTTTTTAAATTCTTCTTCATTACTTTTAAATAGTTTATACATATCTTTAGCATTTTGATATTCTTTTTCATAATAATATCTATCCCAAAAGATAAGCTCTAAAGGTCGTTGTAAAAAATGATAAGTTAAGCTTATAAAAATAATCAAAGCTATAAGCACACCACAAGGTATATAAAATCTTTTAAGTTTGTAAAAAGGTTTTTTTATTGTTTATCCTTTACTCTGCTTTAAGCTCTCCACCTTTAACCACAAGTCCATTAGAGTCTATAATTACTTCTACTCCACCTGCTTTAATGATAACACAATCAGGTTTTGCATTAATAATTGTTTCTCCTACCTGTATAGTCGCTTCGCTATCGGCTTTTAACTCATGAATAGTTGTGATGTTATCAGCTACCATGCTTGTATTTTTATCACTTTCAAATCCTATGGATTCATTACTTGTAAAAAGAATATTGTCTTTGCTTTTATAATCCATCTCTTTCTCGCTTAATACTTGCATTTTATCGCTGATATTAATATTATAATGTCCCTCAACCACCTCCTTTTTATTTCCCTTCACATTTCTTATCT